>JAKLKR010000212.1 GCA_023150565.1 Planctomycetota bacterium
GCCGGCGGCCAGGGCCCGGCGGTGCTGCGCCGCCCAGGCGCCCAGGGCCTGGAAGCGCGCGACGCATTCCGGACGGATGCGGCCGCCGGCCTCGGGCTGGACGTTGAGCAGGTAGCGCCCGCCGCGCGCCGCCGCGGTGGCCAGCCGGCGCGCCAGCTCGGGCGCCGACCAGAAGCGCTCGTCGGCGTGCCAGCCCCAGCTGTGCACCCCGATCGAGTCGCAGGCCTCCCACGGCCGGTGTTTGGCCTCGGTGCGGTCGGGCAGGAAGCGCTCGGGGGTGACGTAGTCTCCCAGGCCGCCGTCGCGGCGGGGGAAGCCGCGGTCGTTGACCACGATCCCGGGCTGGCGGCGGCGGGCGAGCAGGACGATGGCGGCGGCGGTGGCGTCGTCGAGGCGGGGCTCGTCGCTGTCGTCGAGCCAGAGCAGGTCGATGCGCCCGTAGGCGGTCATCAGCTCGTCGATCATGCCCAGGACCATGGCGCGGTAGCCGGCGCGGTCGTCGTCGGCGAGCGGGCTGATCCAGGTCTGGGGGCCGAAGTAGATGCCCACCCGCAGGCGGTGCCGGCGGCAGGCCGCCACCGTCTCGCCCACCAGGTCGCGCCCGCACGGGCTGTGGCCGACGTGGCAGTCGGTGTGGCGGCTGGGCCACAGGCAGAAGCCTTCGCCATGCTTGGCGGTGAGCACCAGGTACGAGCAGCCGCTGGCGGCGGCGAGCGCGGCCCAGGCCTCGGGGTCGGCGTCCTGGGCGCGGAAGCGGTCGATGGCCTTGGCGTAGGCCGCGCGCCCGACCTGGCGGCGGATCTCGTTCTCGTTGCCGCCGAACAGGCTGTAGAGGCCGTAGTGGATGAACATGCCCAGTCTGGCATTGCGGAACCAGGCGGGGATCGGACGGGGGGTGCTCATCGGGCGGTCTCCAGCTGCAGGATGCGCACCGTGCCCACCACGCCAGTGAACCAGTAGTCCTTGCCGCCGGCCAGGCCGATGCGCACGCCGCCGGGATAGGGCGCGGCGGGGGCGCAGGCCTTGACCTCCTGCACCTGGCCGTCGACCAACAGGCGCCCCTCCTTGCCGTCATGCTCGTAGCGCACGGTCGAGAAGCGGCCGGGCGGCAGCGGCTCGCGGCTCTTGAAGTAGGTGGCATTGGCGGCGCCGGGGCCGGCCCAGTGCTCGACGCAGACCTTGAGGTCCTGGCCGATGACCAGGCGCAGGCCGTTGGTCTGGTAGTTGCCGGCCTCGACAATGCCGCCGCAGTAGCCGCCCGGCTTGCCCTCGGGGGCGACCTCGACCTCGATCGCCAGCGGCGCCCCGACCGCCAGGGGGTTGCCCGCCGGCAGCTTGCCGGCCACAGACTGGCCGTCCTTGAAGCGCAGGCCGTTGCGGGGGCCGATCGCCGCCACCGTGCCGGTCCCGGCCAACGCCTCGCCGCCGATCACGGCGGCGACCACGCCCTTGTCCATCCGGCCGAGTTCCCAGGCGGCAGCCGGACGGGCGCCGCCCTCCTCGCTGCCCAGGGTGATGGCGAGCAGAGCCACCTGGGTCTGGGCGAGGTTGCCGAGCACATCGATGGCGGCGATCGGCTTGTCCGGGTGCGGGTTGTCCCAGGCCATGCTGTAGACCCCCACCGGGGCGGTCTTCTCGTTGCGCCCGGTCCACGCCACCTGGGCGCCGGAGAGCGGCTTGGGATCCCACCAGTCGTTGATCTCCTGACCGATGCGCACCGGCGCTGCGGCGCGGGTGCCGTCGGCATAGACGATCTCGTAGCGTGCCACCTCGGTGCCGTAGCCCTTGTCGCTCTGCCAGGCGCCGGTGTGCAGGAACCACACCCGGTCGGCGAGCACCTTGCCCACCGGGATGCCGCGCACCTCGGCCAGCGCCTGGGGGTCGTGCTCGCCGGCGCGGAACACCAGCATGGCCTTGCCGCCGTTGGCCTTGGGGTCGGTGAGCCGGTATTCGACGCCGTTCAGCCTGACCTGGGCGGGGAAGCGTTCGGCCGCCACCGCCATGCCCCCGACCATGCCGGTGTGGTTGATCAGGAAGTAGCGCAGGTCGTTGTCACCCTGGTCGGTGAAGCCGCCCACCCCGTCGCCGGCCTGGTCGTCGACGTAGCCGCGGTTGGCGAACCTGGCCAGGTCGACGCCGGTGAAGCGGTAGCGCCGGGCGCCGTCGGCGGGGGCGCGGAAGCCGGCCCCGGTGCCGCGCGCCAGGCAGCTGACGATGCGGGTGACGCGCTCGGTCTCGACCGCCAGCGCCTGGTCCCAGGCGAGCTGGTCGATCAGCACCCGGCCCCTGCCCACCGTCACCGCCAGCAGCAGCGCCGGCTCGCTGATCAGCACCGCAGCGTCGAGCGCCGGCGGCACCACCACCGGCCCGCCCAGCGCGGCGGTGGGCTTGCCGCCGTTGGGGCCGCGGCCCCAGTAGAGATCGCCGGAGCCGATCCCGGCGGCGAGCGGGTCGGCGACGCGCAGCATGGCGCCGTGCACCTTGCCCAGCGGCGCGAAGCCCGGTTTCCACGGCAGCAGGGCCTGCACCGCGGGCAGGGTCTTCTCGTTCAGCCCGCGCAGCCACAGGGTGCGCCCGGCCTCGACCTCGGCGCGCAGCCTGGCCACGGTGGCGGCGTCGGGCGGGGTGCTGGCGTCGAGCAGGATCGGCCCATTGCCGGCCGCCCCGTCGCTGGTCAGCACATGGCTGGCGGCAAGCACCGCCTGGGCCTGCCTGCCCACCCCCACCAGGCGCAGGGCCGGGGCCGGTTCGGCCGGGGCGGCGGCGAGCGCGGCCGCCACCGCCTGGGCCAGGATGCGTCCGGCCACCGGCTCGACCGCCACCCGCCCGGCGAGCAGGTACTGGCAGAAGGTCACCGCGCCCTTGCCGTGGCGCACGCTGGCGAGCGGCGACCAGTGCATGCCGTAGCGTCCGCCGCTGCTGGCGGCGCCGAGGGCGGCGCCGGCCGACGGGCGCACCAGGCTTTCCGTGGCCACCACGTGATCGGGCTGCCAGAAACGCAGCTGGCGGTCGTCGAGCCCGGCCAGGGCGGGATGGTCGGCGCTGCGCCAGCTGAAGGTGGCGGCATGGCGGGGGTCGATCTCGGGCTGGGCGGGCACGAAGGCGTCGAGCGCGGTCTGGTGCAGCACCAGCACCTGGCCGCCGCGCTCGGCGAAGCGCGCGGCGGCGGCGAGATCGGCCTTGGCCGCCGCGCCTTCGCCGATCACCAGCAGGCGCTTGCCCGCCAGCGCGGCATCATCGCTCGCTCCGGCCTTGAGCGCGAGGCCGAGCGCGGCCAGGGCCTTGGCGGTGGCGCCGTCGCCATCGACCAGCGCGATCGCCTTGGCGTCGCTGCCGGCCAGGCTGGCGCGGGGGTGGATCCACACCGGCTCCTCATGGCGGCCGAGCTCGTAGGGGGTGGGTCCGCGCATCCAGCACAGGCGCACCACCAGCTGGGCGCGGGTCTGGCGTTCGACCCGCGGCGGTTTGATGGTCACCACCAGCTGCTTCTGCTCGCCGGGGGTGCATCCGGCGGGGATGCGGCGTTCGCTCCACACCTCGCGGCCGTCGACCAGCAGGGTGGCCTGGAGGTGGAGGTCGTTCCACTGCTGGTGGTGGTCGTTGGCGACCACGAAGCGGCGCGGGAAGTCCTCGCCGCCGAAGGCGTTGGGGAAGTGGTCGAGGGGCGCCACCAGCAGCTGCGGCATGAGCTGCGAGCCGAGCCCGGTCCAGGGGTTGAGGCAGGCCACCCCGGCGGCGCGGTAGTGGTCGCAGCTCATCCTGACCATCTCGATCCACGGGCTGCCGAAGGTGGTGGGCGCATCGCGGCCGCTGAAATCCTTGACCGTCCAGGCGGTGCGGTCGTAGGCGGCCTCGCCGACATAGGCGGTGTAGCGCTCCGGCTCATCGCCATCGCGGCAGTAGAACTCGCCCAGCATCAGCGGCCGGTCCCACAGGAAGTCGGCGCGCCAGGAGCGGCTGCGGCCCTCCTGGTTGAGCCAGCCGAGGTCGTTGGGCACCAGCCATCCGCTGTTGTCGTAGCGCTTGCCCACCGTCCCGGCGTCGCCTTCCGGGTAGTGGATGCTGATGGCGTCAAGCCGGCCGTCCCAGGTGATCTCGGCATCGCCCTGCAGCAGACGGGTGGGATCGGCGGCGCGCACCGCCTTGGCCAGCACGTCGGCCGCGGCCATGCGCGCCGGGGTGGTGCTGTCCCACATGGTCTCGTTGGTCACGCTCCACATCACCACCGAGGGGTGGTTGCGCCAACGACGCACCTGCCGGCGCATGGTCTCGGCGGTGTTGGGCACCCAGGCCCCGCTCTTGGTGATCGGGAAGGGCTTGTCGCTGCCGGTGTACCAACCCCAGAACTCGGGGATGATCATCAGCCCGGTGTGGTCGGCCTGGTCGATGATCGCCGGGTTGTTCTGGGCCAGGTGCAGGCGCACGCAGTTGAAGCCGGCGGTCTCGTCGCGCACGAAGCCGGCCACCTCCTCGCGTTCGGCGCCGCCGTGGCGCAGCCAGGAGTTGCGCAGCAGCACCTGGCGCCGGCCGTTGAGCTGGAAGTCGCGGCCCTTGGCGGTGAATTCGCGGAAGCCGAAGGTCACCCCGAGCTGGTCGACCTCGGTGGCGCCCGAGGTGAGGCGCACGGTGGCGCGGTTGAGGCTGGGGGTGCCGGGGGTCCACAGGTGGCGGGCCAGCCAGTCGGCCCCCACGGTGGTGGTCACGGTCGCGCCGGCGGCCACCGTCACCGGGGCGCCGGCCATCGCCACCTGCACCACCCCGTCCACGTCGCTGACCGCCACCTGGGGCACGACCACCTGTTCGCTGGCGCCGGCATTGACCAGGGTGATGTCGACCTCGATGCGCTTGCGCGCGACCGAGGTGCGCACGAAGGCGTCGTCGATGCGCAGCTCGGGCACCAGCTCCAGGCGCACTCCGTCGTAGATGCCCGGCATCACCCCGGCGATGGGGGCGACGTAGCTCTTCTGCGCCTGGTCCCACAGCGGAGCGCGGTTGGTGGCGGCGATGGCCAGGCGGTTCTCGCCGGGGCGCAGCAGGGCGGTGACGTCGTAGACGTGGGGGGCCAGGCCGAGCACCGACTCGCCGACCTTGGCGTCGTTGAGCATCGCCAGGTGCTTCCACGCCACCCCGTCGAGGCGGAGCAGGGCGCGCATGCCGGCCGGCACCCCGCCGCCGAGGGTGAACGGGCGGCGGAACCAGGCCGCCGCCTTGGCCTTCTCCACTGCGGCGCCCTGGGCGTCGACGATCTCGCTGGGATTCTGCGGGAAATACGGGCCGACGTTGTCGCTGCTGATGAGGCTGGTCTCGCGGTGCGGGACCGGATGCGGCTTCCAGCCGGCGGCCGGCGGCGGCCAGGCGAGGTCGACCGGCACCGACTGCGCCTCCCAGGTGCCGGCGAGGTCGAAGCAGGCGCGACGGCCATCCACCGCGAAGGGGGTCGGGATGCTGGGCGGTGGGGCCGGGGCGACGACGGTGGGAACCGGTTCCGGCCGCGCGGACTCGCTGGGCGCCTGCTGCTGGCAGCCGGTCAACCCGGCGATCAGGGCGAGGCTGGGGACGAGGAAGCGGAGGGCCGGGCTGGGCTGCATGAGGTCCACCTGAGGAGGGATATTAGGTGGAAGAACATACGATAACTCAACGGTTTTCGTTGAGTGGGATCCGAGCCCGGATCAGTCGCCGCCGATGGTGGTCCAGTACCCTTTGGCGCTCTGCCCGCCGATGCCCAGGGTGCCGGTGCCGGCGGATTCCGCCAAGGTCTGCAGCCCGACATGGCCGTCGAGGAACAGCCAGTTGGCGCGGATGCGGTGCGCCAGGGTGACATTGTCGGTGCGGTCCACGTTGCCCGCCCAGGGATCGCCGAAGCTGTTGACGGGGTTGACCCGGTCCACCAGCAGGGCGGTGCCGGAGTGATCGGCGATGCTCTGCAACGACTTGGCGCGGAAGGTGTTGCGATCGAAGGTGGAATCGCGGTAGTTGTCCGGAAGGGCCGGGTTCCAGCCGCATACATACGAATACGAGCGCCGACTGGTGCGGGTGACCCCAGGGTCGATGGTGCGGGTCTGGCGCGGCGAGGTGCGGTCGAGCGGACAGGTGATGGTGGCGGCGGCGTAGTCGAGCTGGCGCAGCAGGTTGGTGTCCCAGCTGAAGAAGTAGCCGGAGGCGTTGCCGCCGCAGCCGACCGTGCCGGCCGGCACCGGCTGGACCAGCGGCACCAGGATACCGTCCCAGTCCACGGCGTAGGACTGCATCCCCATGCCCAGCTGGCGCAGGTTGTTGCCGCACTGGAGCGACTGCGCGGCACCCTTCACCTGGGCGATGGCGGGCATCAGCATGCCAGCCAGCACCGCGACGATGGTGATCACCACCAGCAGCTCGATGAGGGTGAAGGCCGGACGCAGGCTTGCGGGTCTGAGCATAGGATAACTCTATGGTGTTCGGCCCGGCTATCCTGCCTTGGAATGTGATATTGCGGACGCTTCTGTGATCTGCCCGTCCAGGCTCAGTCCCCAGCCGTGGTGGTCCAGAACCCTTTGGCGGTCAGCACCCCCTGGCCGGAGGCGCCGCTGCCCCACGACTCGCGTTCGCCATGCATGCCCACATGCCCGTCGAGGAACAGCCACCCGGCCTTGCCGCGATGGGCGGTGGTGATCCAGAAGGAGTTGCGGGTGAAGCAGCTCGAGCCGTTGAAGGCGATGTTGTTGCTGGCGTGGTTGTCGCTCAGCAGGGAGGTGCCCGAGCCATCGACCTGGTTGAGCAGCTTGGACCCGCCTCCCCAGGATGCGGTTTCGCGGAACTGGTCGCCTGCGGCGTACTGGCCCGCGGTGATGGTGTAGGAACGGCGGGTGGTGACGGATACCCCGTCCAGCACGCGGGTGCGCGGATAGAGGGTGGTGCGGTCGACGGCGCAGGCCAGGACCTTGCCCTGGTACTCGACGTACGGCAGCAGGGCGATGTCCCACCATTCGCTGCTGGTGGGATTGCACGCCCACACGATCCGCCCCTCGTTGTCGCTGACGTAGGACGCATGGCCGAGTCCGAGCTGACGCAGGTTGTTGCCGCAGGTCAGGCCGCGCGCGGCATCGCGCACCGCGGCCACCGCGGGCATCAGCATGCCGGCCAGCACGGCGATGATGGCGACCACCACCAGCAGTTCGATGAGGGTGAAGGCGGCCGGGCGGGGGCGGAGGGGGCGCATCACCCCATCATCCCTGCTTCCACCCGGCCGAGGGATTCCAGGATGTGATGCCATGGATGGTTTTGTGACCCGTGGTCCGAGCCGTCGGCTGGACATCCGCGTCGCCTCCCCCTGGCCGGGACTGCCCCTGGTTGGACGCCTGGCGTGGGAACGCATCGGGCATCGCATCGCGGTGGAGCCGTTCGGCTGGAAGGACAAGGTGGCGGTGGCCCAGGTCGTCCTGCGTGGCGCCGGTTGGGTCGAGATGGACGGCCAGCGCCAATCGCTGATCGCCGGGCAGATCCTGCTGTTCAATTCCTGCGAGCATCGCCTGAGCTTCGGTTCCGACCCCGACCTGCACCCCCATTGGGAGATCTGCTGGGCCGACCTCACCGGCGAACCGGCGCGCGCCGCCATCCGCTCGCTCGTCCGCCACCGCGGCCAGGTGGTGGAAGGGGGGGCTGCCCTGGCCGCCGCCATCAGCCGCCACCTGCCCGACCACGGCGTGCGCCAGGTGGCGTGGAGCGCGGCGCGCTCGGCGCAGGTGGCGTGGGAGGTGCTGGCGGCCCTCGCCGGCGAGGGCGAGGAGGTCGATGACGACGGCCTGGTGGCGCGCGCCGGCGCCTGGTTCGATGCCCACCTCGCCCTGCCCAGCGGGGTGGCCGCCGCCGCCGCCGCGCTCGGCTGCTCGCGCGAGCATTTCACCCGCAGCTTCCGTGATCAGGCCGGCATGAGCCCGGGCGCCTGGCTGCGCCGGCGCCGCATCGAGCGCGCCGAGGAGATGCTCGCCGCCGGCACCCCGGTGGCCGAGGTGGCGCGGCGGGTGGGCTTCGCCTCGCGCAGCCACTTCGCCGCCGCCTTCCGCAAGCGGCGCGGGCGGGCGCCGTCATCCAGGTCGTAGCGCAGGTGGCAGCGGGGGGGTGGAGGCGTTCCCGGAACCCATCACCACCTCATCCATCGCCAGCCGGATGGAGCGCGCCGGCGGCGGAGCGGCGAAGCCGAGCCGCGCGGCGAACACCAGGCGGTCGGCGCCATCGCCCACCAGGCGGTCCCAGCGGGCGGTGAGGGTCTGGGCGGTGCGCCAGGGGGCGTCGGCGGCGAAGCAGCGGCGGCCCTCGCGCACGTAGCGGCCGAGCACCACCGGGGTGTAGAGCGGCTGGAGCTGGAGCCCGGCGGCGGTGGCGGCCAGCCACAGGCGCTGGACGGCGGCGCCGGCGGCAAGCTGGGCGTCGAGCGAGTCGGGATCGCGGTCGGCGGCGACGGCCACGATGGCGCCGCAGCGCACGGCGGGCAGCAGGTCGAGCTGCCAGCGCGGCTGGGTGCCGCAGCCGAGCCGGTTGAGCAGTTCGGCGCGCTGCCAGTCGGCGAGGGCCCAGCGCATGATGCGGCGGGTGAGGGGGTCGAGCCCCAGCGAGTCCACCGGCAGGCGGTCCATGCTGAAGCGGTCGTCCCAGTCGATGATGTGGCGGTGGACCTGGTAGCATTCGCGCGCGATCAGGCGGATGCGGCCGAAGCCGGCGTTGAGCCAGGCGGCGCGCAGGCGCCTGGCGCCGGTGAGCCAGAGGGCGCGGTGGCAGGGGCCGAGGGCGGCTTCGAGCCCGCTGCGCAGGCCGGTGGGCAGGGCGCGGGTCGAGAACGGCAGCCGGCTGGTGCAGCGGCGCCGGAGCTGGGTGGCGAGGGGATCCGGCCGTGCCGCGGGGTCGCCGACCAGCGCCACCATCCAGCGCGGCTGGCGCTGGTCGCCGTCGAGCGGGGTGATGAGGGCGCGGCGGCCGACCTCCGAGGCGGCCAGGCGGATGGATTCGAGCAGGGCGCCGAGGCTGAGCTGGCTGGCGCGGCCGTCGCGGTCGTAGACCACCTCGTCGCGGGTGTCGCGGCCGATCACGGCGAAGCGCGCCCCCTCGGCGAGGACGAAGCGCCAGGGCTGGGTGTTGTCGCCCGAGGGCGCCCAGCGGGCGCGTTCGATCACCTGGCGGCAGGCCTGGCGGTCGGGCAGCAGGCGGCCGCTGCCATGGGCGATGGTTATGGCGGGGAGGATGGCGGACATGGCTTCCTTCAGACCACCCGGCGCGCGCCGGAAGCGGTGCCGTGCAGACGGATGAGCGCCGCCACTGCGGCGGCGGGGGGGTCGCAGGCGGCCATGCGCCTGGAGGCGGCCTCGGCGCGCGCGGCCAGCAGTTCGTCATCGGCCATCGCCTGCACCGCCTGCGCCACCGCCGCGGCGCCGACCAGGCCGGCGCGCAGGCGGCGTCCGAGCCCGGCGGCGGCGACCGCATCGCAGGCCAGGTACTGGTCGAGATTGGCGGTCAGTCCCAGCACCGGGGCGCCGGCGGCGAGGGCCTGGTAGGCCGAGGGGCTGCCGCCGTTGCACACCACCAGGCGGGCGCGGCGGGCCGCCAGGTCGCCGGGCAGCCAGTCGGCCACCAGCAGCCCCGGCCGGGTCGCGGGCCGGGCGCGGCCGGCGGTGGCGCACACCACCGGCAGCCCGG
>JAKLKR010000213.1 GCA_023150565.1 Planctomycetota bacterium
GGGCGCGGACGCAGCACCAGCACCACCCCGGCGAGGATGGCGAGCATGGCCACCGCCTGGAGCAGGCCGGGATGCTCGCCCAGCCAGCCCCAGCCGATCAACGCCGCCGCCGGCGCGGCGCAGGCGTTGACCACCAGCGAGGTCACCCGCGCCCCCAGGCGCGGGTAGGCCGACAGCACCAGGATGTCGCACAGGCCCATGCCGAGCAGCCCTGAGGCCACGAACCAGGCGCCGGCGGCCTGCTGCGCCGCCGTCCACGGCGCGGTGCCGAGCAGCAGCGCGCCCGCCGCCAGCAGCGGCACCGCCGCCCCCAGCCGCACCAGGTTGGCGCTGATGCCGCCCAGGTGGCGGGCGCCGCGCGCCGAGGCCAGGCTGGACAGAGACCAGATGCCGGTGGCGGCGGCGGCGCCGATCACGGCCCGGCCTGGAGGTCGAGCTGCAGGTAGACCACGTCGAGCCAGCGTGCGAACTTGAAGCCGACGGCGCGGAAGTGCGCCGCCGGCACGAAGCCGTGGCGGCGGTGCAGGGCCACGCTCGCCTCCTGCTCGGCGCAGATGCTGGCGACCACCTGGCGGAAGCCGCCGGCGCGGGCGCAGCGCACCAGTTCGCCCAGGATCACCCCGCCCAGGCCGCGTCCGCAGCGGTCGGGGCGCAGGTAGACCGAATCCTCGACGGTGAAGCGGAAGGCGGAGCGGGCGTGGAATGGCGACAGCGAACCCCAGCCGGCGATGGTTCCATCCTCCTCCTCGGCCACCAGCGCGACGTGGCCGCCGGTGTGGGCGGCGAGCCAGCGTTCACGCTCGGCCAGGCCCTCCTCCTGCTCCTGGAAGGTGCAGGTGCTGGTGCGCACGTAGTGGTTGTAGATCGCGCTCATCGCGCCGGCATCGGCGGCGGTGGCGGGACGGAGGCGCGGCTGGGGGGCCATGGCCGGCATGGTGGGGCGGAACGCCAGCCATCCAGCGTTCAACCGCCGGACCGTTCCCGCCAGGCGCCGGGACTGCAGCCGAACAGGGCGCGGAAGCGGCGGGCGAACTGCGAGGGGTTGGCGAAGCCGGCCCAGGCCGCCACCGCCTCGACCGTCTGGCCGCCCACCAGCAGGTGCTGGGCGGCCAGGCGCAGGCGCTGGTCGGCCAGCCAGCGCC
Source organism: Planctomycetota bacterium (assembly GCA_023150565.1). Lineage (GTDB taxonomy): Bacteria > Planctomycetota > UBA11346 > UBA11346 > UBA11346 > JAKLKR01. The sequence goes on from JAKLKR010000213.1 coordinate 1,143, forward strand.
GCGGGCTGGCGCCATAGGCGGCGCCGAAGGCGCGGGTGAAGGAGCGCTCGGGCATGCCCGCCAGGCGCGCCAACTGCGAGGCACGCAGGCCGCGCACCTGCTGCGGATCGTCGAGCAGGTCGGCGATGCGCCGGCGCGCCGCCGGCGGGAAGGGGTCGGCGGCGGCGCGCGCCTCGCCGTCGCTGGCGAGCAGGGTGAGCACCGCGCGCAGGCGCTCGCCCAGGCGGGGATGGCCGAAGCGCAGGTCGTCGCTGGCGAGCTGGAACAGCGGCAGCAGATGCAGGGCGTCGCCGGCCAGGCGGGGCCGGGCCCCGGCCAGCAGCCGCCCGCCGCGGGCGATGCGGAAGCGCAGGAAGTGGATGGCGCCGTGCTCCAGGCCCAGGCGGTGGCGGTCGCCGGGCTGCAGCCAGAGCAGGCCGCCGGCGCCGAGGGTGGCGGTGGGATGCTCCGGCCGTTCCACCGTCAGCCGCCCCGCCACCACCAGGATCACCAGGTGCCAGGGCTGCCGGCGCCACTCCGACTGCCAGCGGCCGGGCATCTGCCAGAAGGCCGGGCGCTCGGCCACCGTCTCCAGGCGGGCGGCGGGATCGGCCAGGGCGGCGAGCAGCTCGCCGTCGTCGACCACCCGCACCGGGCCCGGCGCCGGGGCCTGCTCGATGGCGGTGAGGGAACGGTGGATGACGGTCTCGGGCGGGATGCGGGACACGGTGCCGTCAGGCTAGCAGGGCCGCCACCAGCGGCCATCGGCCGCGCCCCTGCGGCTCATCCCCAGGCCAGGCGCGGCTCCCGGCGGCGGATCGCGGCGCAGATCTCCACCGCCTGGGCGGCGCTGCGCACATCGGCCGCGGGCGGCCGGCCGGCGCGGAGGTCGTCGAGGAAGCGCGCGTCCTCGTCGAGGAAGCCGCCGCAGCCATGAGGGGTCCGGCCGTTGGGCAGCTCGTCCCCCGCCAGCCGCCAGGCCAGCGTGCCGTCGCGGTGGTGCTCGATGCCGCCGGGGAAGTCGGGGCCGCGCACCGGCAGGCGGGCGTACCACGAGGCGTCGCCGGCATGCACCGACAGGCGCTCCACCACCGCCCCGGCCACCGGGGTGAAGGCCAGGCTGGCGGTGGCGCCGCTGGCGAAACGGCCCCACAGGTGGATCGACGCCACCCCCTCGCCGCGGCCAGGATGGGAGGAATAGCGCAGGTCCAGCTCGCGCCAGGGCGAGCGCGCCAGGGTGGTGATGGCATCGACGCCATGGATGGCGGTGAGCGAGAAGTCGGGATCGGTGCGCCGCCAGCGCACGAACTCGCAGGCCAGATGGTCGATCGCCACCCCCACCAGGTCCTGCGCCAGACGGACCATGATGGGCATGCTGCGGCGGTTGAAGGCGACCTGAGCCACCGTGCCGCCGGCCTCGGCAGCCGCCGCGATGGCTGCCAGCTGCGCCGGCTCGATCCCCGGAGGCTTCTCCATCAGCAGGGGCAGGCCGCGGCGGGCGATGCGGCAGGCGAGCGCCGCCCCCACCGACTCGGGGGCCATCAGCAGCACCGCCTGCGGCGATTCGGCGTCGAGCATGGCGTCGAGGTCGGCATAGGCGCGGGCGAAGGCGAAGTCGCGCGCGAAGGCCTCTGCGCGGCCGAGGTCGCGGTCGCAGCAGGCGGCCAGGACCGTGTCCGGCCGCCCGGCAGCATAGGCGGCGAGGGCGGCGCCGTGCACCTCGCGGGCGATATTCCCGCATCCGACCAGGACGATGCGGAAGGCCATGGCGTCACCAGCTCCCGTTGGCGAAGGTCGTGAACGAGGGGTCGGGCCCGACCGACTGCACATGGCCGTCGTAGCAGGCCACCGACAGCCTGCCCTGGTGGTAGGCGGTCACCTGCATGTCGGTCACGAAGTCCTGGTACGAGGCGGCGCTCCAGAAGATGCCGCTGCGCCCATCCATGAACATGGGATTGCGCGAGGGGTTGGGCACCTGGGCGAAATGGGCGGTGAACTTGTTGGGCACCCCGTTGACGACGATCTTGACCCCGATGAAGCACTGGTTCTGCAGCGAATAGATGCCGGCCGGATAGCCCCAGGCAGGGCGGGCGCCGAGCGACAGCGGGCATTCGTAGACCGGCATGCGCAGGTCGGCGCGCGCCTTCCAGCCCTCGATGTAGCCCTCCTCGGCCAGGATGCTGTACCAGAAGCGGGTGTGGCCGCTGGCGTACAGGGCCTCGGGCGGCAGCACCTGCCCCTCCCAGTCGGCCGGATAGGCCAGCGCCGCCAGGCTGATCTGGCGCAGGTTCGACTGGCAGGAGGTGCGGTGGGCGGCCTGGCGCACCAGGTTCACCGCCGGCAGGAGCATGCCCGCCAGCACCGCCACGATGGCGATCACCACCAGCAGCTCGATGAGGGTGAAGGCGCGGCTCCTGGTGCTCATGGCCCGGCCCTCACATCCAGCCGCAGCGGAGTGCCATCGGCGGCCAGCGGCAGGCGCAGGCAGCGCACGCCGCGCTCCAGCGCCGGGGTCAGCAGCGCGCCCCGGGCCGGACCGGTGATGGCCAGCGTACCGCCCGGCGCCCGCCAACGCAGCGCGCCATCGGCCTCCAGCCGGGGACCCGCCTCGCCGTCGCCGCCGGTCAGGGGCAGGGTCAGCCAGGCGCCCCCCGCCGGGGCCTTGAAGGTCACGCTGAGGGTGAAGCCGGCGTCGCCCAGGGCGTAGTCCCAGGTCAGGTCTCCACCGGCCAGGGGCTCGCGGATGGCGAAGCGCCGGCCCGGCTCAACCCAGCTCAGCGCGGTGCGGACCTTGCCGCTGTGCACGAACGTCCCATCGGCGGCGGTGGCGTAGACCCCGCTGAACAGCGCCTGCTCCGGGCCCTCTGCCGCGCCCTTCCTGCCAGGCGGCGCCTGCGATAGCAGGCACGCCCCGGTGGCGGCGGTCCACAGCGCGGTGGGGCCGCCTCCCATCACTCCGAGAATGCGCCGTCCAGGCGCCAGCCCGGCGACATCGTGGAACACCGCCAGGTAGAGTCCGCCGCGCTTCCACGCCAACATGCCGGGTAGCTCCCACAGGCCCTCGGACGCCTCGGTCGGCAGTTCGGCAGCGGGGGGACGGGTGGCCGGGCGGGGGTGCAGGAAGAACCCGGTCTGATAGCCGCCGTGGAAGGCGTCCTGGGTGGCCCAGGGGCGCTTGACCAGACCCTGGGCGATGAGCGCGCGCGCATCGGCGTCGCTCACCGCCCGGTAGGGCATGGTCTGGGCGTGGCGCAGGGCCAGCCCGGGGCCGAGCAGGCGCTCGCAGCGCGCCTTGGCCAGGGCGCAGTCGTCGCGCAGCAGGTAGACCCCGGCGGGATTGGCCCCCACCACGGTGGAGTCTGGCCTGCGGCTGCAGTGCGCGGTGGGACCGGCCTCCTCGCCCTGGCGGTCGGTCAGCCAAAGCAGGCTGTCGAAGCGCAGCGCGCGCTCGCAGCCCGCGAGCATGGAATGCACCAGGGCCGGATCCGCCTCGGGCAGCCGGCGGTAGTCCAGCAACTGGGCGGCCAGGGCGGTCAGGTTCATGTTGCCGTAGTTGCCGTCGCAGCCGAACTCCTCGAGGAAGAACCCGGCGGGATGCTGGCCGAACTTGGCGTCGGTGCCGAAGGCTCCGGCGAGGAAGGCGCGCATCTGGCGCTCGAAGTAGCCGAGGAAACGCCGTTCGCCAGTGCCTCGGAAGGCGGCGAGATGGCCGTGCAGGTTGTGCAGCCATTGGTTCGATTCGTAGCCCTGGTAATCGGCCTGGCGGTCGCCCACCGCCATCGCCAGGTCGCACCACAGGCGGCGGGTGCCCGGATCGAGGCGGTCGGCCACCCACGGCAGCGCCCCTCCCACCGAACCGCCATACATGAAGAAGCCGTGGATCACCGGATAGACGGTGGAGCCGGTGAACAGGTCGGTCTCGGCAAGCAGGTCGGCGCCATCGAGGCGGTCGGCGGCGAGGCGGAAGGCCTCGAGGGCGGCGCGGCGGACCACCGCCGGGTTGCCATGCAGCGGATTGAGGCGGGCGGGGAAGGCGGCGAGGATGGCCAGCCCGCTCGCGGTCCAGTTGCCGATGCCATTGAAGGATCCGCTGCGGAGTCCGGCTGGATCGGCGGCAAGCACCGCATCCACCCCGCCCAGCAGCCCGTATTTGCCGAACAACTGCGCCTCGCGCTGCGCATCGGCGAGATCGGCCGGGGCGGTGGTAGGCAAAGCCAGCGGCGGCACCTGGAGATCGGCGGGGGTCTGGGCGGCGATCCAGGCGCGCAGCCGGGCGACCAGCGGTGAGGCATGCACACGCCCCCCGGCGGTGACCGTCCCCCCCCGCAGCCGGCGGGCCGCTTCCGGGGAGGGGCAGAGCAGGCCAGGAGCACCGACCACCATCACCGCCAATCCCTGCGCCTGGGTCAGGTCGAGACGCAACAGGCCATCGCCCGGGGGATCGCCCACCAGCACGGTGAGACGCCGGCCCATCCCATCGCGCAGGGCGGTGGCCCCGAGTTCGCGCCCTTCCTCGTTCAGAACCCGCACCGCACCGGCCTGGCCGCCGAACTGCTCGACCTGCAGGCGCTGGCAGCCGGGCGGCACCCACAGCCAGGCCTGGGCCGGGACGCTGGAGGTCACGGTCAAGGTCGGCTCACCCTGCACACCCCACTGCACCGCCGCCGGCAGATCGAGGGTGATGCGGTCGCGCTGCCGCCCACCGGTGGCGGCGATGCGCCAGATCCCACCCTCGGCGCGATCGATCGCCGCGCTCCATTCCTGGCTGGGAGCGTCCTGGTCGGTCATCTCGGTGACCACCCGGCTCGATCCCTGCGGGTCGATCAGGCGCAGGAGGGTGATCGGCCGATAGGGCTCCTGGGCCGGGATCGCGGTGCTGCGCACGGCTCGCACCCGCACGGGTCCTGCCGGCAGGTCGGCGAGCACGGCGAAGCCGCGGAACCCGCCACCCACCACATGCACGGCGCCGTCCACGGCCATCCGCCCCTGGGGGACCTCCACCGCGACCGCCGTGGGCGGTTCGGCGTTGGCAGTGCACGCGCCGGCATCGCCGACGGTGTTGAGTTCCGCCAGCGGCGGGGCGACGGCGGCCCAGGCCGGGGTGGAGGAGAGGGCGCAGAGCAGGATCGGGACGCGCATGACAACCTCCGGCCTGGCATCCAGGCTATCATGTAAATTTACATATTCAATATACGACCGGCACCCGCGACCGTTCACCACAATCTACCCCACGATGGCACGCACCCGATCCGTGACCTTGCATCAGCTGGCGAAGGCCTGCGCCGTCTCCATCGCGACCGCATCCCGGGTGATGGCCGGGGATGCCCGGGTGGCCGCACCCACGCGCGCCGCCGTGCTGGCCAAGGCGGCCGAGATCGGCTACGCCCCCCTGGCCCGGCCCGGGGTCGAACAGGCCGTCCGACCCGGCCTCCCCCGTGCCAGCGGCGACCTCGGCCTGGTGATGAATCCGGCCGTCCTGGTCGAGGCCTTCTTCATGCGCCTGGTGTGCGCCGCCCAGGCCGAAGCCGAGGCCCAGGGCCGACGCCTGGTGCTGGCTGGTCCAGCCGCGCTTGCCGATGAGGCGGCGCTGCGCCGCCTGCGCCTCGATGGCCTTCTGCTGCAGGACGATGGCGACGATGAACTGCAGGCGCGCATGGCGGCGGTGCTGCCCACCGTGGTGGTGATGACCCCCGGGCGCAGCCACCCGTGCGATGCGGTGGGCTGGGACGAATCCCAGGCGGTCGAACTGGCCCTCGACCGTCTGCTCGCGCTCGGCCACCGGCGCATCCGCTTCTTCGACATCCATGACCACCTGCGCACCGGTGGGCGCGGCAACGTGCACCACCTGGCGCGCACCGCCGCATTCGAGCGCCTGCGCGCCGGGCGCGGCCTGGATCAGGCCACCTGCGAGGTGCTGCCCGGACGCGACGCCCCCCTCGACGAGGTCATGGCCGGTCGCCTCGACGCCTGGCTGGCCGGGAAGAATCGGCCCACCGCCATCCTCTGCGGTGCCGATGTCTACGGCGTGCCGCTGGTGCATGCCGCCCAGGCGCGCGGACTCAGGCTCCCCGGCGAGCTCTCGCTGATCGGCATCGACGACATCGACCTGTGCACCGCCCTGCGTCCACAACTGGCCAGCGTGCGCGCCCCGCAGGCCGAGATCGGCGCAGAGGCGGTGCGCCTGCTGCTGCGCCGGCAGGCGGCTCCACGCGCCCCGCGCACGCTCACCCTGCTGCCGGTGTCGTTGCAGGAGCGTGGCAGCCTGGCGCCGCCCGTCTGAAAGGGGAGGCGTGGCCTTTTGCACACGCCCGCTAGGGTTCCCGGCCATGGACTGCTTCCTGATCCGCGGCGGCCGCCGGCTGTCTGGTTCCATCGCCGTGGCGGGCTCGAAGAACGCCGCCCTGCCCATCCTCGCGGTCAGCCTGATGACCGGCGAACCGTGCCGGTTCCGCAACATCTCGCAGCTGCGCGACATCCAGACCCAGATCAAGATCCTCAACACCCTCGGGGTCGAGAGCCACTGGGCCGGCAAGGTGGTCGAGACGCGGGTGCGCGACAGCTACAACAGCACCGCCCCCTACGAACTGGTCAAGACCATGCGCGCCGGGGTGTGCGTGCTCGGCCCCCTGCTGGCGGCGCGCGGCGAATGCGCGGTCAGCCTGCCCGGCGGCTGCAACCTCGGCGAGCGGCCGATCGACCTGCACCTGCGCGGACTCGAGGCGCTGGGCGCCGAGATCTCCATCGAAGGCGGCTACGTGAAGGCCAAGGCCCCCAAGGGCGGCCTGCGCGGGGCCGAGATCTACCTCGGCGGCAAGTTCGGCTCGTCGGTGCTGGCCACCGACAACGTGATGTGCGCCGCGGTGCTGGCCAAGGGCGTCACGGTGATCGAGTGCGCCGCCTGCGAGCCCGAGGTGGTCGACCTCGCCGACTGCCTCAACAGCATGGGCGCGCAGATCAGCGGCCACGGCAGCCCGCGCATCACCATCAAGGGGGTCAAGCGGCTCAAGGCCTGCGACTGGTCGGTGATCCCCGACCGCATCGAGACCGCCACCTTCCTGATCGCTGGCGCCATCACCCGCTCGCCCATCACCATCACCGGCTGCCGGCCCGAGCACCAGCTCGCCACCATCGACGTGCTGCGCCAGATGGGCATCCGGGTCGAACGCGGGCGCACTTCGCTGACGGTGGTGCCGGCCGAGCGCTGGAAGACCGCCGAGGTCACCACCCTGCCCTACCCCGCCTTCGCCACCGACGTGCAGAGCCCGATGCTGGCCCTGATGGCGCTGGCCGAAGGCACCTCGATCCTCACCGAGCGCATCTATCCCGACCGCTTCATGACCGCGGCCGAGCTGCGGCGCATGGGCGCCACCATCAGCGTGGCCAACGGCCAGGCGGTGGTGCAGGGCGTGCCGCGCCTGACCGGCGCCCCGGTGATGGCCAGCGATCTGCGCGCCGGCGCCGCCCTGGTGATCGCCGGCATGGCCGCCGAGGGCGAGACCCGGCTGTCGCGCATCTACCACATCGAGCGCGGTTACGAACGCCTGGACGAGCGCCTGCGCAAGCTCGGCGCCGCGATCGAACGGGTGGCGGACGAGGACGCCGCCCCCGGCGCGGCAGGCTGAGCCATGGCGGTGGGTGCGCGGATCCTTGCCGTCATCTTCGTCGCCCTCGGCCCGCTTCTCACCGCCGCCGAAGGCGGCACCGGGCTGATCCCGCGCGTCGACGGCGAGGTGGTGCATGCCGACCTGGTCGAGATCGGCCCCCTCACCCTGCGCGATGCGGTCGGCCGGCCCGAGATCAAGGGCCGTGAACTGGTGTTCAGCGGCTGCCAGGCCCGCGCCTACCTGGGCACCGTCACCGGCATCGTCGCCATCGGCCTGAGCGACAGCCTGGTGCGGGCGCGCATCGACCTGGCCGGCGGCGACCTCGACAAGATCGTGCGCCAGTTCGGCGCCAACCCCGATGGCCTGGGTGGCCAGGTTGACGGCTGGCTGGAGTTCACCGTGCCGGCTGAACGACCCGACCAGCTGGCCGGGCGGGGGGCGGTGACGGTGGCCAAGGCGAGCCTGGTGCAGCTGCCCCTGCTCGCCAGCCTGCTGGTGGGCGACCCCGCCGCGGCCAAGGGCCAAGATCTGTTCGAGGCCACCTTCGAGATCCGCGAAGGCAAGGTGCGGCTGACCCGGGCGATGCTCACCTCGCCCTCGGCGCGCGTCGAATTGAAGGGTTCAGTGGGTCTCGACGGTGAATGCAACCTGTTGCTGTCACCGGCTTTCTCATTCCAATTGGTAGACAAGGTGTGGGGCATCGGTCCGCTCGTGGCGCCCATGCTAAGCCTGGCTTCCAGCAAGGTGGCGCGAGCGGTGCTGCGCGGCCAGATCAGCGACCCGGTACTGGTCATCGACCCTTTCGGACGGGGGCTTGAATGAGCCCCGGTTACGCCCAAGACTGAACGATCCCCGCATTCCCGATCCCTGACTAAGGCTTCCTGCCATGGCCACGCCTCCGCGTCCTGCGCCCAACCGTCCCGGTCAGCC
>JAKLKR010000214.1 GCA_023150565.1 Planctomycetota bacterium
GACGTACTGGGCACCGTGACCGGGGAAGACGAGGGCGCGCGCCATGAGGGGATCTCCGTGGGGAGCGCCCTTCCTATGCCCGCCAGACGCGGGCACAACCGCACGTCCCGGCCCGCTTCAGGCCATCGCCGCGAGCCGGGCGGCGACCGCCGCCCTGGGCGTGCGGCTGAGGGTGGCGAGCAGCCCGGCGTCGGGCTCGCGCCCCGGCAGCCGGGCGCGCAGGTCGGCCATCAGCCGCCGCCACAGCGCGACCGTCATCAGGGCGTCGGCGAGGGCGCGGTGGGCCTTCAGGCCGGCCGGCACCGCCAGGCCGAGGTGGCGCACCAGCTCGCCCAGCCGGTGGCAGCCGGCATCCGGCACCAGCCGGCGCGCCAGCAGCATCGAGCACAGGAACGCCCGCTGGTGGCCCTGGCCGGCCAGCTCCATCTCGGCGGCGAAGAAGCGCCGGTCGAAGGAGGCGTTGTGGGCGATGCAGACATGGTCGCCGAGGAACTCGCGCAGCCGCGGCATCACCGCCTCGGGCCGCGGCCGGCCCCGCACCATGGCGTTGCTGATGCCGGTCAGCGAGGTGATGAAGGACGGGATGCGCACCCCTGGGTCCATCAACTCGTCGAAGGTGGCCACCACCTCCCCCGCGCGCACCAGCACCGCCCCGACCTCGATGATGCGGTTGGCGCCGGCGCGCAGGCCGGTGGTCTCGAAGTCGATGACGGCGAAGGTCTGCACGGGCGGCGGAGCCTGGCCGCCAGCGCGGCCGGGCAATGCCGCTGTCGGCGGGAAACGCGCGATGATGGCGGATGGTGAGGGATTCGAACCCCCGGAGCCCTTGCAGGCTCGTCTGTTTAGTAAACAGATGCTATAGGCCGCTCAGCCAACCATCCCTGCCGGGAAAACCATAAGCCCTCGATGGACCGCGCCAACCGGCTCTACGAACACACCCAGGGCGTTGCCGCCCTGGGTGTGCGCGAAACGGCATCCCGCCTGTCGGCGGAGGATGGTTACTTCTTCGCCGCCTTCTTGGCCTTGGCGGCATCCTTGGCGGCGGCGAGCGCGGCCTTCACGGTCACGGCCTGCTCCTTGAGGACGGCGATCTTGGCCTTGGTGCTGGCGAGCTTGGCGGTGAGGGCGGCGATGGAGGCCATGGGCGTTTCCTAGGGTGAACGGGCATTAAATCGACCTCCTGCAGATCCCCAACCACATTCGCCGCGTGGTGGTCGATGCCCGCATCCCATCCGCGAGACAGGAACCGCCCGGCGCGGCCCGGAACCGGACCGCGGCGCGGACAGGATGCAGCCATCGACGGCGAGGAACCGCCGCCACCACCCCGACCCGCAAGGCGCCACCCATGATCACCTTCATCCTCTCCGTGCTCTCCACCACCGGCGCCACCCTGCTGCGCTGGTAGAGGGGCGTGCAATTGCAGGGCGCTGCGCACCGGCGACCCTGCACCATGACCAAGATCTACGTGGATGCCGATGCCTGCCCGGTCAAGAACGAGGCCTACGCCATCGCCAAGCGTCTGAACCTGATCGTCCATGTGGTCGCCAACCAGTGGATGAAGATGCCCGACGACCCCATGATCCGGCTCGAAGTCGTGGATGATGGCTTCGATGCCGCCGACCATTGGATCGTGGACCGGGCGGGCGGCACCGATGTGGTGGTCACTGACGACATCCTGCTGGCGGAACGCTGCATCAAGAAGGGCGCCCGCGTGCTCACCAACCGCGGAGTGGTGCGTGACGCCGGCAGCATCGGCGAAGCCCTGGCCATGCGCGAGCTCATGCAGTACATCCGCGCCGCCGGCGATCCTTCAGGCAACCAGAAGCCGATCGACGAGGCCGATCGCCGCCGCTTCCGCCAGGAACTGGACCGCCTGGCCCAGGGCGCCATGGCCACCCGCCACGCCTTGCCGCCGAATCCGCCGTGATTGCCCGCCGGAACACGCCCAGGCAAAGTAAAACCGCCGCATGTTATTGCGGCGGTTTTACTTATGTCTCTGGTACCCACTACAGGACTCGAACCTGTGACCCCTACCATGTCAAGGTAATGCTCTAGCCAACTGAGCTAAGCGGGCAGGCCACCTCGCGGGAGCGAGAGCTTCGGAGCTTGTCTTTCACGCCCAACTGTCAAGGGGGCAACCGGTGGGGCTGGGGTTCCCGCCCCGGCTGCCACCCCGCGGGCGGTCAGGAGCGCAGGATGGCGGCGATGATGTCGCGTTTGGCCGCGGAGGTCATGACGGCATATCATTCATCTGTATGAAGGCGTACAAAAGAAGAATGGACGCTGCTCAACGAGGGCAGAGAAAACTGGTATAACACAGTTGTCACAATTTTGTGCGGGCGGTATCCGACCGCGGCCTTCATCCTGGAGCCCCCATGCGCCCCTCCCTGCTCGCCCCCGCTCTGCTCCTCACCGCCGCCGCGCTCGGTGTCGCCGCCGAACCCGGCGCCCTGCCCGCCGCGCCGGCACCGCTGCCGGCCTGGCTGCCGGCGCCGGTGGCGCTGCACACCCTGCCGCCGGCGATCGCCGCCGGCGACTGGCGCCTGGACCTGGGCGGCGGCAGCGTGCTCACCGCCGCCGACCTCGGCCAGACCATCGACCTCGACGGTGCCTGGCGCTGCTCCGGGCTGACCAGCGCCGCCGCCCGCTTCGCCGACGACGCCCAGCTCGACCAGGGCTACGAGCGCGCCGAATTCGACGACGCCAAGTGGGACGAGATCGCGGTGCCGCTCGACTGGTACCGCCGCTATCCCAAGGCGCGCACCAAGGCCACGCCCTTCTCGCTCGGCTGGTACCGGCGCGCCATCGAGGTGCCCGAGCTGGCCGGCCGGCGCGCGGTGCTGACCTTCGACGTGGCCGGCTACGAGGCCGAGCTGTGGGTCAACGGCGTGCGCGCCGGCGAGCACCACGGCGACTTCACCCCCTTCATCGCCGACATCGCGCCGCACCTGCGCCCCGGGCGCAACGTGCTGGCGCTGCGCGTGCGCAGCGACCTCGGCCCCAACTTCGGCGCCGGCCAGGCGCGCCATGCCTACGGCAGCCAGTGGGGCATCGACAACATCAAGGGCGGGCTGTGGCAGTCCTGCCGCCTGCGCCTGGAGCCGGCCCTGCGCGTGGCCTCCCTCGAGGTCAGCCCGCTGTTCGAGCAGGGGCGCGTGCGCCTGGACTGGAAGCTGGAGAACCACCGCGGCGCGGCGCTGCCGGCGCGGCTGCGCGCGGTCATCCACGGCGCCCGCCAGGGCGGCGAGGGGGTTCGCCCGGCCGACGCGGTGGTGGCCGAGCTGGAGATCCCGGCCGGGGCTAGCGAGGGCCGCGCCGAGCTGGCGGTGCCGGGCATCGCGACGTGGTCGCCGCAGCAGCCCAACCTGCACTTCGCCACCCTGGTGGCGCTCGACCCCGCCGGCAAGGTGCTGGGGGCGCGCAGCGAACGCTTCGGCTTCCGCGGCATCAAGGCCGATGGCGGGCGCTTCCTGCTCAACGGCAAGCCGGCCTACCTGTTCGGCGAGAACTTCCCCGCCACCCGCTTCGGCGGCCACGGCGAAACCGCCGCCAAGCTGGCCGCCACCCTGGCCGCCGAGGTGGCCGACATGCGCGCCAACGGCTACACCATGGTGCGCAACGCGCACATGCCCATGCCGACCGCGCTGCTCGACGCCGCCGACGAGCAGGGCCTGATGATCTTCGACGAGTGGGCGTGGTCGTTCACCAAGGATCTCGACGCGCAGGAGTTCCCGCGCCGCAACCTGCGCGAACTCGCCGAATGGGTGCGCCGCGACTACAACCACCCGTCGGTGGCGATGTGGTCATGCGGCAACGAGGTGAGCTACGACGCGCCGCTGGTGCACGCCCAGCTCGACGCCCAGGTGGCTGCGGTGCGCGCCCTCGACCGCAGCGGCCGCCCGGTGAGCACCTTCAGCGGCGCCGCCTTCGGCTATGGCGCCAAGGCGCTCGAGACCGACGTGCTCGACCTGCACGACTACCTCGGCCTGTCCGAGGCCCCGTGGACCACCTGGCGGCGCAACGCCGCACGCTGCTATTCCTTCCTCGACAAGGCCTACGGCGCCGGGGTGTGCGAGCGCAAGCCGTTCATCGTGTGGGAATGCGTGGGCTTCTCGTGGGGGCAGAAGAGCGACGCCTCCTACAAGCCTGGCGACGCCGAGGCCTATGTGCGCTGGGCCGGCAAGACCACCAGCTGGGGCCAGCCCGAGGGCGTCGGCTTCACCGGCACCATCGGCCTGGCGGCGGCGCTCGATCCCAAGCGCGGCCTGGCCGAGGGCCGCAGCACCTACGGCCGGCGCATCGGCGAGGCCATCCGCCGCGATCCGGTGTGCGACGGCTTCGCGCCCTGGTTCCACGGCCGTCTCGAGGCCGCCCGCCAGTGGACCCAGCCGGTGCTGGCGAGCATGGCCGGCGCCAACGGCCTGCCCCTGCGCCACCCCCTGGGCGGTTCGCGCATCGAGCAGACGGTGACGGTGATCAACAGCGGTTCCGAGGTGCTCGACGGCGCCCAGCTGCGCGTGCTGCTCGCCGGCGCCGACGGCGCCGAGCGCGAGCTGGCGCGCCTGCCGGTGCCCACCATCGCGGCCATGGGCCGGGCCGAGCTGCCGCTGGCGGCGACCCTGCCGGCGGTGGCGGCGGCGGGCTGGTGGCAGCTGCGCCTGGCGGTCGAGGCCGGCGGCGCCGAGCGTTCGCGCCTGGGCTACGACCTCTACGTCGCCCCGCCCGCCGCCGCGCCGCTGCCGGCGGCGCGCCCGGTGGCGCTGCTGCCGGGCGATGGCGCCCCGGCGGTGCGGGCCTGGCTGGAGGCGCTCGGGGTGCGCGCGCAGGACGCCACCCCCGCCGCCCTCGGCGAGGCCGAACTCGCGATCGTGCCGCCCGGCTGCGTGCTGACCGCCGAGCAGGGCTTCGCGCTGCGCGCCTGGGTGCGCGAGGGCCATGACCTGCTGGTGCTCGAGCAGGGCGCCGGCGAGGTCGCCGCCCTGCGCCTGGGCGCCACCGGGGCCTCCCAGACCTTCGTCGACCTGGTCAGCCCGCAGCACCCGCTGTTCGCCGGGCTGGATCAGGCCGCCCTCGACACCTCGGACCTGGCCGACCGCGGGCTGTGGGTGCGCGTGGGTCTGACCCCGGTCACCTCGACCGTGCTCGCCGCGCGCGGGCCGTTCCTCGGCCAGAGCGGGGTGAGCGCGGTGGTGGCGGAAGGCGCCCTGGGCAAGGGCCGCATCCTCGCCAGCCAGCTGGTGGCGCTCGAGCAGTACGGCCGCGACAGCGTCGCCACCACCTACCTGCGCAACCTCGCCGCCTACATCCTCGCGCCCGGCGCCAAGCCGGTGGCGACGGTGCGGCCGTGGCAGGAGGCCGGTGGCGGCCTGTCGGTGGAGCGTGACCGCTGCGTGCCGCTCGACCTCGCCAAGGCCAGCAACCGCGGCTTCCGCGACGACCTCGCCGAGGACGGTGCCGGCGGCTGGACCGACCAGGGCAGCAACGACTTCCGCCTCATGCCGCTGGGCGCCCAGCTGCTGCACGGCGTGCCCATGACCATCATCGATCCCGAGGCCAACGGCGGGCGCTCCTGCATCGTGCTGGGCGGCGCCGGGCGGCCGGCCTTCCCGCGCGCCGCCGAGGGCATCCCGGTGGGCTTCGCGGCCGCGCGGCTGTTCTTCCTGCACACCGCCGCCTGGGTCGGTGGCCACGGCAGCGTGCTGATGAGCTACCGGGTGCGCTACGCCGACGGCCAGCAGCTCGACATCCCGGTGCGCGCCGGCATCGAGATCGCCGACTGGTGGAACCCCGCCGAGCTGGCCGGGGCGCGCCTGGGGCTGAGCCGCACCAACGACCAGCTGCGCGACGTGGGGGTGTTCCTGATGGCGTGGGAGAACCCCCGTCCCGAGGCGGTGATCAGCGCGGTCGACGTGCTCTCGCCCGGGGTGGCGGTGCCGATCACGGTGGCGATCACCGCCGAGCGCGCCCATCCCGCGCCGCTGGCCTTCGCCCCGCGCTGGAGCGGGCTGGCCGACCGCCCGCGCAAGGGCGGGGTGCGTGAAGGCCCGGGCATCCCGCCGGTGACCGCCGCGGGGGAACGCGGTCCGGCCGGGGGCGAGGCGCAGCGCATCGCCTTCCCCAGCCCGGTCCCGCTCGACCCGGCCGATCAGGTGGCGTGGGCCTCGATGGTGGTGCCGGCGGCGATGACCGCGATGGACGAGGCCGGGCGCAAGCGCCTGGGCGAAGGGTCGTGGCGCTACCTGACCCTGTGGATCAAGGCCGAGCAGCCCGGCACCCTCGACCTGGTGCTGCCGCGCGCCGACTGGAAGGACAGCGGCGACCGCGTGCTGGTGCTCGATCCCACGCAGGGCTGGCGCAAGGTGCGCCTGAGCCTCGCCGCCGACCTCCAGATCGGCACCAGCAAGACGTGGGAGGCCAAGGACCTGCGCGGCGAGCTGTTCCTCTTCCACGGCCGCCGCCAGCAGCAGGGCGCGCCCCTGCCCAAGCCGCTCACCGTGCTGGTGGCGGACGCCCGGCTGGAATAGGTCACAACCCGGCATTTGGAGGCGGCAGCTGCGTTCCCGACACGCTTGAGTACGCCCGTACACAGCGCGTGTCGGCGCCTTGCTGCCGCCACCAACTGCCGGGTTGTGACGGGAACCCGGTTCCGGTTCAGCCCGCCCAGGCCGCCAGCATGCCCACCATCCCCGCCCCGTCGCGGCGGCGGCTGCGCAGGCGCGGGTCGCCGGCGGTGCACACCCCGCAGCGTTCGATGCGCGTCAATCCGGCGGCGGAACAGTCGTGGGCGATGGCGGCGGGCAGGTCGAGCCAGGCGCGCCCGGGGGCGCCGGGGGCCAGCGCCGGCGCCGGCCAGGCGCGCGCCGTCAGCACCGGGGCGTCGACCTCATAGCGGGCGCCGCTGATGCCGGGGCCGATGAAGGCGGTCCACTGCGCCGGGGAATGGCGGCTGCGGCGCGCCAGGGCCGCGACCAGCGCCGGCACGATGCCGGCGGCGGTGCCGCGCCAGCCGCAGTGGGCCAGGCCGAGGGCGTCGGGGGCGATCAGCGCCAGCCCCGGACAGTCGGCGCCGAACACCCCCAGGGGCGGTCCGGGGCGCGGCGCCACCAGGCCGTCGGCGCCGTCGAGGGGGTCGCCGGCGGCGGGATCGGCGATGCGGATGCCGTGCACCTGCACCGGCACCAGGCAGCCGGGCGGGCAGCCCGCCCGCCCCAGCCAGGCGGCGCGCAGGGCCTCGTCGCGCTGGTCGCCGTCGGCGGCGGTGCTGAAGGCCAGCTCGACCCCGGCGGCGCGCCAGCGCATGGCGTCAGCGCGCGGCGGTGGCGGCCCCGGCCGATTCGATGAACTGGCCGATGGCGCGGTATTTCCGGTAGCGGCGTTCGAGCAGCTCGTCCATGGTGAGCGCCTGCAGCTCGCGCAGGTGCTTGAGCAGGGCGTCCTTGAGCAGCCCGGCCATCACCGCCGGCTGGCGGTGGGCGCCGCCCGCGGGCTCCTCGACCGCCTCGTCGACGATGCCGAACCTGGCCAGCTCGCCGGCGGTGAGCTTGAGGCGCTCGGCGGCGAGGTCGCGCTTGCTGCCGTCCTTCCACAGGATGGCGGCGCAGCCCTCGGGCGAGATCACCGAGAAGTAGCTGTTCTGCAGCATCAGGATGCGGTCGCCCACCCCGATGCCGAGGGCGCCGCCGGAGCCGCCCTCGCCGATCACCACCACGATGATCGGGGTGCGCAGGTTGGACATGTCGCGGATGTTCTCGGCGATGGCGATCGACTGCCCGCGCTCCTCGGCCTCGACCCCGGGGAAGGCCCCGGGGGTGTTGACCAGGGCGATCACCGGCAGGTTGAACTTCTCGGCCACGCGCATCTTGGCCATCGCCTTGCGGTAGCCCTCGGGGTGGGGCATGCCGAAGTTGCAGCGCTTGCGCTCGTGGACGTCCTTGCCCTTCTGCTGCCCGACCAGCATCACCGGGATGCCGCCCAGCCTGCCCATGCCGGTGATGATCGCCTCGTCGTCGCCGAAGCGGCGGTCGCCGGCCAGGGGCACGAAGTCGTCGAGCATGTGGTCGACGTAGTCGCTCGACTGCGGGCGCAGGGGGTGGCGCGCCAGCATCACCCGCTGCCAGGGGGTGAGGCCGGCGAACAGCCGGCGGCTCTCGCCCGCCCAGGTCTCGCGCAGCGACCCCACCTCGCGGGTGGTGTCGACGCCGGTGCTGCTCGCCAGGGTCTCCAGCTCGGTGATCTTCTCCTCGAGCTTCACCAGGGGTTCGAGGAAATCGAAGGGGTTGCTCACGAAGGGCCTCCGCGGTCGGTCCGGCACGCTAGGGCGGTTCCGGCGGATGGGAACCGGGCTATCCTGCCCACCCATGCAGGGCATCGAACAGGAGCTGAAATGGACGCTGGAGCCGGTGGGCCACGCCCTGCTGGCCGGGCGGCTGGCCGCCGAACTGGGTCCGCCGCACCTGCTCGAGCAGCGCAACCGCTTCCTCGACAGCGCCGACCGCCGCCTGCGCCGCGCCGGCGGCAACCTGCGCCTGCGCGCCGAGGACGGCGGCACCCTGCTCACGGTCAAGGGCCGCCTGGGCGAGCCCGGCGCCGACGGCCTGCACCGCCACAGCGAGTGGGAGCGCCGGCTCGACGCCGCCGCCTTCGCCGCCGATCCGGCCGCGGTGGCGGGCTGGGAGCTGCCCCCGGCGGTGGCCGCGGCCCTGGCCGGGGCGCCCCTGACCGACCTGGGCGGGTTCGCCAACCGCCGGCTGGAATGGCATGCCGGCGGCGACCTGCTCTGCCTCGACGCCACCGCCTTCGCCCACCGCATCGACCACGAGCTCGAGATCGAGACCGGCGACCCCCAGGCGGCGGCGCGCTGGGGCCGGCGTCTGGCGGAGTGGGGGGTGTGGTTCGAGCCCCAGCCGCTGACCAAGTTCGCGCGCTTCCTGACCGCCGGCGGGCCGCCGCGGCGGGTGCTGGCCTGGGGCGACAGCCTGACCGCCGGCTGCGACCTGCCCGCCGGCGAGCGCGGCCGCGACTGGCCGGCCACGCTCGCGCGCTGGAGCGGCGGCCGCCTGGCGGTGGCCAACCACGGCCGCGGCGGGCGGCCGAGCGGCGACCGCGCCGGCCTGGCCGAGGCCCTGGCCGAAAGCGGCTGGGACGCGGTGGTGGTGCTGCTGGGGGCCAACGACGCGCGCGAGATCGATGGCGGCGCGCCGGAGCGGGTGGCCGCCAACCTGCGCCTGCTGGCGGAGCAGGTGCGCGCGGCGGCGCCGCGGGCGGCGCTGGTGCTGGCCGCCCCGCCCAACGTGGCGCCGGAATCCCTCGGCCCCACCCGCGCCATCGGCCCCCAGCGCCAGGACAACCTCCGCCGCATGGAGGCGCCGATCCGCGCCCTCGCCGCCGCCCTGGGCGCCGGCTTCGTGCCGCTGTTCGGCCGCATCCCGCCCGACCGCCTGGCGCGCGACGGGGTGCACCCGGATGGCGCGGGCACCGACATCATCGCCCGCGCCCTGCTGCGCGCGCTCGAACGCGCCGGGGTGTAGCGGCAGCCCAGCCTCCGAAGAAGGTGTGCGCCGGTCGGCATCACCGTGGCGTCGATGTGGGCATCGACGCTCCGGAAGAGATGGTTGCGCGTTGGCGT
>JAKLKR010000215.1:0-6877 GCA_023150565.1 Planctomycetota bacterium
GCCGTGACCGGCGAGGCCGGGATCGACGCCGATGGCGAGGCGACGGAGCCGCGCGAGGACGACGACACCGTCCTGGTGGCGAGCGAGGCCACCGGCGACGAGACCACTGCGGCCACCGAATCCGGCCACGACGCCGCCGCCTACCTCGCCGAGGAGCTGGCGCTGGCCGCGCCGCCCGCCTTCGTGCGCTCGGCCGAGGCCGCCGCCCTGGCCGACGCCTTCGCCGCCTGGCTGGCCCAGGGCGGGCGCGAGCGCGCCCTCGGCGACGGGCTCGACGCCCTCGCCGGCCAGGCCGAGGCGCGCCACGCCCTCGCCCTGGCCTGGGTCGCGGCCTGGGCCGGGCGCGAACGCCCAGAGCTGGCCGCCGCCGCCCCCGAGGTCGCCGCCGCGCTGGTGGCGCCGGGGCTGGCGCGCACCACCGTGAGCGCGCGCACCGTGCTCACGGTCGACGGCCTGCTCGGCTCGCACGCGCGCCTGCGCGACGGCCGCATCGAGCTGCGCCTGGACGAGGTCTCGGCCCGGCTGGGCGCCTGGGAGCGCGCGCGGGTGCCGGAGTTCCGCGCCTGGCAGCGCGCCAAGCAGGAGCTGGTGCGCGCCGAGGAGGAGCGCCTGCGGCTGTCCGAGCTGCGCCCGGAGGTGCTCACCAGCTTCGTGCGCAACCGCCTGGTCGACGAGGTGTTCCTGCCCCTGATCGGCGACAACCTGGCCAAGCAGATCGGCGCCGCCGGGGGCGGCGGACGCACCGACCGCCAGGGCATGCTGCTGCTGCTGTCGCCGCCCGGCTACGGCAAGACCACCCTGATGGAGTGGCTGGCGGCGACCCTCGGCCTGGCCCTGGTCAAGGTCAACGGCCCGGCCATCGGCCACGCGGTCACCTCGCTCGACCCCGCCGAGGCGGGCAACGCCGCGGCGCGGCGCGAGGTCGAACGCATCAACCTCGCCCTGGCCATGGGCGACAACGTGATGCTGTACCTCGACGACATCCAGCACCTGGGTTCCGAGCTGCTGCAGAAGTTCATCCCCCTGTGCGACGGCACCCGCCGCATCGAAGGGGTGTGGGAGGG
This sequence comes from Planctomycetota bacterium, assembly GCA_023150565.1. GTDB lineage: Bacteria > Planctomycetota > UBA11346 > UBA11346 > UBA11346 > JAKLKR01. Next base: position 1,065 of record JAKLKR010000215.1, read on the forward strand.
CCGCCCGCGCACCGCCGACCTGCGCGGCAAGCGCTTCGCGGTGGTGATGGCGGGCAACCCCTACACCGAGACCGGCGAGCGCTTCCGCCTGCCCGACATGCTCGCCAACCGCGCCGACGTCTACAACCTGGGCGACATCATCGGCGGCGCGCGCGCGCAGTTCGAGCTCAGCTACCTGGAGAACTGCCTGGTGGCCAACCCGGTGCTGGCGCCGCTGGCGGGCCGCCCGCCGGCGGACTTCCACCGCCTGCTGCGCCTGGCCGAGGGCGACGAGGGCGCGCGCGCCGAGCTCGAGCACCCCTACACCGCCACCGAGGTGGGCGAGATCACCGCCGTGCTGCGCCACCTGCGCATCATCCAGGGCATGCTGCTGCTGGTGAACCAGGCCTACATCGCCAGCAGCCAGCAGGCCGAAGGCGACCGCACCGAGCCGCCCTGCAAGGTCCAGGGCAGCTACCGCACCATGGGCAAGCTGGCGGCCAAGGTGGTGCCGGCGATGAACCCGGACGAGGTGCGCCAGCTGGTGGTCGACCTCTACCGCCAGGAGTCGCAGACCCTGACCAGCGGCGCCGAGGCGAGCTTCCTCAAGGCCAAGGGCCTGTTCGGCCTGCTCACCGCCGAGGAATCGGCGCGCTGGGAGGAGCTGTGCCGCGGCTTCCGCCGCCGCCAGGAGCTGATGGGCGGCAAGGACGACCCCGCCAGCCTGGCGGTGGTGCAGCTGGCCAAGCTCGCCGAGGGCCTGGAGCGCCTGCGCGGCCACCTCGCCCTGCCGCGCCCGGACCCGGTGCCCGAGGCCCTCGCCGGCCTGGCGGCGGCGGTCGAGCGCGCCGGCACCGCCCTGGCCGCCGCCCGCGCCGAACCCGCCCCGACGGTGATCGAGCCCAAGGTCGAGATCATCAACACCCTGCCCGCCTATTACGCCAAGCTCTACGAGCACCACCTCAAGGTGGTCGAGACCAGCCTGGTGCCGGTGCTGGAACTGCTCGGCCGCTTCACCGGCACCCAGGCCCAGACCCGCGGCGAGCTGCGCGCGGTCCTGGCCAGGAACCGCCAGGCCGGGCGCATCGAGCTCGATCGGCGGGAGGCTCAGGACGGGCCGTAGCTGCCGTCGGAGCGCACCACCAGAGCACCGGAACCAGCAAGCCGAGGGAGCGGAGGCCAGGGATGCCTGGGCCATCCAGCGCACCCCATGGATGTGCGTACCGCAAGCCAAACGCAGCATCAGGGGTCCTCCCTTCCCTTCCCCGCCTCGACCGCTACAGGAAAGGACCCGGACGGAGAACCACGTGAGCCTCCTGCACCTCGTTGGCGACCATAGCTCCCTCTTCGCCACCGTCGGCATCCTCGGTTTCATCCCCTCCGCCGGCTACGTGGTCTACAAGCTGTGGATCGCCCCGCCCGAGACGGCGGCCGATCCTGCCCACGCCACCACCCGCGCCGCCCGCCCGGCCGCCCCCGCCACCATGCCGGTGGCGCCCAGTGCGCCCCCGGCCCAGCCGGCGCGCGCCCGCACCCCTTCCATCGATGCCGGCCAGGCGGAATACCAGCAACGCGGCCAGGCCAAGACCATCAAGGTGGCCCCCCCCGCCGCCCGGCCCACCCCGCCCGCCCCCCCGGCCCCGCCGGTGGCCGCGGAAGCGGTCGAGCCGGCCGAGGCCCAGCGCCGCGCCCAGCGCCTGGGCGAACTGGGCTTCCATACCACCGCACCGGCGGAAAAGGCCCAGACCGCGGCGGTGGGCGACCAGCCCGCCACCGTGCGCACCCAGACCGCCGAGCTCGACGACATCCTCAGCCGCATCGACAAGGTGCTGTCCGAGAACCCGGTGATGGCCACCGCCACCTCGGGCGCGGTGCCCGGCCCGGATGCGGTGGGCAAGCCGGCCGAGCCCGAGACCACCAAGGCGGTGGCGATCCAGCCGAACGCCCCCAAGCCAGACACCGATCAGCAGAAGCTGTTCTGACCCCCCCAGGGCGGCCATCCGGCCGCCCTTTCCTTTTGCCAACAATTAGCACGAGATAACATACCATGATCACCTGCTCCGCCCCGACCTCCCAACGTCTGCGCATGCCCTGGCGCAACGGCATCGCGGTGGGGCGCGCCTTCGATCTGGTGCGTACCGACCTGCTCGAACACCTGGCCTTCCTGCAGCGCACCATCGGCTACCGCTACTGCCGTTTCCACGCCATCTTCGACGACGACATGCAGGTGGTGCAGGCCACCGCCGACGGCGGCGTGGCCTACCAGTGGCGCCAGGTCGACCTGGTCTATGACCGCCTGCTGGCGCTCGGGCTCAAGCCGTTCGTCGAGCTGAACCCGATGCCCACCGCCCTGGCCTCCGGCAGCCAGCAGATGTTCTGGTTCAGGATGAACGTCACCCCGCCCAAGGCCTGGCAGGCGTGGGAGGACCTGGTCGAGGCCTTCGCCCGCCACCTGGTCGAGCGCTACGGCATGGACGAGGTGCGCTCGTGGTACTTCGAGGTGTGGAACGAGCCCAACCTGGGCGGCTTCTGGTCGGGCAGCAAGGAGCAGTACTTCCAGCTCTACGACGCCTCGGCGCGGGCGCTCAAGCGCGTCGACACCGGCCTGCGCGTGGGCGGCCCGGCCTCCTCCAAGGCCTCCTGGCTCGAGGACCTGATCGACCACTGCGCCGCCGCCCGGGTGCCGCTCGACTTCCTCAGCACCCACCTCTACCCCCAGGACGAGTACGTCGACTATAAGGACCGCCAGGGCAGCCCGCACGCCCCCGGGGCCTACTTCACCGACACCGTGCGCGACGCCCGCGCGCGCATCGAGCGCCGCCTGCGCGAGCGCGGCCTGCCCGCCGCCGAACTGCACTGGACGGAGTGGAACAGCATGGCCTGCGCCAGCACGGCGCAGATCGACTGGGTCAGCAACCCCACCAACGACGCCCTGCACGGCGCCGCCTTCGTGGCGCGCACCTGCCTCGCCCTCGACCAGACCATCGACACCCTGTGCTGGTGGACCGCCAGCGACGTGTTCTTCGAAAGCGGCCTGTCGCTGTCGGCGTTCCAGATGGGCTATGGCCTGCTCACCATCCACGGCATCCCCAAGTCCTCGTACCAGGCCTTCGCCCTGCTGCGCCGCCTGGGCGGCCAGGTGGTGCCGGTGGAGCTGGGCGCTGGCGCGCCCGCCGGCGCCGGCGCCGCCGCCACCCGCGAGGGCGACGCCACCGACCTGCTGCTGTGGAACCAGCGCCTGCTCGAGGACCCCGCGCCCGCCACCTGGCATGAACGGGTGCGCCTGCCCACCGCCGGCGGCGCCGCCCAGGTGGTGCTGAGCGCGCGCATCCGCGCCGGCGCCGGCAGCGCCTACGAGAGCTGGCTGGCGCTGGGGGCGCCGCACAACCTCGCCCCGGTCGAGGAGGCGGCGCTGCGCGCCCAGGCCGAGCCGCAGTGGACGGTGGCCGCGGTCAGCGCCGCCAACGGCATGGTCGAACTGGAGGTGGTGCTCGAACCGGGCGAGGTCCTGTACCTGCAGGTGCGCCCCCAGGGCGCCCGCGCCCGCCCGCGCACCACCGACGCCAAGGCCCTGGCGACCTGGAACGCAGCGATGGGCGAACGCAGCCGCTGAAAAGTCTGCCTGGGATCGGTCGATGACGCCGAGGTACCGGGGCGCGCCCCTGGGACCGCCGAGCTCCAGCCCGGCAGTTCAGCGGGTCGGGGATGGGCCGGACGATGGTTGGCCAACTGCGTCCAGCAGAGCTGCCGGGCTGGAGCCCGGCGGTCCCAGGGAAGAGCTGCCCGTCCATCGAGGTTCAGCCCAACGCCGCCCTCACCGCGGCGCCGGCGGCGCGCAGGGCCTGCACCAGACCGGGCGGCGGCGGGTCGGCGGCCCACGCCCCGAGCGCGGCGCTGCCGCCGGCGCCGTCGGGCACCGCCACCCCGCAGGCGACCATGGCGCGCGCGCGCTGGCGCACCTGCACCGCGCCCTCGCGGCGGATCGCCGCCAGCGCCTGCACCAGCTCGGCGTGCGTCGCCACCCCCGGCCACACCGTCGCCGGGGGCAGGCCGAGGTGGTCGAGCCAGCGCCGACGCTGGCGCGCCGGCAGGTGCGCCAGCAGCATGCGCCCGGTGGCGCTGTCCCACACCCCGTCCTCGTAGGGGCGGGCGCCGCCGCGCGCACGCGGGCCGCATTCCCACACCACCACCCGCCGCCACGGGCGCAGCACGCACAGCATCGCGGTGCAGGGCAGGGCGGCGACCAGTTCGCGCATGGGCGCGGCGGCGGCGGCGATCAGCCGGCTGCGGTAGGGTTGGCCGGCGGCGAGGGCGAACGGCCGCGGACCCAGGCGGTAGCCGCCGCGGTTGGCCTCCTGGTCGGCCCAGCCCAGGCGCACCAGATCCTTGAGCAGGCGGGTGCAGGTGGCGGGCGGCAGGCCGGTGGCGGCGGCCAGGTCGCCCACCGCCAGCGCCCCCTCGGCCTCGCCCAGGCAGGCGAGCAGGGTGGAAACGCGATCGAGCAGGCGGGCCATGGCATTCCACGCTGTGGAATGACCGCCCGCCCGCAACCGGCAGCCGGATCGGTGGTATGCTGGTGGCAGAGGAGCCATCCATGACCACCCCCATCCCCATCCACCGCGGCATGACCCTGGGCTTCTACGCCCGCAACGGCTGGTATTCCTCCGCCGCCGCCGAGCAGGCGGTCGAGCGCATGGCCGCGCTCGGCATCGAATGGGTGTGCGTGGTGTCGACCGTGCTGCAGGACACCTTCGCCAGCACGCGCATGTACCGCGACTTCAGGATGACGCCGGGCGACGACGAGCTGCGCCGGGTGATCGACCTGATCCACGCCAAGGGCATGAAGGCCCAGCTGCGCCCGATGCTGGAATGCTGGGACGGCGCCCAGCGCATGCAGATCCGCTTCCCGCACGAGCAGGAGATCATGCCCGGCAAGCCGATGAACCACTGGACGCGCTGGTTCGACAGCCTGGTCGAGCGCACCCTGCACTACGGCGCCCTCGCCACCCGCGCTGGCTGCGAGGCCTTCGGCCTGGACAGCGAGCTGGACTTCACCGTGCAGCAGAACGCCCACTGGAAGCGGGTGGTGCAGGCGGCGCGCAGCGTCTACCGCGGCCATCTCACCACCGGCCACACCCCGGCGGTGGACTTCCTCAAGGAGCTGGGGCAGAAGGACCACTGGTTCCACGACCTCGACTCGCTGGGGGTGAGCTTCTACCACCCCGTCGCCGACCGCCCGGGCGCCAGCCGCGACGAGATGGTGGCCAAGCTGGTGCCGCTGCGCGACCACTACCGCCAGGTCGCGGCGCTCTACGGCAAGCCGTTCTACTTCGCCGAAAGCGGCTGCTGCGCCTCGACCGGCGCCACCCAGAAGCCGTGGTACTGGGGCAACGACGCCCAGTACGACGGCGACGAGCAGGCGCGCTTCCTCGACGCGGTGCTGGCCACCTTCTGGGAGGAGCCCTGGTGGATGGGCATCTACTGGTGGAAGTGGGACGAGCAGAACGACCGCCCGCAGTTCCGCACCGACCCGCGCGGCGACAAGGGCTTCACCATCGACGGCAAGCCCGCCGCCGAGGTGATGAAGCGCTGGTACGCCCGCCGCGACCGCGGCTGAGCAGCCATTGACGGAGGGCATGGTCGCGGAGTAATGCCGCGACCATGCGCGCCGTATCCGCCCTGCTGTTGCTGATCCTTCTCGCCGGCTGCGACCAGCGCGACCCCGCCCCGGCGGTGCTCGGCTGGCAGCAGCGCTTCAGCGCCGCCAGCGTGGCCCTGGGCGGCTGGTTCGACGGGCTGGAGCGCGGCGAACGTGAGCTCTACCTGCAGGAGCT
>JAKLKR010000215.1:6887-9549 GCA_023150565.1 Planctomycetota bacterium
CAGCGGCGAGCCGGTGCGGCTGCGCCAGGACGGCCGCCCCACCCCGCTCGCCGGCAGCGTGTTCCCGCCCGCCGCCATCCGCGCCCGCTGCGAGGCCGTGGCCCTGCTCGGCGAGCACGCCGAACGGCTGGCGCGGCTGGCCGCCGACCAGGCCCCCGATGCCACCGCCTCTGCCGCCACCACCCTGGCCGGCCGCATCGGCACCCTCGCCGCCGGCGATCCCCGCCTGGGCGAGTACGCCGGCCCGGTCGGGGTGCTCGCCGGCCTGGTCGCCGGCGCGGTGGTCGAACACCAGCGCCAGCAACTGCTCGACCAGGCCCTGCGGCGCGGCGGGCCGGCGGTCGAACGCCTGCTCGACCTGCTCGAGGCGGATCTGGCCGAGAGCGTGGGGCCGCTGCGCCTGACCGGCACCGCCCAGGCCCGCGACACCCTGATCAGCGACTACAACCGCCGCCGCCAGGAGGAGGCCGCGCTGCCGGCCGCCCAGCGCGCCACCCCCGCCGAGCGCCTGCGCGAGCTGCAGGCCATCGCCGCCCTCAGCCAGCGCGTCGAGCTGCTGCGCGGCGGCGCCCCCCTGCGCCTGCCGGCGGCGATGCGCCAGGCCTACCGCCGGCTGGCCACGGTGGCCGGCGGCCACCAGCCACCCACCCCGGCCCAGCAGACGGCGCTGCGCCAGGCGCTCGACGACCTCCAGGCCGAGACCGCCGCCACCGCCGCGCTGATCGCCCCGCTGGAGGACCGGCCGTGACCGATCTCGCCCTCGACGTGCCCGCGCTCACCGCCCTGACCATGGCCTGCTTCGAGGCCGCCCAGGATGCCGACCGCGACGAGGACGCCCGCCGCGCCTTCGCCGCCCAGGCGCGGCGCCTGCGCGCCCACCTGGTCACCCTGGTGTCGGCGCGCTTCGCCGCCGGCACCCCCGCCTTCACCGCCTGTGCCCGGCAATTGACCGCTGCCAACGCCGGGCTCGAACGCGGCCGCCTGCGGCTCGCCGACAGCGCCGCGACGATCCAGCGCATCGATCGTCTGCTCAAGGGATTGGATCGCCTGGCGGGGGTCGCCGCACGCTTTCTTTAATTGATCTAAAACAATTTACCTCTAGAGCCGTACAATCTCGTCAAGGATCGCCGCCATGCCCCTGCGCCCCCTGCTGCTGTCCACCACCCTGTGCGCGCTCGCCGGCCTCGGCGCCGCCGAGACCAGGACCTGGAGCTTCGACGGCGGCAGCGACGGATGGACGGTGTGGGGCACCGGCCCGGGAGCCGATGGCAGCGGGGTGGTGGGCCACGCCGCCAGCGGCGGGCATGCCGGCGGCTGCCTGGCGGTGCGCGACGCCAGCGCCAGCCACAACCACTACGCGGTGCTCCATCCGGCGCAGGCGGCCAAGCCGGGCAGCACCTGGCACCTCACCGCCTGGGTGCGCTGCGAGCGCGCCGACCAGCCCGCCCCGGCCCTGGCGGTGGCGGCCGAGAGCGCCGATCCGGCCAAGCCCTTCCACACCTGGCTGGCGCGCACGGTGATCAAGCCCAGCACCGCCTGGACCCGGGTCGAGCTGGCGGTTCCGGCGCTGCCGGCCCAGGCCGGCCTGCTGCGCCCGGCGCTGTTCCCGGTCGGCGACGCCGGCCCCGCCGCCACCGGCCAGGTGTGGCTCGATGACGTGCGCCTGAGCCCGCAGGAGGTGCGCCCGCTCGACCTCGCCCCGGCGTTCAACCGCGGCCTGCGCGACGACACCCCCGACGACGGCCTGGGCGGCTGGACCGACCAGGGCGAGAACGACATGCGCGGGCTCAAGCCCGGCCCGCTCGCCATCGGCGGGGTCTCCTTCACGGTCGCCGATCCCGCCGCGCACCAGGGCAGGGCGGTGGTGGCCCTCAGCGCCGACCGCCGCGGCTTCGCCAAGACCGCCGAGGTCGCGGTCGGCGCCAGCTGCGACCGCCTGCTGCTGCTGCACGCCGCCGCCTGGTCGGCGGGCCGGGTGGGCACGGTGGCGTGGCTCTATGCCGACGGCACCAGCGCGGAATCGCCGGTGCGCAGCGGCCAGGAGGTCGCCGACTGGTGGAGCGGGGTGGCCGAGCTGGCCGCCAGCCGCGCCCTGCGCGGCGCCAACCCCACCCACGACCCGGTGTACCTGTTCGCCAGCGCGGTCGCCAACCCCCAGCCCGGGCGCAGCGTGCGCGCGGTCGAGCTGCGCGCCGGCGACGGCAAGGCGATCTGGCTGGTGCTGGCGGCGCAGGCCTCCAGCGGCGGCGACCCGCTGGCCTCGGCCAAGGCGAGCGAGCGCGACCGCGGCGCCTGGCCGGCCTTCGCGCCGGTGCCGGCGATGCCGGCCAAGCCGCTGGTCGACCTCTCGGGCCTGCTCGACGCCCCCGCCGGCAAGCACGGCTTCGTGCGCAGCCAGGACGGCCGCTTCCTGCTCCCCGACGGCCGGCGCCTGCGCTTCTGGGGCACCAACATCCACAGCAGCATGGCGATCTTCCCCAGCCACGAGCAGGCGGAGCGGGTGGCCGCCACCCTGGCGCGCAACGGCTTCAACCTGGTGCGCATCCACCTGCCCGACGGCGTGCTGGTCGACACCACGCGCAAGGACCGCCACACCTTCATCACCGATGACCGGCTCGAGCGCTTCGACTACCTGGTGAAATGCCTGGTCGAACGCGGCATC
>JAKLKR010000216.1 GCA_023150565.1 Planctomycetota bacterium
CCAGGCCCGGCGGCAGGCGTGGCCGCAGGACCAACGCCGGAATGGCGTCCAACTCACCGGTCCTGCGTCCCCGTTCTGCCGCCGGTCCTGGGCCACCGGCGCACGAACATTTATTGCCCACACCGTGTACGTCAAAATGATTTGAAGTCAAACAATCATCGACGACAAAAATCTTCCTATGATCGCGCTCATGCCCGCTCCAGCCGTGCCCGCTACCGACGCCCCCGCCCTGGCCATCCTGCGCAGCCTGCGCCGCATCCTGCGCCGGGTCGAACTCAGCTCTGCCGCGCTTGAGCAGGCCCACGCCATCACCCAGCCGCAGCTGGTGTGCCTGCGTGCGATCACCGCCTGCGGACGTTGCACCCAGAGCGACCTCAGCCGCGAGGTCCACCTCACGGCCAGCACCTTGGTCGGGGTGATCGACCGCCTGGAGGCCAAGGGCCTGGTCACCCGCACGCGCGATCAGGACGACCGGCGGCGGGTGTTCCTCGCCCCCACCGCGGCCGGACTGCGCAAGGCCGAGGTCGCCCCCGAACCCCTGCATCAGCGCGTCAGCCAGGCCCTGGGCGAGCTGCCGCTGGCCGAGCAGCGACGCATCGAGCGCGCCCTCAGCCGGCTGGTCAGCCTGCTTGAGGCCGAGAACGAGGAGGACCAGCCGATGCTGGCCAGCGGCCCCATCCCCAAGCCGCAGGACCTGGAAGGCCAGGGGCGCTGATGGGGGCGTGGTGACCTGCTCCTGGCCCTGAACTCCGAGCCACGATGTCACGAAACCGCCCAGATCCAGGAGCCGAGCTGCGGACCTTCGCACGCCGCCTGAGCGCCTGGCTGCTCGGCCATCCCACCGGCCGCTGGGTGGTGCTGGGGGGCGGCGTCGGCCTGCTCTGCGGCCTGGCGGCGGCGGCGCTCGAACTCGGCTGCGACCTGCTCGGGAGCTGGCTGCTGGCCGAGCTCGCCGCCGCGCCTGCCATCGTGCTCGGCCGCCCGGGTCCGGCCGGCGCCTCCGCCGCGCTGGGTTCGCCCTGGGCGCTGCTCGCGGTCCTGGTCCTGGGCGGCCTGGCGGCGGGGCTCACCATCCAGCGCTTCGCCAGCGCCGCCAAGGGCGGCGGCACCGGGGTGGCGGTGGACGCCTTCCACCGCCAGCGCGGGCGCATCGCCCCCAGCACCACCCTGACCAAGCTCGCCGCCTCGATCCTCAGCCTCGGGTCCGGTGGCAGCGGGGGACGCGAAGGACCGATCTCGCTGATGGGCGCCGGCGCCGCCTCGTGGCTGGCCACCCGCCTGCACCTGTCCGCGCGCGACCGCCGCACCCTGCTGGTGGCGGGCATCGCCGGCGGCATCGCCGCGGTCTTCCGCGCGCCCCTGGCCGGGGCGCTGTTCGCGGTCGAGGTGCTGTACCGCGGACCCGAGCTGGAGGCGGAGGCGATCGTGCCGTCCTTCATCTCGGCGGTGGTGGGCTATCTGGTCGGCACCTACGCCCTCGACCTGCTCGGGCCCATGCTCGGCCACCATCTGGTGATGGCCTCGACCCTCTTCCAGCCCCCGGTGACCGCCTTCCGGGCCGGCGACTGGCCCCAGCTCGCCGGCTTCACCCTGGTGGCGGCGGCGGTGGCGCTGATGGCGCGCTGGTTCATCGCCATCAACACCGCCGCGGCACGGCGCTTCGACACCCTCAGCCTGCCCTTCTGGTGCCGCCCGGCACTGGGAGCCGGCCTGGCCGGCCTGCTGGCGCTGGGGCTGCACCTCCTGGCCGCGCTGCTGCCCGGAGCCGACCACCGCCCGGCCCTGGCCCTGACGGTGATCGGCAGCGGCTACGGCGCCCTGCACTGGCTGTTCGCCGACGGCGACGGCGCCGGCCAGCGCCTGGTGCTGGCCATGCTGCTGGCGGCGGTGGCGGCGGCCAAGGCCGCCGCCACCGCCTTCACCGTCGGTTCCGGCGGCTCGGCCGGGCTGTTCGGCCCGGCCATCGCGATCGGCGGCTGCACCGGAGGGGCGGTCGGCCTGGCCCTGCACGGCACCCCGGTGTCCCCGCCGCTGGCCGCCTGCGTGCTCACCGGCATGGCCGGCATGCTCGCCGCCACCCACCGCACCCCGGTGGCGGCGCTGCTGATGGTGTCGGAGGTGGCCGGCACCTGGCTGCTGCTGATGCCGGCGATGTGGGTGTGCGGCCTCGCCTTCCTGCTCACCGGCCGGCGCAGCCTGATCGCCGCCCAGGTCGACGCCCTGGCCGACAGCCCCACCCACCGCAGCCACCTCTTCACCGACGCCCTGGCCGGTTCGCGGGTGGCCGATCTGCCCGAGGTCGGCCACCCGACCCTGTCCATCCCCGCCGGCGCCACCCTGGCAGAGGCGCGCCGGATGTGCGCCGAGGCGGTGCACGAGCAGGTGCCGGTGGTGCGCCCCGACGGGATCCTGGCCGGCATGCTCGACCGCGCCGAACTGGCGCGCCTGGCCGCCGAACCGCTGCCGGCCGGGCTGGTGCTGGCCGAGGACCTCGCCAGCGGCGCCGCCACCGCCCTGCGCCGTTCCGACCCCCTCGCGCTGGCCCTGCGGCGCCTGCACCAGCAGCATGCCGACGCCCTGCCGGTGGTGGACGACCACGGCCGCTTCCTGGGTCTGGCCACCAGTTCGCAGCTGATGGAGCACTATCACCGTGCGGTCGAGAAGATGGCGGCGGCGCGGGCCGCCGACGACGAGCGCAGCGCCACTGGCTGAGCCGCCGCCGGCCGCGGTCCGGATATTAGTTTACATTCAAACCTTTTGTGATCTATCGTTTCCATGTCGAACGGAAATGGCCGCCGCCCATCCCCGGTCAGGGCGCGGACGAGGTTTCCGCCGCACCGTCGCCAATCCACGTCCGCCCTGCCCGGAGGCCCCATGCCTGCCCGCTACATCACCACGCTCGATCGCATACCCGGACTCTCGGAGGCGGAGCGTCAGGCCCTGGCCCCGGTGGCCGCCCGCTACGCCTTCCGGGTCAACGACTACTACCTCGGCCTGATCGACTGGGCCGACCCCGCCGATCCCATCCGCCGGTTGATCATCCCCCATCCCGACGAGATGAAGGAATGGGGCCGGCTTGACGCCTCCAACGAGGCCGCCAACACCAAGGTCAAGGGCCTCCAGCACAAGTATCCCCACACCGCGCTGCTGCTGGTGAACGAGGTGTGCGGGGCCTACTGCCGGTACTGCTTCCGCAAACGCCTGTTCATGAATGACAATGACGAGGCGGTGAACGATCTCAGCGAGGGCATGGGCTACATCCGCTCCCATCCCGCCATCACCAACGTGCTGCTCACCGGCGGCGACCCGCTGGTGATGGCCACCGCGCGCCTGGAGCGGATCCTGGCCGCGCTGCGCACCATCCCCCATGTCGGGATCATCCGCATCGGCTCCAAGATGCCGGCCTTCAACCCCGAACGGGTGCTGGGCGATGCGCACCTGCTGGAGGTTCTGGCGGCGCATTCCAGTGCCGACAAGCGCATCTACCTGATGGCCCACTTCGACCACCCGCGCGAACTGACCCCGCTGGCCATCCGCGGCCTCGACGCCCTGCACCGCGCCGGGGTGATCGCGGTCAACCAATGCCCGCTGATCCGCGGGGTCAATGACGACGCCCAGGTGCTGGCCGAGCTGTTCAGGCGGCTGTCCTTCATCGGTGTGCCCCCATATTACCTGTTCCAGGGCCGTCCCACCGCCGGCAACCAGCCCTTCGAACTGCCGATCGTGCGCGGCTATGCCCTGTTCGAGCAGGCCAAGACCATGGTCTCGGGCCTGGCCAAGCGGGCCCGCTTCGTGATGTCGCACGAACGCGGCAAGATCGAGATCGTGGGGATCGACGCCGAACGCATGTACCTGCGCTTCCACCGCGCCCGCGACCCCGCCGACGAGGGCCGCTTCATGGTCTTCCGGCGCGACGACCAGGCCTACTGGCTCGACCAGCTCGAACCGGTCGAGGGTCTGGGCGGGTTCCGCTTCCCGCCCGAGCAGGCCGACGAACGCCTGCACGGGCCGGAGTGAGGACACCACCATGTGCGGCATCCTCGGCTCATTCTCTCCGCTGAACCGGTTGGGGCCGGCGGCCCCCAGCGCGGCCCAGCTCGACACCCTCGCCCACCGCGGTCCCGACGCCCAGGGCTGGTTCCTGGATCCCCATGCGGTGCTGGGCTTCCGCCGGCTGGCCATCATCGACCGCGCCGGCGGCGCCCAGCCGCTCTACAGCGAGGACGAGCAGGTGGTGCTCACCATCAATGGCGAGGTGTGGAACCACCAGGAGCTGCGCCGCGGGCTGCAGCACCAGCACCGCTTCCGCACCCGCGTCGACGGCGAGGTGCTGGTGCACCTGTACGAGCAGTTCGGCCTCGAGCTGCTGGAGCAGGTCAGCGGCATGTTCGCCTTCGCGCTGTACGACCGGCGACGACGACGGCTGGTTCTGGGACGCGACCGGGTGGGCAAGAAGCCGCTCTACTGGCGGATCGACGATGGGGTGCTGCGCTGGTCGTCCGAGCTGCGCGCCCTGCTCGACGGCGCACCCCCGGCGATCGACCAGGATGCCCTGGGCGACTATCTGCGCTTCGGCTACGTGCCGGCTCCGCGCACCATGTACCAGGGCATCCAGCGCCTGCCCGCCGGCCACCTGCTGGTGCACGAGCATGGCGAGCCTCCGCTGCTGCACCGCTACTGGGCCTTCACCCCGCTGGCTGATTTCGGCGAGGAGCCCGGAGAGGTCGAGGCCCAGCGCTGGCGCACCTGGCTGGTTCAGCACCTCGATGCCGCGGTCGGCCGGCGGCTGGAGAGCGAGGTGCCGATGGGCTTCCTGCTCTCGGCCGGACTCGATTCCGCCTCGGTCTTCACCCTCGCCGCGCGCCGCCTGGCGCCGCAGCCGGCGCAGGCCTTCACCATCGGCTTCACCGACCAGGACCTCGACGAGAGTTCCATCGCCGGCCGCCTGGCCGCCGCCCATGGCGCGCAGCACCAGGTGCGCACGGTCGGTCAGGGCGAGGCGGACGGGCTCGACGAGGTGATGCGCGCGGTCGAGGAGCCGATCTCGACCGATGCCCTGCTGCCCACCGACCGGATCTTCCGCAGCGTGCGCCAGGCCGGCATCACCGTGGTGATGGCCGGCGAGGGCGGCGACGAGTTGTTCGCCGGCTACGCCAAGTTCGCCCACGCCTGCCCCTGGCTGCCGGGGATCGGCCGGCCCGACCCCGGCGTGCCGCCGCTCGACCGCTATCTCGCCCACGAGGAGTTCGCCTTCGGTGCCGAGGAGGTCCGAGCCCTCACCGGCCGGGCCTGGGACCGCAGCCGCTTCGCCCGCATCGAGGCCGAGGCGGCCCAGCTCGACCCCCTGGGCCAGATGCTGCTGTTCGAGGTGCGCCTGCGCCTGCCCGACCGCATCAACCTGCGCCTCGACAAGCTGAGCATGGCGCGCTCGCTGGAGGCGCGTGCGCCGTTCATGGATGAGCGGCTGGTGGAGTTCGCCGGCCGCATCCCCCGGCGCCTGCTGCGCTCCGCCCGGCGGGGCGAGAAGGCGATCCTGCGCGAGGCGATGGGCCCGCTGCTGCCGGACGAGATCTCCTGGCGCCCCAAGGCGCCCTTCCGCGCCCCGGACTCGTGGTTCACCACCGCCATCGGGCTGGAGCAGGTGCTGGGCACGGAGGCGGTGCGCGCCGCGGGGCTGGTGGACCCCGCCCAGGTCGCCGACCTGGTCGCCCGGCCGCGCGACCGCGCCAGCCGAGAACGCCTCTACAGCCTCTATGTCCTCCACGTCTGGCACCGCGCCTGCCGCGTCGCCTGAAGGGCACCCATGCGACGCCGCTTCCTCAACGCCAAGCTCCATCGCGCCACCGTGACCGGGGTGCGTCCCGACTACGAGGGGTCGCTGACGGTGGATCCCGACCTGCTCGATGCCGCCGGCATCGCCGAGCACGAGCAGGTAGGGGTCTACGATGTCACCAACGGCGCCCGCTTCGAGACCTACGCCATCCCCGGCACGCCCGGCTCGCGCGAGGTGCTGATCAACGGCGCCGCCGCCCGTCTGGCCCTGGCCGGCGACACGGTGATCATCGCCACCTATTGCGATCTGGAACCGGCCGAGATCGCCAGCCACCACCCCGCCGTGGTGCTGCTGGGGCCCGGCAACACGATCAAGGCGGTGCGCCGGCAGTCCGGCGGTCCCGGCTGAGCGGCCGCAGGCGCGGCATCCTCCATCGGCGGTCTACAGCCCTATGACGATCACATGCCGTGGACGGCTCTTCTGGGGCGTCGACGCCGCGCTGACGCCGCCATGGTCCCCGTTCGGCGCACAAGAGACTCCGCCGACGAGGGCATCGACGCTCCAAATGCGGCCGTCCGCCATTCCCCGCCTTGGCTTTACGCCATTGGGCTACAGCCCCTCGACCAGTTCGGCGATGCCGGACACCACGTGGCCGGGGCGGTAGGGGAAGCGCGCCAGGTCCTCGCGCCGGGTCACCCCGGTGAGCACCAGCACGGTCTCGATCTCGCTCTCGATGCCAGCGATGATGTCGGTGTCCATGCGGTCGCCGATGATCGCGCTGACCTCACGGGTGGCGCCCAGGCGCTTGAGCGCGTGGCGCATCATCAGCGGGTTGGGCTTGCCCAGGTAGTAGGCCTTGCAGCCGGTGGCCAGCTCGATCGGCGCCACCAGGCAGCCGCAGGCCGGCACCAGCCCGGACTCGGTCGGGCCGGTGAGGTCGGGGTTGGTGCCGATCAGGCGCGCCCCGCCGTTGACCAGGCGGATGGCCTTGGTCAGGGCCTCGTAGGTGTAGCGCGGCGATTCCCCCACCACCACGTAGTCGGGGCTGACCTCGTTCATGGTGATGCCGGCCTCGTACAGGGCGTTGATCAGCCCGGCCTCGCCGATGGCGTAGACGCTGCAGCCGGGCGCCTGGCTGGACAGGAAGGCGGCGGTGGCGAGGGCGCTGGTGTGGAAGTGCTCG
The DNA here is from genome assembly GCA_023150565.1 of Planctomycetota bacterium. Taxonomy (GTDB): domain Bacteria; phylum Planctomycetota; class UBA11346; order UBA11346; family UBA11346; genus JAKLKR01. The sequence continues at coordinate 6,957 of JAKLKR010000216.1, forward strand.
GGCGGCACCTCGACCCCCAGGCGGGCGAGCTTCTGCGCCAGTTCGCGCGGGGTGCGCTCGCTGGAGTTGGTGAGGAAGAGGTAGCGGCGGCCCTGCTCCTGCATCCAGGCCACGAAGCGCTGCACCCCCGGCAGCAGGCGGTTGCCGTGGTAGATCACCCCGTCCATGTCGCAGATGAAGGCGGATTTGGCGAGGACTGGGTGCATGCCCGGCAGGCTATGCCACGGCGGCGGACGGGAAGGCCGCCACCCGCCCCAGGCGCGGGGCGAGGGTGCGCAGGAAGGCCCTGGCCACCGGATCGTCGCCGCGCCAGCGCTGGCGCAGCACCAGCAGGTCGCGGCGCAGGGCCAGGCCGGCGACCGCCAGCTCGGCCAGGCGCCCGGCCGCCAGCTCGTCGGCCACCGCCATGCGCGACATCGCCGCCAGGTGGCCGCAGCCCGCCACCGCCTGCTTGATCGCCTCGTTCGAGCCCAGCACCAGGTCGGGCTCCAGCTCCAGGCCGTGGACGGCGAAGGCCGCCGCCAGCACGGTGCGCGTGCCGCTGCCCGGTTCGCGCAGCACGAATGGATGCCGGGCCAGCTCGGCGGGGGCCACCGGCGCACGTGCCAGCAGCGCGTGCCCGGGCCGGCACACCACCACCAGGTCGTCGCCGCCGAGCACCTCGGCGGCGAGATCACCGCCCTGGTCGGGGCGGTTGTCCTCGGTGCAGGCGAGGTCGATGCGGGCGTCGCGCAGCAGGGCGAGCATGGCGTCGCTGTTGCCGATGCGCAGCTCGACCTGGATGCCGGGATGGCTGGTGCGGAAGGCGGCCACCGCCGCCGGCAGCAGGTAGGTGCCGATGGTCGAGCTGGCGCCGATCGCCAGCCGCCCCGACTCGAGGTTGACCAGCGCGCGCAGGCTGCGCTCGGCCTGGGCATGCAGGGTGGCGATGCGCCCGCTGTAGCCGTAGAGCACCGCCCCGGCCGAGGTGAGCCCGACCCCGCGCTTGGGCAGGCGGTCGAACAGGCGCTGGCCGAGGGTGCGCTCCAGCTCGGCCAGGCGGCGCGAGGCGGCCGGCTGCGACAGGTGGATGCGCTGGGCGCCGGCGGTGATGCTGCCGGTCTCGGCGACGGCGTGGAAGAGCGCGAGCTGGTCGAGGTCCATGGCATGCCTGCGGTGGATGGATGGGCGGCATCCCATCCGCCGGGGTCAATGCGCGGGCAAGGACGCATGAAGGATCGGTGAAGCATGCGCACCGCGGATGCCATCCGCGCCGGCCACGATTTGAAGCGCGGGCGGCGGCGGCGCATCCTCGCCGCCATGATCACCCTCGACCGCATCAGCGTGGAGTTCCCCGGCGGCCTGCGCGCGGTCGACGGGGTCAGCCTGCGCCTGGAGCCGGGCTCGTTCACCGTGCTGCTGGGGCGCTCGGGCTCGGGCAAGTCGACCCTGCTGCGCTGCTGCAACGGCCTGCAGGCCGCCACCGCCGGCACGGTGGCGATGGACGGCCTGGGGGTGGCGGCCGACCGCGCGGCGTGGCGCGCCCTGCGCCGGCGCACCGCCATGGTCTTCCAGTCGCACCAGCTGCTGCCGCGCTGGAGCGCCTTCGCCAACGCCCTGGTCGGCAGCCTGGGCCGGCGCCCGCTGCTGGCCGCCCTGCTGCTGCCGGTGCCGCGCGCCGAGGCCGAGGCCGCGCTCGACGCCCTCGCCCGCGTCGGCCTGGCGGAACGGGCGCAGGCGCGGGTCGACCGCCTGAGCGGCGGCGAGCGCCAGCGGGTGGGCATCGCCCGCGCGCTGGTGCAGCGCCCGGCCCTGGTGCTGGCCGACGAGCCGGTGGCCAGCCTCGACCCCGCCACCGCCATCCAGGTGCTCGACCTGCTGCGCACGGTGTGCCGGCAGGACCGCCTGACCGCGCTGGTCAGCCTGCACCAGGTCGAGCTGGCGCGCCGGGTCGCCGACCGGGTGGTGGCGCTGGCGCACGGCCGGCTGGTGTTCGACGGCCCGCCGTCGCAGCTGTCGGACGAGGTCGAGACCGGCATCTACCGCGCCACCCGCCCATCCCCCCTGCCCACCCCTGCGGGCGAACCCGCCCTGATCGGAGCCTGACCATGCGCCCATTCCTCGCCTGCCTGCTGCTGGCCGCCAGCGCCGTCCTCGGCGCCGCCGACGCCGGCCGCGATCCCGCCACCCTGCGCGTGGCCCTGCTGCCCGACGAGGCGCCCAACACGGTGATCAAGAACAACCAGGCGCTCAAGGCCCACCTCGCCCAGGCCACCGGCAAGGAGGTCGAGCTGGTGGTGACCACCGACTACTCCTCGATGATCGAGGCGATGCGCGGCAAGCGCATCGAGGTGGCCTACTTCGGCCCGCTGTCCTACGTCCTGGCCAAGTCCAAGTGCGCGATCGAGCCGTTCGCCACCATGGTCAAGGACGGCAAGCCCGAGACTGCACAAGCGGCGCTGACGCGGGCCCTGTTGCTCAACCCCTCGCGCTCCTCGGCCTGGTACAACCTCGGCCTGAGCTTCGTGGCCCAGAACAAGGAG
>JAKLKR010000217.1 GCA_023150565.1 Planctomycetota bacterium
GCTCCCCCCCGGAGGGCGTCGAGGAGGCCCTCACCGGCTACGAGCGCCTGGCCGGCAGCGCCGATCCCGCGGCGCTGCGCTGGCGCGAGCGCCTGGCGCGCGTCCGCGCCGCCCAGCAGCGCGCCGCCACCGCCCTGGCGGCGGTGCCGCCACCGGACGACGCCGGACAGCGCCACGACGAGCTGGCCGCCCTGGTGGGCGCCGACGACGCCCAGGCCGTGGCGCTGCGCCGCCGCCTGGCCGCGGTCGCGGCGCTGCGTTCGGACCTGGCGACCGCTCTCGCCGCCAGCGGACCGCCGGAGTTCGCACCCGGGCGCCTGGCCGCGGCCGAACGCGAGCTGGGCGGCGACGACCCGGCGGTGAAGGAGCTGGGCGGCCGGCTGGCGCGCTGGCGGCGGGTGCAGTCCGAGGCTTCGGGCCTGTACATGCGCTGGGCGCTGGACACCGCAGGCCTCGAGGCCATGGAGCGGCTGTACACGCTCGACGCCCCCTCCCTGGCCGGCGCCGACCATCCCCAGGTGCGACGCTGGCAGGACCGTCTGGCCGAGCTGCGCGGCCCGCCGCCGCCGGCCTGGGCGGCCGCCGCCGGGCGCGACCTGCACGGACCCTGGATCGACCTGCGCATGGGCGGGGCGGGGCAGCGCCTGCGCTGGCTGCCGCCCGGCGTGTTCCGCATGGGCAGCCCGCCCGCCGAGCAGGGCCGCGGCGACGAGCCGCAGGTCACCGTGCTCCTCACCCGCGGCATCTGGCTGGCCGACAGCGAGTGCGGCAACGCCCTGTGGCGCGCCATGATGGGCGACGACCCCTCGCGCAGCCAGGATCCCGCCCTGCCGGTCGAGCAGGTCGACGCGGCGGCGGCCGAGGCCTTCTGCGCCGCCCTCGGCCGCCGCCTGGGGGCGGTGGTGCGCCTGCCCAGCGAGGCGGAGTGGGAGGCGGGCGCGCGCGCCGGGGTCGACGGCCCCTGGCCGGGCATCGACCCGGCCCAGATCGCCGGCGCGGTCGCCCACCGCGCCAACGCCGCGCGCCCCTGGCCGCCCACCGCCGGGCCGCGCAACGCCCTCGGCCTGCACGGCACCTGCGGCAACCTGTGGGAATGGTGCCGCGACGGCTGGGGGCCGCTGCCCGCCGGCGACCAGGTCGAGGATCCGGTGCGCCCGCCGGCGGCGCTGCGCACCGCGCGCGGCGGCTCGTGGGGCGACGACCTCGCCCGCTGCCGCGTCGCCAGCCGCACCGGCCTCGACCCGCGCACCGCGTCCTGCTACCTCGGCTTCCGCTTCGCGGTGGAGCCATGAGCACGACCGACTCTCTTCCCTGGGACCGCCGGGCTCCAGCCCGGCAGTTGGAACGGCTCGAATTGCCGGGCTGGAGCCCGGCGGTCCCAGGGGGGCGTCCGCTGCTGCGCACGGTTCGCGTGAACCCTGGACGCCATTTCTGCGGGCGCATCCTCGCCGCCTGCCTGCTGCTGGGCTGCGCCGCCGCCGCCGAGCTGCGCGTCGACCCCGCCGCCCCCGGCCCGGGCGAGGACGGCGCCACCTGGGCCACCGCCTACCGCACCCTGGCCGCGGCGCTGGCCGCGGCGCACGCCGGCGACGAGCTGTGGCTGGCCCAGGGCACCTACAAGCCCGGCAGCACCGTCTTCAGCACCTTCACCATCCCCGACAACGTGGCGGTGTATGGCGGCTTCGTCGGTGGTGAAACTGCCCGCACCCAGCGCCGCGACGACCCCGGCCTGACCGTGCTCAGCGGCGAGATCGGCGCCGCCACCGCCACCGACAACGTGCATCAGGTGGTGAAGCTGGCCGGATCAGCTACCCTCGACACCCTCACCGTCACGCGCGGCTATTGGGCCAATCCGCTCAGTTCGGTGGGCAGCGCGATCTACGCCTACCAGTACACGGTGGGCAAGAACGTCGTCCTGCGCCGCTGCCGTGTCACCGGCAACTGGGCCGGACGGGCCAACGCGGTCAGCCTGGGCCAGGTCGCCACCACCCTCGACCGCTGCGAGTTCACCGCCAACCACGATACCCTGACTTCGCCGGACAACGCCAATGGCGCGGTGGTCTACCTGCTGGCAAGCCGCTCGGCCACGGTCAGCGGCTGCATATTCGCCGGCAACGCCATGGCTCCGGCCACCGGGGCCGCCAACCTCCTGCTCATCGACGGCGCCGGCTGGGCCGACCAGACCTTCTCGCTGACCGGCTGCGTCTTCGCCGCCAACAGCGGGATCGATGCGGCGGTGCGCCTGTACGGCGGCGGCAGCGGCTCCTTGCTGGCGCTGTCCGCCTGCACCTTCAGCTCCACCGCCAAGTCCGGACGCGAGGTCATCGACGCCACCGCCCTGCGCGGCTGCCTGCTCGCCACCGCCCCCGCCACCGCCCCGGCGGTGATGGAGGGCTGCTGGATCGCCGCCGTGCAGGGAGATCCGCAATTCGCCGACGCCGCCAACCCGGCCGGCGCCGACGGGGTCTGGGGCACCGCCGACGACGGGCTGATCCTGCGCGCCACCAGCCCGGCGCGCGGGCAGGCGCGCATGTACACCGCCACCGCCGATCCCGCCCTGCCCGCCGCCGACCTGCGCGGCGTCCTGCGCCCGCAGGGCCGCGACCCCGAGCCCGGCGCCTACGAGACCGACGAGGCGAACGCCGGTCCGCGCGCCACCGCCCTGGCGGTGGCGGTGGACGAGGACGTCCCCACCCCCATCGCCCTCGCCGGCAGCGACCCCGACGGCGACGCGCTCACCGCCTGGATCACCGCCCTGCCCGCGCACGGCACCCTGTGGCCGACCGTCGACGGCAGCACCGCCAGCGGCCCGGCGGTGGGCGCCGGCGACCTGCCCTGGCACGTGCCCCACCCCGGACGCATCGTGCTCTTCCGCTCGCAGGCCGACGACAACGGCGACGTTCGCGGGACCTTCTCGTTCCTGGTCGACGACGGCCGGGTGCAGTCGCATCCCGCGACCTGCACGGTGGACGTGACGCCGGTCAACGACGCCCCCACCGTCGACCCGGTCGCCGACCGCACGGTGGGCGAGGACTCCGGCGCCACCACCGTGCTCCTCACCGGCATCAGCGCCGGAACCCCGGCCCTGGGCGGTGGCGACCCCGGGCTGGAGAGCCAGGTGCTGGCGGTCACCGCCACCTCGTCCGCGCCCGGCATCGTGCCTGATCCGGTGGTGGTCTACACCAGCCCCGCCACCGGCGCCCAGCTGGTGTTCGCACCCCTGCCCAGCGCCAACGGCAGCGCAGTGATCAGCGTGCGGGTGCGCGACGACGGCGGCACCGCCCGGGGCGGCGTCGACACCCTGGTGCGCACCTTCACCGTCACCGTGCAGCCGGCCAACGACCCGCCCACCATCCCGGCGATCGCCGACCGCACCCTGGCCGAGGACGAGACCAGCGCCGCGCTGACCACCGTCACCATCGTCGGCATCAGCGCCGGACCGGCGGACGAAAACGGCCAGACCCTGGAAGTGACCGCGATCTGCGACAACCCGGCGGTGGTGGGCGTCGCCAGCACCGCCTACGACCCCGCCAGCGGCACCGCCCGCGTGCGCCTGGCGCCGGTGGCCGACGCCAACGGCTCGGCGCGGGTGTTCGTCGGCGTGCTCGACAACGCCGGCGGCAGCGCGGCCCAGGTGTTCACCGTCACCGTCACCCCGGTGGCGGACGATCCGCGGCTGACGGTGGGCCCCAACCCCCACTGCCCGGTGGGCAGCGGCACCGTGATCCTGCCCACGCACCTGCTGCTCAGCGATCCCGACGGCACCGCCGCCAGCCTGCTCACCTACACCATCCGCCAGCTGCCCGGGCGCGGCGAGCTGCGCTGGGGCACCCGCGCCCTGGTCCTGGGCGACAGCTTCACCCAGGCCGACATCGATGCCCAGCGCATCAGCTACTGGAGCATCGGCGGCGGCGCCATCCCGCTCGATGCGGTCGGCTTCGACTTCCGCGACGACAGCGGCCGCGGCGGCAGCAGCGTGCTCACCATCGAGCTCGAGGGCGCCTTCGTGCCCATGCTGTTCCTGCCTGCCGCCGCCGGCACCTGGACCGACGGCACCGCGCCGCTGCCCTGCGCCACCGGCGCGGTGGTCGTCGACGGCGACCCCGACCCGTGGATCGGCGGCAGCATCACCGCCAGCATCGGCGCCGGTGCCGCCGCCGGCGACCGCCTCAGCCTGCTCCACCAGGGGGTGGGCCAGAGCCAGGTGGGGATCGACGGCGCCACGGTGTCGTTCGGCGGCCTGCCGGTGGGGAGCTGGCGCGGCGGCAGCGACGGCCAGCCGCTGGTGGTGGCCTTCACCACTGCCGCCGCCACCCAGTTCGCGGTCGACCGGGTGGTGGCCATGCTCGCCTTCGACAATCCCGGCGGCAACCCGGGATCGGCCACCCGCGCCATCACCGTGGTGATCAACGACGGCAGCGCCGGCGCCTCGCAGCCGCAGACCACCACGGTAGCGGTGGTGGCGGTGGACGATCCGCCACGCATCACCACCAGCTGGCTCGGCACCCTGCCCGGGCTCACCCGCGAGACGGTCCTGACCGCCCACGACCCCGACAGCCCGGCGCTGACCTGGAGCCTGGGCGCCAGCCCGGCCGAGGTGGCGGTGACCCTGCTCGATCCCGCCACCGGCCTGGTGCGGCTGGTGCCGCGCCCGGGCTGGACCGGCACCGCCCAGGTGGCGGCGACGGTGAGCGACGGGGTCAACCCGCCGGCCACCGCGGCGGTGGCGCTGGTGGTGGCCGGCCTCGACCAGGCGCGGCCGCTGGCCGCCGCCGACGCCCCGCTCGAGGTGGTGGCGGGCGAACTGGTGACCCTGGAGGTGCCGTGGGACGCCGGTCCCGGCGACAGCGCCCTCGCCTTCGCCTTCGCCGGCAGCGTGCCGGCCGGACTGACGGTGCAGGCGGTCGGCGCCCGCCGCGCGCGCCTGACCTGGGCGGTGCCGGCCGACCAGACGCCCGGGTTCCTCTCCGTCCTGCTGCTCGCCGACGATCCCGCCACCCGCACCACCGGGGTGCTGCCGATGCTGGTGGGGGTGCGTGCCCGCCCCCAGGGGAGCAACTGATGCGCCGGCCCGCCCTCGCCGCCATCCTCCTGCTCGCCGGCTGCGGCGTGGGCGGTGGCGGAGCACTGATTCCCGGCGCCGCCGGCACTCCGGGCGCGACCGCGCCGCTGATCGACCGCACCCGCGCCGGCTGGCAGGTGCTCGACCTCGCCAGCGGCCAGGCCACCGCCCTGGCGGCGGTGCCCGACCTCGCCGGCAACCCCGCCTACCGCGACCGCCTGCTGGTGTTCCGCCTGGTCGACGACGGCCTGGTGGCCGCCGGCCAGGGCCTGCGCGCGCGCCAGGACGACGAGCTGCCCGCCACCCAGGCGGCGCCGGCCTGCTACCTGGGGGTGGCGGAACTGACCCGGGCGCAGTGGCGGCTGCTGGCCGGCAGCGCACCCTGGCTCGGCCTGCCCGGCGGCGAGGGCGGCGACGACCGCCCCGCCGGCGGTCTCGGCCTGGCGGCGGTGCAGGCGGCGCTGGCGCGCTGGAACGGCGGCCACGGCCTCCACCTCGGCCTGCCCAGCGCGCTGCAGTGGGAGGCCGCCGCGCGCGCCGGCGGCACCGCCACCTGGCCGTGGGGCGAGGATTACCGCCAGAGCGTGGTGCGCCAGCAGGCGGTGACCTGGGAAACCCAGCAGGCCGACGGCGGCAGCGGCCCGCAGCCCTTCGGCGCCCGCCAGGCCAACGCCTGGGGCTTCCACGACCTGTGCGGCAACCAGTGGGAGCTGGTGGCGGACGGCAGCGCGCGCGGCGGCTCGTGGGCCGACAGCGTCAGCCTGGCCCGCCCGGCCAACCGCATCCTGCCCGAGCCGGACGCCCGCCTGCCGACGGTGGGGGTGCGACTGGTCTATATGCCCTGACGGTGGTGGTTGATGGTTGGTGGGTTACCAGCGCGCCGCCCGGTGGATAACCGACGCCCGCTGGCTCACCCGGACCGTGTCGCATCCCGATGTGCGCCAACCGCCAGCCGCCAACGGCGGAACCCGCATGTCCGCTACCTGGGGACCCTCCGTACCCATGATGGAGGGCCCGCCACCATGTCGGCGATCGCACGCATCATCGGGGACCCGCGCGGGGTCGCCCTCATCCCCGACGGCCGCACCCCCATCCTGCGCGTGCTCGACCTGGCGCGCTGGGCGCCCAGCGGCGACAACGTCCAGACCTGGAGCTTCCGCGTGCAGGGGCCGCTGGCGGCCGAGATCGCCGGCCGCGACACCCGCGACCACGTGCTCTACGACCGCGACGGCGAGGCCAGCCACCTCGCCCTCGGCGCCCTGGTCGAGAGCGCGCGCATCGCCGCCACCGGCCTGGGAATGGAGCTGCTCGCCGCCCCCGACCTGCGCGACCCCCGCCGGCCGGTGGTCGGCCTGCAGCTGCGCCCCGCCGCCGGTCGCGCCGACCCCCTGCTGCCCTGGATCGCCCGTCGCGCCACCCAGCGCCGGCCCCTGTCCACCCGCGCTCCCGCCGCCGAGGACCGCGCCGCCATCGAGCTGGCCCTCGCCGGGTCCGGCTACCGCCTGCGCTGGTTCACCGGCCTCGCCCAGCGCTGGGCCTGGGCGCGCCTGTGGTGGCACAACGCCGGCATCCGCCTGCGCTGCCCGGAGGCCTATCCGGTGCACCGCGACATCGTCGACTGGCACGACCGCATGAGCCCCGACCGGGTGCCCGCCGACGCCCTCGGCGCCAGCCTGCCCATCCGCCTGGTGATGCGCTGGGCGCTGGGCTCGTGGCGGCGGGTCGACCGCCTCAACCGCTGGGCCGCCGGCACCATCGCCCCCCGACTGGAGCTGGACCTGCTGCCCGCCCTGCGCTGCGGCGCCCATGTCGCGCTGGTGGCCGAGGGGCGCGAATCCGGCCTGGCCGCACGCCTGGCGGCCGGCGCCGCGGTGCAGCGCCTGTGGCTGGCGGCGGCCAGCCGCGGCCTGCGCTTCCAGCCCGCCTACACCCCGCTGGTGTTCGCCGCCTACGACCGCGCCGACGAGCGCTTCACCGTCCGCGACGACCTCCAGCGCGACGCCCATGCCCTGCGCCTGCGCCTGGAACGGATGCTCGGCGCCGACGACGCCGGCCGCGCGGTGTTCCTCGCCCGCCTCGGCTACGGCCCCGAGCCGGCCTCGCGCTCCACCCGCCTGCCGATCGAGCGGCTGGTCGAGCAGACGATGCAGCGCGAAACCCCGGCGCCGGTCCGCGCCGGCGGCTGATCCGGCGGGCGCACACCCGCGGCCGGGGCCTGCGCCGCACCTTGCACTGGCCGCCAGCCAGCGCGACGATCACCGGCCATGGCCGGCGACGAGCAGCATCCCGTTGGTCCTCCTGCCCCGGCGGCGGGACGCACCGCCGCCGAGCTGGTGCGCGCCGCCGAGGCCGGCGAGGCCCAGGCCTGCGCCGACGCCGCCGAACTGGCCATGGCCGGGCGCATACCGCATGGCGGCCGGGTGCTGGCCTGGCTCGGCACCGCCGCCGCCGCCGGGGTGGCGCGGGCGCAGTTCCTGCTCGGCCTGGCGCACATGCGCGGCCTGCACGGGGCGGCGCAGGATGCCGCCCTGGCGGCGCGCTGGTGCGCCGCCGCCGCCAACCAGGGCATCGGCGAGGCGCAATTCAACCTCGCCCTGCTCCATTCCGAGGGCGTGGGCGTCGATGCCGACCCTGCCGCCGCCGAGCGCTGGCTGCGCATCGCCGCCGGCAGCGGCAGCGAGGAGGCGGAACGCTGCCTTGACCTGATCTACACCGACCCCGCCGCCCGCCCCGCGACCTGGGACGACGCCCACACCCGCACCAGCGTGGCGCTCGCCTCCTCCGACCCGGAGGCGCGCAAGCGCATGCGCTTCGCCGAATACTACGTCGATCCCTGCGTCAACCTGCTGATCCGCCGCCACGGCCTGTCGCGCGAGCAGAGCGAGGAGATCGTGCAGGAGTTCATGCTCGAGCTGGAGGAGCCGCTGGCCAAGGGCGAGCACCGCGGCCGGCGCTGGAAGGACTCGCTGCGCGAGCGCTTCCGCGACGAGCATGTGGTCGAGGGCAAGCGCTTCCGCCCCTACCTCGGCCGGGTGGTCTCCAACTTCGCGCGCGACTGGCTGCGCCGCCAGCGACCGGTCCTGGGCGCCGCCGGCGGTCCGCCGGTGGACGGCATCGACCCCGAGCAGCTGGTCGAGCACCACGCCGAGGACTGGCGCGCCCTGATCGAGCGCTTCCGCAGCGCGGCGGTGGCCAGCCATCCGCGCGCCGAGCGCGCCTGCGCCGCGCTGACCTGCCTGGTGGTCGACGGCCTGACCCAGCAGCAGGCCATCGACCGCCTGGGCATCGCCGAACGCACCCTGCGCATGCACCTGCGCCAGGCCGGCGAGCTGCTGCTGCTGTGGCTGCGCGACACCCTGGAGCGTGCCGGCGCCCTCGATGCGGCGCTAACCGCCGGGCTCGACCTGCTGCCCGGCTGGCTGCACCACCCCACCCCGGCCAAGCGCGCGCGCGTCCTGCTGCTGCTCGCCCTGGCGCGGAAGCGCCTCGACGGCCGTCGCTGAGGGCGCGGTCGGCAGCGGGCGGCGCAGCAGGAACGCCGCCGTCCCGGCGACGATCACCGCCACCGCCAGCGCACGCACGGCATTGACGTCCTCGCCCAGGGCGAGCGCCCCGCCCAGCACCGCCACCAGGTTGGCCACCGCCAGGACCAGCGGCACCACCACCGCCGCCCGCCCGTGCTGGAAGGCGGACTGCAGCCGCCACAGGCCGACCCCGTTGGCCGCCAGAACGCCCACGGCCTGCAGCCCGGCCAGGACCGGCCCGCCCCCGCCGCCCTGCACGGTGGCGGCGCAGGACTTGGTCAGCAGCGCGCCGAGGCCGAAGCCGGCGCCGACCTGCACCGCGGTAAGCAGGGCGTCGCGGCCGCGGCTGGCGCATTCGAGCGCGACGCCGGCGGCGAGCACGAGCGCGCACACCGCCGCCAGGCCGCCGCCGTCGACCAGGGTGCGCGCCGCATGCGCCTGGCCCGCGAGGATGAACACCCCGGCGATCGCCAGCGCCACCCCCGCCCATTCGACGGCATGCAGGCGTTCGCGCAGCCACACCACCGCGGCCAGCACCAGCAGCAGGTCGCCGACCGACATCACCGGCTGGACCACGCTGATGTCGCCGTGCACGGTGGCGGCCACGAACAGCACCCACCCCGCCACCACCGCCAGGGCGCCCCACCACCACAGGCCGGTGGCCAGCAGCGGCGGCGCCGCCGGCCCGGCGGCGGCGCGGCGGTCGGCCACCACCTTCCAGCCCAGGTAGCCGCACTGCATCAGCGCAGTGGCCAGCAGCGCCAGCACCACCGCGGTCATGGCGCACCGGTGGTCTGGTATCGGTGAATCCCTACCCCAGGAGTCACCGGTGAGACCCCGGATGCGAGGCCCG
>JAKLKR010000218.1 GCA_023150565.1 Planctomycetota bacterium
CTCTTCGGACTGCCGCCAGAAAAGAGCGGCCCGGAGGGCCGCGCCCCCAGAGGCGGACACATCGTCGCCGAGGAACAGGCTCAGAAAGGAGGTCATAGAAAACCCGTCTGCCAACACCTGACGGCTCGTGCACAACGCTCCGCCTCCTGGCTCCTGCTGCCGCTGCTGCTCGCCGGCTGCGCCGGCGCCCCGCCCGCCGCCGACCCCCACGCCGGGCACGACCATGCCGCCACCGCCGCCGCCACCGCCCCGGTGTTCGGCCGCGTCGAACTGCCGGCGGTGGCGCGCGAGAACCTCGGCATCACCTTCGCCAAGGCGGAATACCGCGTGGTGCAGGGGGTGCTGCGCCTGCCCGGACGCTTCGCCGCCGCCCCCGGCGCCCGCCGCACCTACCAGGCCCCGCTCGAGGGCCGGATCGAGGTGCTGGTGAAGCCCTATCAGCAGGTGCAGCCGGGGGAGCCGCTGTTCCGCATCATGTCGCAGCGCTGGCACCAGCTCCGCCTGGACCTGGCCGAGGGCGGCGCCGATGCCGCCGGCACCCTGGCGGCGCAGCGGCTGGCCGCCGGCGAGGAGCAGGCCTCCGCCACCGCGCGTGCGCTCGCCGCCTGGAAGGAGCGCCTGGCCACCCTGGAACGCCTCGACCGCGAGGTCGGCGGCAAGGCGGCGGAGCGCACCGAGGCCGCCACCCGCATCGCCGACCTCTCGTTGCAGGCGGTCGAGGCCACCGCCCGCCTGGCGCGCCTGCGTCGCGAGGCCATCGGCGCGGACGGCACCCCGGCGACCGGGCTGGCCGCGGTGCGCTTCCGCCAGCTGCTGGCCGAGGCCTCCGCCGTCACCGGCCTGACCCCCGCGGAGCTGGCCAGGACCGACGACCAGGGCCGCCCGCGCTGGACCACCATCGAGGCGCCCGAGGTGCGCGCGCTCGCCCCCGGGGTGGTCGAAGGCGATCTCGCCAGCGTGAGCGCCTGGGTCGAGGCGCATGCGCCGGTGCTGACCGTCACCGACCCCGGCCGGGTGCGCCTGCACGCCGCCGGGCTGCAGGCCGACCTGCCGCGCCTGCAGCACGGCCTGCCGGCGCGCATCGTCGCCTACGATCCCGCCGACCGCACCGCCATCCCCGCCAGCGTGGTGCTGGGGCCGGTGGCCGACGCCATCGACCGCTCGGTCGAGGTCATCGCCCAGCCTGCCGACGGCACCGCGCTGCCGGCGTGGGTGCGCCCCGGGGTCACCGCCCTGCTCGAGATCGCGGTGAGCGGCTCGGCCGAGGAGGAGCTCGCCATCCCCCTGGCCGCGACCGTGCCCGACGGCCTGGTCAGCGTGTTCTTCCGCCGCGACCCCCGCAACCCCGATGCGGTGCAGCGGGTCGAGGCCGACCTCGGCGGCAACGACGGGCGCTGGGTGGTGGTCAACAGCGGGCTCAAGGAGGGCGACGAGGTGGTGCTGGGCGGCATCCACCCGCTCAAGCTCGGCATCCAGGCGCCCGCCGCCGGCGCCGCCAAGCCCGACCCCCACGCCGGCTGCGGAGGGCACTGAGGTGGTCCATGCCCTCATCCACCTGTCGCTGCGCCATCGCGCCGCGGTGCTGGTGTGCGCCGGCCTGCTGCTGGCGGCGGCCGGACTGGCCCTGCGCCATCTGCCGGTCGACGTCTTCCCGGAGCTGAACGCCCCCACCGTGGTGGTGATGGGCGAGGCCGGCGGGCTGTCGGCCGACGAGGTCGAGGCCCAGGTCACGGTGCCGATCGAGAACGCGGTCAACGGCCTGCCCGGCCTGCGCAAGCTGCGCTCGACCTCGGCCCTCGGCCTATCGATCGTGCGTGCCGAGTTCGCCTGGGGCGAGGACCTGGCGCGCGCGCGCCAGCAGGTGGCCGAACGCCTGGGCTCGGTGCGCTCGATGCTGCCGCCGGGGGTCGAGGCCGAGATCTCGCCGCTCTCGTCGATCACCGGCGAGATCATGCTGCTCGCGGTCACCGCCGGCGACGGCGCCGCCAGCCCGCTCGAGCTGCGCTCGTACGCCGAGTTCACCCTGCGCCCGCGCCTGCTCGCGGTGCCCGGGGTCAGCCAGGTGGTGGCGATCGGCGGCCAGCTGCCGGAATGGCAGGTGGAGTGCCGCCAGGACCGCCTGCGCCTGTACCATCTCACCCTCGCCCAGGTGGTCGAGGCGGCGCGCCAGGCGCATTCCACCCGCAGCGCCGGCTACCTGCCGGATGTGCGCGGCGAGGAGCTGCCGGTGCGCCAGTCGGCCCAGGTGCGCTCCGAGGAGGACATCCGCCGCACCGTGGTGGCGTGGCACGACGGCGTCCCGGTCACCATCGGCGAGGTCGCCGAGGTCAGGCTGGCGGCCACCCCCAGCCGCGGCAGCGCCAGCGAGCGCGGCAGGGTCGCGGCCATCCTCTCGGTGCAGAAGGCGCCCGGCACCAACACCCTCGCCCTCACCGCCGCCCTCGACCGCGCCCTCGACCAGGCCGAAGGCACGGTGCCGGCGGGCATGCGCATCAACCGCCATGTCTTCCGCCAGGCCGACTTCATCGCCCTGGCGGTGGACAGCCTGCTGACCGTGCTGCGCGACGCCGCCATCATCATCGCCATCGTGCTGGTGCTGTTCCTGCTCAACGTCCGCACCACCCTGATCACCCTCACCGCCCTGCCGCTGTCGCTGGGTCTGGCGCTGATCGCCCTGTGGGGGCTCGGCCTGACCGTCAACGTGATGACCCTGGGCGGCCTGGCGGTGGCGATCGGCGGCCTGGTCGACGACGCCATCATCTATGTCGAGAACGCCTTCCGCCGCCTGGGCGAGAACCACCGCCTGCCGGCGGAGCGCCAGCAGGCGCCCTTCGCGGTGATCTTCGCGGCGAGCAAGGAGATCAGCGGCCCGATGGTGTTCGCCACCGTGATCATCGTGCTGGTGTTCGTGCCGCTGCTGTTCCTGGCCGGCATCGAGGGGCGCTTCTTCCGCCCGCTCGGCATCAGCTACATCATCTCGACCCTGGCCTCGCTGCTGGTGGCGCTCACCGTCACCCCGGCGCTGTGCCGGCTGCTGCTGTCGCACCTGCCGGCGCGGCTGGAGCGCGAAGGCTTCCTGGTCAGGTGGTTGAAGGCGTTGTACGCCCCCTCGCTGGCCTGGGCGCTGCGCTGGCGGCGCACGGTGGTGGTGGCGGCGGCGGCCCTGACCGTGCTCAGCCTGTGGCTGGCGGCGAGCTTCGGCACCAGCTTCCTGCCCAGCTTCCGCGAGGGCACCTACACGGTGTTCGTGATGGCCCCGCCCGGCACCTCGCTGGCCGAGAGCGAGCGCCTGGCGGGCGGCATCGAACGCCGCCTGGCCACCCTCGACGGGCTGACCACGGTGGTGCGCCGCAGCGGCCGCGCCGAGCGCGACGAGCACGCCGAGCCGCCCTCCAACAGCGAGATCGAGGTGACCGTCACCCCCGGGCACGACCCCGACCAGGTGCGCGCGGCGATCGACCGCGTGCTCGCCGACGCCCCCGGGGTGACCGCGGTGATCGGCCAGCCGATCGAGCACCGCCTGTCGGCGCTGCTGTCGGGCACCCCGGCGGCGATCGCCATCGACGTGGTCGGCGACGACCTCGAACGCCTGCGCGCCGCCGCCCGCACCATCGAGGCGGCGCTGCGCACGGTGCCGGGCGCGCGCGACGTGGCCGGCAACCGCGAGGTGCTGGTCGCCACCCTGCCCATCCGCTACCGCCACCAGGACCTGGCGCGCGCCGGGCTGACCCCGGCGGCGGCGGCCGAGCAGGTGCAACAGGCCCTCGACGGGGTCGAGGTGGCCATGGTCAACCAGGGCGCCCGCCGCCTGGCCCTGACCGTGCGCCTGCACCCGGAGGAGCGCGCGCGCATCGAGCAGGTGCGCGAGCTGGTGCTGGTCGGCCCGAGCGGGGTCCAGGTGCGCCTGTACGAGGTCGCCGACGTGGGGGTCGAGAAGGCCGCCAACCGCATCAGCCGCGAAGGCGCCACCCGCAAGGTCACGGTGTCGTGCAACGTTGCCGAGGACGCCAACCTCGGCCACCTGGTGGCGGCGGTGCGCGCGGTGGTCGACCCCATCGCCCGCGAGGCCGGGGTGACGGTGCGCTACGGCGGCCAGTTCGAGGCCCAGCAGGAGGCCAGCCGCACCATCCTGGTGATGGGGCTGGGGGTGACCCTGGCGATCTTCCTGCTGCTCGCCGCCGCGCTCGGCGCCGCCGGTCCAGCGGCGCTGGTGCTGCTCAACCTGCCGCTCTCGCTGATCGGCGGCATCCTGGCGATCTTCTGCGCGGGATCCGCCAACCCGCTCGCCAACGCCCTGGCCCTGCTCGGGCTGGGCGGCACCTACATCGCCCCGGTGGTGTCGATCGCCACCCTGGTGGGCTTCGTCACCCTGTTCGGCATCGCGGTGCGCAACGGCATCCTGCTGGTGCACCGCTGGCAGGCGCGCGTCCAGGCCGGCGAGGCGGTGGCGGCGGCGGTGCAGGGCGGCTCGCTCGACCGCCTGGTGGCAATCCTGATGACCGCGCTCACCGCCGCCATCGGGCTGGTGCCGCTCGCGCTCACCGCCGGCCAGCCGGGCAGCGAGATCCTCGCCCCGCTGGCGGTGGTGGTGCTGGGCGGCCTGGCCAGCAGCACGCTGCTCAACCTCTACGTGGTGCCGGCCGCCTATGCCTGGGCCTTCGCCCGCCACGCCCCGCTGCCGGCGGCCGACGACACCCCGCCCGGCGGCTGCACCGCCATCCCCCCGCCGCCGGCAGCGCCGGCGACCACCGAAGGAAACCCATGACAATCCCCTCCCTGACCGCCCTCCTGCTGCTGGCCTGCGCCGCCCTGCCGGCCGCCGAACCGGCCGCCGCGCCGCTTACCGTCGGCGCCTACACCGTGGCGGTGACCATCCCCAAGGCGCCGGTGGCGGGCAAAGCACTCGATGTCGACCTCGTGCTCACCCCGGCCAGCCCGGCGCCCAAGGCGGTCCGCCTGTGGGTGGGCAAGGCCGACGCCCGCGGCGCGGTCAAGGTGAAGGCGGAGCCGGAGGCGCCCGGCGCCTACTGCGTGGGGGTCGAGGTGCCGGATCCGATCCCGGCCGAGGCCCAGGTGTGGATCGCGATCGAGGACGCCGACGGCACCGTCAGCAAGTCCGCGGTGGCGCTCAAGGCCACGGGCAAATAGCCCGGGGCGGTTGATGGTTTGTGGATGATGGGCGACCCGCGCTACGCCAGCGGGGCGTCCATCGCCCGGAAACCGCCCGGCGGGCGCCAACCACAAACCATCAACCATCAGCCAGATTCACATCTCCACCAGTTCCGCGTGCAGCGCGCCGGCGCTGTGGATGGCCTGAAAGATCGCCACCAGGTCGCGCGGGCGGGCGCCGAGGGCGTTGAGGCCGTTGGCGATCTCCTCGACGGTGGCGCCTTCGATCACGCTCATGGTGCCGGGCACCAGGGGCGGCCGGGTGCCGGCGGGCGGCCTGGCCGAGGTGATGTTGGTGGAGGGGTCCTTCCACACCATCGACTGCTGGCCGTCCTTCATCACCGCCTTGGGCTGCACCCGCACCGGGCTGATGCGCACCTGGTGGCCGGCCACCACCGTGCCAGTGCGGCTGTTGATCACCACCCGGGCCACCATGTCGGGATCGACGCGCAACTGCTGCAGGCGGTCGATGGTCTGCACCACCATGGTGGGGTCGCTGCGGCCGCCGGCGGCTACCGCGGGGAAGCCCAGCACCACCATCTCGGCATCGATGGCGCTGACGGTGAAGCCGGGGAACTGCTCGGTGAGGATCTTCACCATCCGGCTGGCGGTCGAGAAATCGGGCTGGCGCAGCTTGAGGCGCAGCTGGTTGTCGGTGAGGAACGCGCCCGGGAACGGCCGTTCGACCATCGCCCCCTGGGTGAGCAGCGCCACCGTCTCGAGGTTGACGTGGTTCGAGCCGCCGCCGGCGCCGGCGGGGCCGGCGTTGCCGTAGCCGCCGATCGACACCGGACCCTGGCCGACCGCATAGATGATGCCGTCGGCGCCTTCGAGCGAGGTCTGCAGCAGGATGCCGCCCTTGAGGCTGGAGGCGTCGCCGATGCACGACACCTGGGTGTTCTGCAGGCGGTCGCCGGGGCGGGCGAAGGCGGGGAACTCGGCGGTGATCGCCACCATCGCCACGTTCTTGGAGGCGAGGTCGGTCTCGCTGAAGCTGAGCTTCTTCTTGTCCAGCATCTGCTTGAGCAGGCGCACGGTGGCCGGCGACTTGTCGCCGGTGCCGGGCAGGCCGACCACCACCCCCACGCCGTTGAGCTGGTTGGTGCGCACGCCGTCGATCTCGCACAGGTCCTTGAGCCGGACCCCGGAGGCGTTGACCGGCTGGGCTTCGACGCCGATGGCGGCGGCGGCGAGCAGGACGAGCATGGTAAGCGGGAGGATGCGCATGGCCGGCCCCCTCAGAACGGCCACAGGACGTCGAGGATGGTGCCCACGAAGCCCTTCTTCTGCGAACGCGCCAGCGGGCCCTCGTTCTCGATCGCGACCTGGAAGTTGTGCAGCTTCTCGGACAGGATGGTGTTGTCCGAGCGCAGGTCGGCGGTGCGCACGATGCCGGTGATACGGATGGTCTTGATGTCGTCGTTGACCTGCGCCTGGCGGCGGCCCTCGACCAGCAGGTTGCCGTTGTCGAGGACGTCGATCACCCGCCCGGTGATGACCGCCTTCACCTCGCCGTTCTGGGTGTAGGTGCCCTCACCCTTGAAGTTGTTCTCGGCGGTGGCGTCGAAGGCGGGCAACTTGTCGATGGTCGAAAGGCCCTGGGCGGCGGCGACCTGATGGCTGCCCGGCACCATGTTGACGCTGAACTTGATCGGGGCGCTTTTGCGCTTGGTCTCGGTCTTGTTGTTGTCGACCACCGAGGTCGTCTCTTTGACCAGGATGGTGATCAGGTCGCCCTTCTTGCGCGCCACCTGGTCGGAATAGAGGGTGCCGTCGGCGAGGGTCTCGGCCTGCCACATGCTGGCGGCCATGAGCGGGAGCGCTGCAGAAACCAGCATCACCTGTCGTAGAATCCCACGCATGGGCTCATCCTCCGCGGCGGCACGGGACCACCGGTGGAATGACGCACGGGGGATGCCAAGGCCGGGCAGATCCCCGGCAATCGGCTGATCAGCCTTTAAGTGCCTGCTCCAACGTCAGATCCAACTGGAACAGGCGCTCCAGCTTGAGCACCCGGAAGACCGCCTTGACGCGTTCCTTGACCTCGGCCACCACCAGGCTGCCACCGGCGGCGGCGACCTTGTTGCGGGTCGAGATGATGGCGGCGATGTTCACCGAGTTGAGGAAGCCGACCTGGCTGAAGTCGAGCACGCAGCGCTTCTTGCCGCTGGCGATCAGCGGTTCGATCGCCTTCCAGATCCCGGCGCACTGGTCCTCGACCACGGTCACCACCAGCACTCCGTCGCGTTCTTGCACTTGCATCGCTGCACCTCGTAGGTCCAACCTACCCCACGTTCCGCGAGGTGGCAAGACAGCGGGACTTGACAGATTAGTTAACATTTGTTATCTAATCACCAGCAGCCGAGGACGACATGACCACCCAGACGCCTCCCCACCGCGGCCTCGCCGCCCACCTCGCCAGCTCCTTCGCCGGGGCGGGCATCGACAACGTCTTCCGCATGGCGGCGGCGGTGCTCTTCGTACTCCACGCCGGCAACCAGCATCCCGGCGATGCCAAGGCCGCCGAGCATCTCGGGGCCCAGCTCAGCCAATATGCCGCGCTGGTCTTCCTCGCCCCCTTCGTGCTGCTGGCACCGCTCGCCGGCGACCTCGGCGACCGCCTGCCCAAGCACCGCATCATGCGCGCGGTGCGCCTGGCCGACGGCCTGATCCTCGCCCTCGGCGCCTACGCGGTGTGGAGCGGTTCGCTGGCGATGATCTTCGCCACCCTCGCCCTGCTCGGCTGCGCCTCGGCCTTCTTCGGCACCATCAAGCTCTCGGCCATGCCCGAACTGGTGCCGCCCGCCCGCCTGATGGCCGGGAACGGCGCCCTCGCGGCGGTGACCCTGGTGGCGATCCTGGTCGGCAAGGGCCTGGGCTCGCTCGCCAACCCGCAGGCGATGGCCGACTACCCGCGCCTGGCGGCGGTGCTGCCGGACGCGCTCGCCAACCCCACCGGGATGGTGCTGCTGGTGGGCGGCGCGCTGGTGGCCCTGGGCGTGGCCGGGGCCTGGCGGGTGCCGGCGCTGCCCGCCGCCGATCCCGGCAAGCGCCACCGGCCGCTCGACTACCCCGGGCAGATGCGCGTGCTCTTCCGCACCCCCGGGCTGGCGGTGCCGGCGCTGTCGCTGGCCGGCTTCTGGGGCCTGGCGATCGTGGCCGAGGTCCTGCTGGTGCCGATCGCCACCTATGCGTTCCATCTCGGCGGGCCGGGCACCGCCCTGCTGGTGGTGGCCCTGACCTTCGGCATCGTCGCCGGCTCGCTGCTGGCGCCGCTGCTGGCCAGCAACGCCTATCCCGCCGGCCTGCCCCTGGCGGGCGCCGCCCTGGCCGGCATCGGCCTGATCGCCGCCGGCGGCCAGGCCCACCACTTCCTGCTCGCCGGCACCGGCACCGCGGCCGACGCCGGACTGTTCGCCGCCCTGCTGTTCATCACCGGCATGGGCGCAGGGCTGTGGGACGTGCCGATGCAGGCGCTGCTGCAGCAGCGCGCCCCGGCGGCGGTGCGCAACCAGGCCATGGCCGGGGTGGGGGTGCTGACCAGCGTCGGCATGCTCGCCGCCATGGGCGCGTCGCTGGGGCTGTCACAGGTGCTGGATTCGGCCCAGGTCTACCAGGTGTTCGGCGGCACCGCCCTGGCGCTGGCGCTGGCCGGGGCCTGGATCTACCGCTTCCAGGTCGGCGCCTGGGTGGTGGCGGTGCTGGCGCGCCTGCTGTGGGACCTGCGCGTCAGCGGGCTGGAACACCTGCCCGAGCGCGGCGGCGCGGTGGTGGTGGCCAACCACCTCAGCTACGCCGACGGCATCGCCCTGCTGGCGCGCTCGCCGCGCCACTGCCGCTTCCTGATCCACGCCCCCTTCCTGCGCGTGCCGGTGCTGGGCTGGCTGCTGCGCGCCGCCGGCGCCATCCCGGTCGACCCGCGCGAGGGCCGCCGCGCGCTGGTGAACGCCATCGACGCCGCGGTGGCGGCCTGCCAGGCGGGCGAGGTGGTGCTGGTGTTCCCCGAGGGGAAGCTGTCGCGCAGCGGCCAGCTCGACGCCTTCCGCGGCGGGGTGGCGCGCATCGCCGAACGCGCCGGGGCGCCGGTGGTGCCGGCCTATCTGCATGGCCTGCACGGCACCTGGATGAGCCGCAGCGAACTGCGCGCGCGCCCCAGCCTGCGCCGCCGGGTGTCGGTGCGCTTCGGCGCCCCCCTGCCCCCGGACACCGCCCCGGCCCTGCTGCGCGCGGCGGTGCTCGACCTCGGCCACCAGCACGCCG
>JAKLKR010000219.1 GCA_023150565.1 Planctomycetota bacterium
CCGCCCCGCACAGGCGCGCGGCGGCGCGGTCGGGGCGGGCTAGCTGGCAGCACAGGTCGCCCAGCCACAGCCGTGCCCAGCGCGCCTCCTCGGGCGGGGTCTCGGGATCCTCGATCAGCTTGAGGTAGGTGGCCTCGGCCGCAGCCAGGTCGCCGACCATGCGCTGGGCCTCGGCCACCTTCATGGCCCCCTTGCGCCGCACGTCGCCGGGAAGGCGCCCGTCCTCGGCCAGGCGGCGGAAGGTCTCGAGCGCGACCTCGAAGCGGCCCAGGCCCATGAGCAGGTCACCGGCGTTGGCCAGCCCCAGCCCCAGGCGCTGGTTGTCGATGAAGCGCGCGATCTCGGCGCAGTTGAGGTACATGCGCACGGCGCGCTCGGGATCCTCGATCTCGAGCTTCTCGGCGCGCACGAAGTAGTCGTCGCGCAGCTGGCGCATGGTCTGCTCGGGCACCGCCGCCGCCAGGGTGGGCAGGTCGTAGGCGCTGCGGATGGCCTCGAAGAGGTGCTCGGCCTCCTCGTAGCGGTTCAGGCGCAGGGCCAGGCTCCAGGCGTGGAAGGTCGCCACCATGACATAGGCGGGCTCGGCGCCGGCATCCTGGGCGCAGGCGGTGAAGCCGGCATAGGCCTGCTCGACCGTGGTCGGCACCGCCGCCTGGCACACCGCCAGGCGCAGGCGGGCGTCGCGCGCCTGGGGCGAATCCGGGTGGTTGCGCAAAAACTCTTCGTAGAGGGCGGCGGCGCGCGCGTAGTTGCCTTCGAGCCGGCGGTCGTCGGCCAGCGCCAGGGCCGAGACGAACTCGCCACCCCGGTGGCGTTCGACGCGCAGCGAGCGCACCTCGACCACGCCCTTGCGACGGACCAGGTAGATGCCGCTGGCGGAGGGGCCCTCGATGGGGGCGAGGTCGAGGAAGCGCAGTTCGGTGGTCTCGGGCTTGCCGCCGGCCCCGGGATCCTCGAGCACCGCGCGCAGGTCGACGTCGGCGTGCTCGAGCACCAGGGTGAGCGGTCGCCCGCGCGCGGCGGCGATGTCGCGCGAGGCCATCAGGCGGTCCTGACGCAGCAGCAGCAGGCGGTCGCCGGCGCCGCTGCCGGTGGCGGCGCCGCCCAGCTCCAGGCGCAGGCGGTAGCCGCGGCCGATGTCCGGGTCGCTGGCGAGCAACTCGGCCACCGAGCCGGGCGGGGCGGCGGGGTCGATCTCGATCACCGCGGTCAGGCGCACCGGCCCCGAGACCGACGGCAGCGTGGCCATCTCGGCCTGGGGGCCGAGGGGCGGGCAGGGCACGAAGGCGGGCACGGCGGCGCCCGGCGCGCTCTCCTCGACCCAGGCATGGGGGTCCGGCAGCGCCTGGCGCGAGGCCATCACCCGCTTCGCCGCGATCGCCACCCCGGTCAGGGCCACGAACAGCACCAGGCCGGCGCTGGCGGCGGTGCGGCGGTGGCGCACCAGCAGGCGCCAGGCGGTGCGCAGGCGGCCGGTGCGGCGCGCGCGCACCCGCCGGCCGGCGAGGAAGCGGCGCAGGTCGGCCGCCATCTCCTCGGCCGAGCGGTAGCGGTCGCGCGGCTCCTTGGCCATCGCCACCAGCACCACCGTCTCGAGGTCGCGGGCGAGGTCCGGGCGCAGGCGCGAGGGCGGTTCGAGCGGGTCGTCGATGATCTTGCGCAGCACCGCCATCGAGTTGTCGGCATCGAAGGCGGGACGCCCGGTGAGCAGTTCGTACAGGCAGGCGCCGATGCTGTAGATGTCGGTGCGCGGGCCGAGGTGGTCACGCATGCCCGAAGCCTGCTCCGGGCTCATGTACACCGGGGTGCCGAGCACGTCGCCGGTGGCGGTCAGGCGCGATTCGCCCATCGGCCCGGCCGCCAGCCCGAAGTCGAGCAGGCGCACCTTGCCCTGGTCGTCGACCATCAGGTTGCCGGGCTTGAGGTCGCGGTGGAGGATGCCGGCGAGGTGGGCGACGTGCAGCGCCTCGAGCGCCTGGGCGGCGATGCCGGCGGCGGTGCGCTGGTCGATGCCGCGGCCGTCCTTGACCAGGGCGTCGACCGGGCGGCCGTCGACATAGGGCATCACCAGGTACGGATGGCCGTCGTGCTCGCCGGTGTCGAGCAGGCGGATGATGCCGGGGTGGCGCAGGGACTGCAGGTAGCGCGCCTCGCGCTCGAAGCGGCGGCGGTCCTCGCCCTCGTTGCCCGAGCGCAGCACCTTGACCGCCACCGGCTTGCCCGCCGGCACCGGGCACGAGACCGCGGCCTCGCACAGGTAGACGGTGCCCATGCCGCCGCTGCCCAGGCGCCGGCGCACCTGGTAGGGGCCGATGCGGTCGCCCGCCACCAGCGCGGTCATCGAGCCGCTCATGGCCGTCCTCCTGGCGCGCTGCCGGCCGGCGGCGCCAGGCGCCGCACCGGGCCGGCGCGCTCCTCGGCCAGGCGCGCCAGCCAGTCGCCGCGCGCGATCAGCTCGCGGTGCACCGGCTCGGCCTCGAAGCGGCGCATGATGTCCTTGACCAGCGGGTGGTCGGTGGCCTCGCGCCAGCGCTGCATGCGCTCGGCGCCGGGCGCGGCCGCCGCCGCGCCCGGGCGCGGCAGCAGCTGCAGGGGCAGGCCGAGCACCGCCTGGAAGGCGGCCATCAGCGCCTGCTGGGCGCGCGCATCCTCGAGCGCGGGCAGGCGCGCGGGCGGGGCGGTGGCGGTGATGGTGGCGGCGTCGACCGCGATCGCGGCGGATTCGCCCAGGGCGGCGGCGAGGGCGGGATGGCCGTCGCGCAGCACCCGGCGCACCACGTCGTTCCAGCGCCCCTGGACGATGCGCAGGTCCGGCACCGCACCGGCGGCGCCGGGGCCTTCGTCGTCACCGGGCCCCGCCGAGCGGGCCGGCCTCCCGCCCCCGGAGACCGGCCCTAGCGAGGGCGGGCGGCAGGCGGCGGCGCGGTCTCCAGCCGTTCGATGCGGCGCAGCAGGCCATCGAGGTCCTGCACCTGGCCGAGCGACGACATGCGCACGCACGCCACCTCGAGCTGCAGGCGCGGGTCGACCCCCTGGCGCAGGGCCTGCTGGCAGCCGATCAGGATCTGGCACAGGCGGATGGCCTTCTCCGGGCTGCAGGCCTTGGCGTGCGCCTCGACCTCGGGGGTGCAGGTGCCCAGGCGGCGCACCGCCTGGCTGTCGCGGCCGCAGGCCTGCACCAGCAGCACGCTGCGCACGTGGTCGACCAGCTGTTCGAGCACCACCCCGGGGGCGGCGCCGCCGGCGCAGGCGCGGTCGAGTGCCTCGAGCGCGGGGGCCGGGCGGCCCTCGATCAGCAGCCCGGCGAGGGCGGCGATGTCGCCGCCGCGCGCGGTGCCCAGCAGCAGGTCGAGGTCGTCCTCGGAGACCTGCTCGCCGCCCACCGCCAGCAGCTGGTCGAGCAGGGTCTGGGCGTCGCGCATGCCGCCGCCGGCGGCGCGCGCCAGGCGGAACAGCACCGGGTCGGCGACCTCCTGGCCCTCCTTGGCGGCGATCGCGCGCAGGCAGGCGACGATGCCGTCGAGCGGGATGGGGCGGAAGTCGAAGCGCTGCACCCGCGAGAGCACGGTCGGCAGCACCTTGTCGACCTCGGTGGTGGCGAAG
The DNA here is from genome assembly GCA_023150565.1 of Planctomycetota bacterium. Lineage (GTDB taxonomy): Bacteria > Planctomycetota > UBA11346 > UBA11346 > UBA11346 > JAKLKR01. The sequence continues at coordinate 3,604 of JAKLKR010000219.1, forward strand.
ATGAAGCGCAGGTGCGGCGGCGGCTCTTCCAGGACCTTGAGCAGCGCGTTCCACGCCGCGGTCGAGAGCATGTGCACCTCGTCGAGGATGTAGATGCGCATGCGCGCGCTCGACGGCGAGAACTGCGCGTTGTCGCACAGCTCCTTGACGTCCTGCACGTGGCCGAAGCGCGCGGCGTCGACCTCGAGCACGTCGGGGTGGTGCGAGCCGGCGATCATGCGGCAGTGCTCGCACACCCCGCACGGCTCGGTGGTGGGGCCGCTCTCGCAGCACAGCGCCTTGGCCAGGATGCGCGCCATCGAGGTCTTGCCCACCCCGCGCGGCCCGGTGAACAGGTAGGCGTGCGCGACCTTGCCCTTGCGGATGGCGTTGGCCAGGGTGCGCGAGGCGATCTCCTGGCCGGCCACGTCGGCGAAGGTCTGCGGGCGGTACTTGCGGGCGATGACCTCGTAGTGCACGCCGGGATGCTAGCGGGCCGGGGAAAAAAGCAGCCCGGCAGCCCGGTGCTAGCCCGCTCAGCGCGCGCACACCCCGCCGAAGCGGCGCTCGCGGCGCTGGTAGTCCGCCAGGCAGGCGTGGTAGTCGGCCACGGTGAACTCCGGCCAGAACGCCGCCGCGCTGACGAACTCGGCGTAGATCGCCTGCCAGGGCAGGAAGTTGGACATGCGCAGCTCGCCGGCGGTGCGGATCACCAGGTCGACCTGGTCGGCGCCGAAGGGGCAGCGCCCGGCGTAGAGGCGGTCCTGGAAGGCGTCGGCATCGACATCGTCGGCGGCGAGGGTGCCGGCGGCGACCTCGCGGGCGATGGCGCGGGCGGCGTCGACCAGCTCGTCGCGCCCGCCATAGCTGATCGCCAGCGACAGCACCATGCGGGTGTTGGCGGCGGTGGCGGCGATGGTCCCGTCGAGGGTGCGGCGCACGCGCTCGGGCAGGCGCGCGAGCTGGCCGATGGCCTGCAGGCGCACGCCGTTCTCCTGCAGCACCGGCAGCTCCTGGCGCAGGAAGCGTTCGAGCAGGCGCATCAGCACCTCGACCTCGTGCGCGGGGCGGCTCCAGTTCTCGCTGCTGAAGGCGTACAGGGTCAGGCGCTTGACCCCCAGGCGCACGCTCTCGGTGGTGATCGCGCGCACCGTCTCGGCGCCGCGCTCGTGGCCGCGGGTGCGGATCCAGCCGCGCGACTTGGCCCAGCGGCCGTTGCCGTCCATGATGATGGCGACGTGGCGCGGGATGCGCGCGGGGTCGATCACCGGCTCGGCGGCCACCGCCGAGGTCAGCGCTGGCTCGGCTGCGCGGGTCACCGCACCACCGTCTCCTCGCGCCCGGGACCGGTGCCGATGATCGACACCCGCACCCCCAGGAAGCGCTCGACGTACTCGACGTAGGCGCGCGCCTCGGCGGGCAGGTCGTCCCAGCGCTGGCAGCCGGCGATCGAGCGCTTCCAGCCCTTGAGCACGGTGTAGACCGGCTTGGCCCGGGCCAGCTCGTCGAGGCACGCGGGCACGGTGTCGACCCGCCTGCCATCGACCTCGTAGGCGGTGCACACCGGGATCTCGGCCTCGGGGTCGAGCACGTCGAGCTTGGTCAGGGCGATGCTGTCGACGCCGTTGAGGCGGCAGGCGAAGCGCACCACCACCAGGTCGAGCCAGCCGCAGCGGCGCGGCCGGCCGGTGGTGGCACCGAACTCGTGCCCGCGCTTGCGCAGGGCCTCGCCCTGGGCGTCGAGCAGCTCGACCGGGAAGGGCCCGCCGCCGACCCGGGTGGTATAGGCCTTGACCACCCCGATGACCTCGCCCATCGACTTGTGCGACAGGCCCGAGCCGGTGATCACCCCGCCCAGCCCGGTGTTCGAGCTGGTGACGTAGGGGTAGGTGCCGTAGTCGACGTCGAGCATCACCCCCTGGGCGCCCTCGAAGAGGAAGCGCCGGCCATCGATCGCGGCCTGGTGCAGGAAGCTGGCGGTGTCGGCCACCAGCTCCGCGGCGCGCCGGCAGGCGGGGAGGGTCTCATGCAGGGTGCGGTTCTCGTCCAGGGTGCGCCCGCCGAGCTGGGAGATCACCCGGTTGGCGGCGCGGATGTGCGCGCGCAGGCGGTCGGGCAGGTCGGCGGCGCGCAGGTCGCCGCAACGCAGGCCGGTGCGCGCGATCTTGTCGCCGTAGCAGGGGCCGATGCCGCGCAGGGTGGTGCCGACCTTGCTCGCGCCCTTGGCGCGCTCGGTGGCGGCGTCGAGGGCGCGGTGGGTGGGCAGCACCAGGTGGGCGCGGTCGCTGAGCTTCAGCCGGCCGGTGATGTCGCAGCCGTTGCGCGCCAGGGCGTCGATCTCGTCGCACAGGGCGCGCGGATCGACCACCACCCCGTTGCCGATCACGCAGGTGGCGCGGTCGTGCAGGGCGCCGGAGGGCAGCAGGTGGAGCACGGTCTTGCGCCCCCCCACCACCACCGTGTGGCCGGCGTTGGCGCCGCCCTGGCAGCGCACCACCACGTCGGTGGTGTCGGCGAGCTGGTCGATGACCTTGCCCTTGCCCTCGTCGCCCCATTGGAGGCCCAGAACCACGCGATTCACCGACATGCGCTCTCTCCTGGACATGCTGAGCCCGCCGGGTCAGCGGCGGGCCAGGGGCGGACCGTAGCGCGGCGGCTGCGGCAGCAAGGCGGAAGGACGCGAGCGATGGGACCCGCCTCCTCCGGCGGCCACTCATTCCAGGCGCTGGCTGACCGCTCCGTACCAGCCGAGGCCGCGGTAGGTCTCGTAGCCCGGGGTCAGGGCGTAGCCCACCAGCCGGCCGTCGGCGCGGTAGGCCCCCTGCGCGCCCTGGGCGAGATCGAGGTGGAAGCGTTCGCTGAGCACCCCGTGCCCGTCCGATGATGCCAGCACCCGCTGCTCGGCGTCGAGGATCATCACCCGGGTGGAGGCGCGCTCGCGTTCCTCGATGCGCACCCCCGCCACCGCCGCCGCGCTCTGCTGCTGCCAGTCGAACAGCACCGCGATCACCCCCACCGGAGGGCCATCGGCGCGCCCGCCGGAGCGCACCGCGGTGGCGTAGACCGCCGCCAGGCGGCCGTCGAGCTGCGCCACCGGCAGCGGCCCCTCGACCGCGTAGTCGTCGCCGCTGGCGGTGGCGAGGGCGCGGGTGAACCAACCGGCGGTGCCGAGTTCGGCGCCGGGCACGGTGGCATGGGCGTCGGGCCGGCCGTTGGCCAGCACCCGGCCGGCGCCGTCCAGCACCCAGATGTCGCGGTAGACGGTGTAGCTGCGCAGGATGACGCCCAGACGCTCGGCGCAGCGGGCGCGCGCCCCGCTGTCGCTGCAGCAGTCGACCACCGCCTGCTCGGTGGCCCACCAGCGCACATCGCACGAGCGCTCGTAGAGGTTGCGGTCGATGACCTCGATGAGGTTGTGGGCGAGGTCGCTCAGGCGCTGGCCGCGGGCGGCCAGGCCGAGGTCGGTGCCGGCCCGCCCCAGGGCCTCGGCGCGCCCGGCGATCTCGGACGGCAGCGAACAGGCCAGCTCGGTGATCGCGCGCGCCAGCTGACGCATCTCGTCGGCGACGATGGCGAAGCCCCGCCCGCTGTGGCCGGCGCGGGCGGCCTGGATGCCGGCGTTGAGCGCCAGCACCCCCATGCGCTGGGTGACCTGGTGGATGTCGCCCACCTTGCGACCCACCGCCTGGGTCAGATCACGTGTCAGCGTTTCTATGTGGTCCGACATCGGGGTGACCATTCCCGCCGCCATCCCTCTGACAATGCATCGGCATCATGCACATGGCAGCGCCGGAGTTAATTCGACTAGCCCAGAGGCGCGTTCATACCGTTTTAATTTACAGTCACTTACAGATTACGACATTGGTCGTTTTCCGGCCACAGGGATGGCCTACTGCGCTCCGCCGGCCGGCCGACCAGTCCCCGATGTCGGCCCCCCGTGCACGGCGGCGAACAGCGCCTCGGCCGCCTCCACCACCGGCGGGCCGGGGTGTTCGAGCACGTCGCCGTCGATCTCGACCACCCGGGCGCCGCCGGAGAACAAAGCATCGAGCCCCGGCAGGCGCTCCAGCTCGGTGGCGCAGCCGGCCTTGGTCACCACCACCGCCGGGGCCAGGGCCAGGATCTGCTCGACGGTGTATTGCGGCCAGCCGCTGAAGCGCGCGGCGGCGGCGTCGCTGCAGCCGCCAGCGATGAGCACCTCGTGGTAGCTGGTGCCGGTGGTGCCGCCGAACAGCATGCCGGCGATGGGCGCGAGGTAGATCGCGCGCGGGCGCACCGCCCCCGGCGGCAGCCCGGCGGCCACCGCGGCCAGGCGGCGACGGTGGGCAGTGGCGGCGCGCCGGCCGCGCTCGGGCGCGCCGAGCACCGCCGCCACCCGCTCAAGGTCCTGGCAGTAGCCCGCCAGACCGGTCATCGGCGCCAGCGCGAACACCGTGATCCCGGCCGCGCGCAGGCGCGCCACCCGCTCCGCCACCGCCCCCACCTCGGCCACCAGCACCAGGTCGGGGCGCAGGGCGATCACCGCTTCCAGGTCATCGAGCCCGTGCAGGCGCGGCTTGGCGCCCAGGCGGAACGCCCCCGGCCCGGTGGTGAAGCTGCTGAAGGCCGCCACCCGCTCCGGCTCGCAGCAGTCGACCAGGGCGGCATCGGCGGTGAGCGACACGCTGGCGATGCGCGTCCAGGCGCGCACCGGCACCGCCTGGCCGCTGGCGTCGGTCACGGTGGCGGCGGCACCCGCCACCGCCGCCCCGGCCAGCGCCCATTCGCGCCCCGCCGCGCCCGCCACCGCCGCCAGGGCCAGGCCGAGGGCGGCGAGCAGGGCGGCACCGTTGAGCAGGTGGGCGGGGCTCATCGCCCGCCCACCAGGCGGAAGCCGCAGGCGGCGCCGGGCACCGCCTCGACCCCGAAGGCCTCGGCCAGGGCGTCGCCGGCGAACAGCGCTGCGGGCGGGCCCTCGGCCCGCACCCGGCCCGCCACCAGCAGCACGGCGCGGTCGGCCGCCCGCCGCACCTCGTCGAGGTCGTGCAGCACCGCCAGCACCGCGCGGCCCTCGCCGGCCAGGCGGCGCAGCAGCGCCACCAGGGCGAGGGCGTGGGCGATATCGAGCCCGGCGGTGGGCTCGTCGAGCAGCAGGGTGCCGGCCCCGGTGGCGAGGGCGCGGGCGATCAGCACGCGCTGCTGCTCGCCGCCCGAGAGGGCGTTGAACGGCCGGGCGGCCAGATGGCCGGCGTCGGCCGCCGCCAGCGCGGCGGCGATGGCGGCCTGGTCGGCGGCCGAACGGCGTGCGAGCGGGCCGCCCTGGGCGAAGCGCCCGGTACCGACCACGTTCTCGACCGACATCGGCGCCGACAGGCGGGAACGCTGCGGCACGTAGGCGACCCGGCGCGCGCGCAGGCGGGCGGGCATCGCCAGCAGGTCGGCGCCGTCGAGCAGCACCCGCCCGGCCTGCGCCGGCACCAGCGCCAGCGCCGCCTTGAGCAGGGTGCTCTTGCCGGCGCCGTTCGGACCCACCAGCGCCACCACCTCGCCGGCGTCGAGGGCCAGGCTGGCGCCGTCGACCACCAGACGGCGGTCGCGCTGCACGCACAGGCCCTCGATGCGCAGACGCGGCATGGGCGGCACTCCACCCGCCCAGGGGCGGGGGACAAGGGGCGGCCGCCCAATGGCGTAAAGCTAAGGCGGGGGAACGGCGGACGGCCGCATGTGGAGCGTCGACGCCCACGTCGACGGAGCCTCTTGTTCGCTGATCGGGGACCATGGCAGCGTCAGTGCGGCGTCGAGGTGGGCGTCGACGCTCCAGAAGAG
>JAKLKR010000021.1:0-4530 GCA_023150565.1 Planctomycetota bacterium
GGCGGCGGTCGAAGGGCCGGCAGCGGTCGGGGGAGAGGGCGCCCAGCACGACGAAGGAGAGCAGACCCAGCGGGTGCAGCATGCTGTCGTGGCCGCCGACGACGGCCACGTCGGCCTGGCCGCGGCGCAGGGTCCACAGGCCCTCGGCGATGGCCTGGGCGGCGGCGGTGCCGAGGCGGGTGCAGAGCAGGCGGTCGGCGGGCGACGGCGCACCGCCGCGCTGGACGTGGCCGAGGCTGGTGACGCGCGCCTCGATGCCGGTGTGCTGCTGCAGGCGGCGGGCCAGGCGGCTGGCCATCGGCTCCTCGACCAGGCGCGGAGCATCCGAGGCCGGCTCGCCCGCGGCGGCGCCGGACTCGCCCTTCTCCTTCTTCTTGCCCTTCTCCTTCTTCTCGAAGCGGCGGGTGGCGGGGGGGGGGGGGGAGAAGCGCTTGCCGTTGCGGCGGCGTTCGCACAGGTGGTCGGCGACCACCTCGAGGTCGTAGGGCAGTTCGGGGATGAGCACCACGTCGGCGCCGCCGGCGATGCCCGCGCCCAGGGTCAGCCAGCCGGCGTTGTGGCCCATGATCTCGCACACGATCAGGCGCTGGTGGCTGGTGGCGGTGGAATGCAGGCGGTCGATCGCCTCGGTGGCGATGTCCAGGGCGGTATCGAAGCCGAAGGTGACATCGGTGCCGAACACGTCGTTGTCGATGGTCTTGGGCAGGGTCACCACCGGCAGGCCGGCCTTGGACAATTGGAGGGCGTTCTTCTGGGTGCCGCCGCCGCCCAGGCACACCAGGCAGTCGATGCCCAGCTTCCGCGCGTTGGCTACCGCGGTGGCGGTCATATCCAGCACCTGGCCGCCCATCGGCATCTTGTGCGGCTTGTCGCGGCTGGTGCCGAGGATGGTGCCGCCGAGGGTGAGGATGCCGGAGCAGGCACGGTCGTCGAGCGGGATGGAACGGTTCTCGACCAGGCCGCGGAAGCCGTCGAGGAAGCCGATCGCCTGCATGCCGTGCTTGTTGACGCAGGCCTTGACCACCCCGCGGATGGCGGCGTTCAGCCCCGGGCAGTCGCCGCCGCTGGTGAGCACGCCGATGCAGCGCGGGCCCTTCTTCCTGGTGGGCATGGTCAGTCTCCTCCCCCGCGGGGATCGTCGGGTGCGCCAGTAGTGGCGGCGGCGGCCGGCGGGCAAGCTGCACGGTGCCGCAGCCAGGCGGTGCCGGCGAGGGCGAGGTACACCCCGCCACCCAGCGCCACCGCCGCGCCCAGGCGCAGGGCGGCATGACCGGAGGCGGCCCCCGCCGGCTGCGGCCACCAGCGCAGCAGCAGCCACACCGCCACCCCCATGGCGGCGGCGCCCAGGGCGGGGCGCAGCAGGCCCGCCAGCGGCAGCAGCGCGCCGGCGCCGCGCCGGCGCAGCAGCACGGCGTAGGCCGCCAGACCGGCCGCACCGGTCACCGCGGTCGCCAGCGCCAGTCCCGCCTCGCGCAACGGGGTCAGCACCAGCACCACGGTGAGCGCCAGGTTGGCGACCACCGTGGCCAGGCTGACGCGCATCGCCGTGCCCTGTTCACGGTGGGCGTTGAAGGCGCGCACCGCCAGGCGCGACAGCGACACCGGCACCAGCACCAGGGCGAGGATGCTGGTCACCGCCACCGTGCGTTCCACCGCCTCGACGCCGAAGGCGCCGGTCTGGTAGATGGTGCGCACCAGCGGCTCGGCGGTGACCAGCAGCCCGACCGCCGCCGGCAGCAGCCAGAAGGCCTGCAGGCGGGCGGCCTCGCGCAGCCCTTCGCCGGTGGCGGCCCAGCCGGCGCCGGCGCGGCGGGCGATCTCGGGGTAGGCCGCGGTGTTGATGCCGTGGCCGATGAGCGCGAGGGGGAACTGCAGCAGGCGGTTGGCGAAGTAGAGGAACTGCACCGCCCCGGCCCCCGGAACCACGAACAGCACCACCATGATGCCGAGCCACGAGTTGACCTGGTAGACCCCCGACGACACCAGGGTCGGCACCAGCGCCCGGCCCATGTCGCGCAGGGCCTCGGACGATTCCAGGGTCAGCGGCGGGATGCCGCCGCTGCGGCGCAGCTCCCACAGCACCAGGGCGAGCTGGAGCATGCCGGCGAGCAGCACCCCGTAGGGCATCAGCCAGGCCTCGTCCTCGGCCGACATCCACACCGTCGAGATCATCACCAGGTTGAGCACCACCGGCGCCGCCGCCGCCACCCAGAAGCGCCGCCGGCCGTTCAGCACCCCGGCGCCCAGGGCGGTGCAGCAGATGAACACCAGGTAGGGTATCTGCGGGATGGCCATCGCCGCCACCCAAACCGCCTTGACCGCACCCTCGCCGAGCTGCAGCGAGCACCACCACAGCACCGCCGCCGCCGCCACCGACAGCACCAGCGCCACCAGCGACAGCCACAGGGCCAGGCGGGTGAACACCGCCCCGGCGAAGCGTTCGGCGGCGGCGGGGTCGCGCTCCTTGAGCTGGACGTAGCGCGGGATGAACGCCGCCGCCAGGGCGCCCTCGCCGAACAGCTCGCGCAGCATGTTGGGCAGCGCGAAGGCGGCCTGGAAGGCGTCCAGGGCCATGCTGCCGCCCAGCGCCCCCGCCCACAGGCGGTCGCGCACCAGCCCCAGCACGCGGCTGGCGAGGGTCCAGCTGCTGACGGTGAAGGCGCGACGGACCAGGCTCATGGGCGGGGCGACAGCATCAGCGCCTCACCTGCCCCGCAACCACCGCCCCGGCGATGGTGGCGATCGAGGACAGCGGCATCGCCACCGCGCACACCAGCGGGCCCCACAACCCGGCGGCGGCGCAGCCCACCGCCACCAGGTTGTAGATCACCGCCCAGGCGAGCAGGCGGCGCTGGACGCGGCGCTGGCGGATGGCGCCCGCGATCAGCACCGGCAGGGCGCGCACCCCCAGGGCGGGATCGGCGACGAACACATGGCAGCAGTCGAGGGCGGCGGTGAGCCCGCCGCGCAGGGCGATGGCGACGTCGGCGCGGGCCAGGGCGGCGGCATCGTTGACCCCGTCGCCGACCATGACCACCGTCCCGCCCTCCACCAGAGCGGCCATGCGACCGGCCTTGCCCTCGGGCGAACAGCCGCCGTGGGCGCGCTCGGTCGGGATGCCGAGGGCGGTGGCGACCGTCGCCACCGGTGCCGCCCGGTCGCCGGACCACAGGTGGACCTCGGCTTGGCGGGCGGCAGCAGCCACCGCCTCGGCGGCAGCAGGATGGAGAGGATCCTCGAGTTCGGCCAGGGCCAGGGCGCGCCCGTCGAGCGCCACCGCCACCATGCTGGCGGTGCCCAGGTCGCGTTCGTCCAGTCCGCACCAGGCTGGCGCCCCGAGCTGGAGCCGCCCGAGCGGACCGGCGCATGCCACGCCACGACCGGGTTCCTCGACCACGGCTGCGGTGGCGCCGGCGAGGACCCCCTGGGTGGCGACCCAGGCCGCCACCGCCGCCGAGGCGGGATGCCGGCTGCGTTCCGCCAGTCCGCGCACCCCGGCCAGCACCACCGCCTGATCGACCTCGGCCAGCCAGCGCCAACGGACCACGCGCATGCGCCCGGTGGTGAGGGTGCCGGTCTTGTCGAACACCACCGCATGCAGCGCCTGCAGCCGTTCGACCGCCTGCACCTCGCGCACCAGCACCCCCTGCCGGGCGAGGCGGGCGACCCAGGCCGCGCGCGCCAGCGGCACCGCCAGGCCGATGGCGCAGGGGCAGCCGGCCAGGGCCACCGCCAGACCTTGGGCCAGGCCAGCCTCCAGCCCCGCCGCCAACCCCCAGCCCAGCCCGGTAGCCAGGGCCGCCAGCAGCAGGGCGGGCATGAACCAGCGTGCCAGACGGTCGGCCGGGTCGTCGTGGACCACCTCCGCGGCGGCGCGCCCGCTGGCGAGCAGGCGCGCCACCCGGGTCGCCGCCCCGGTGGCGGTGGCGCGCAGGCGCAAGGCGGTGACCGCGGTGCAGCCGGCGTGGCAGCCGTCGCCGGAGCCCAGCCGGCGCGGCCGGGTCTCGCCGGTGAGCACCGCCTCGTCCACCGCGCCGGCACCCACAGCCTCGCCGTCGCAGGGCAGCCGTTCCCCCGCCTCCACCACCACCTCGTCCCCGACCAGCAACGCCTCGGCCGCCACGGTCTCCAGCTGGCCGCCCAGGCGGCGGCGGGCGGTCAGCGGCAGCAGCCCGTCGAAGGCGCCGGCGAGGCCGCGCACCCGTTCCTGGGCGGTGTGCAGGGCCCAGCGCGCGCCGAGCAGCAGGGCGATGAACATCGCCGCGGCATCGGCGTAGTTCTCGTTCCCGCCCGCGAGCAGGCGCCAGGCGGTGGCGCCCAGGGCCAGCACCACCGTGATGCTGGCGGCGAGGTCGACGCTCCAGCGCCGCGTCCGCAGCGCCGCCCAGGCGGCGCGATGGATCGGCCAGGCCGACCACAGGCAGGCTGGCAGCGCCACCGCCAAAGCGGTCCAGCCGAAGGCCAGGCGGTTGCCGGGGTCGAGGTCGCGAGCGAGTTCCCCCGCCCACAGGTTCATCGACAGGTTCATCG
>JAKLKR010000021.1:4540-39858 GCA_023150565.1 Planctomycetota bacterium
ACTGCGCAGGCGGTCGCCACCGCCAGGCGCAGCAGCAATGCGCGCGCCTGCCGCCGCCGTTCCGCCACCTCGGTCGCCGGCACCCATGGGCGCAGGCGGTAGCCCAGGCGGGCGGCCAGCGCGGCCTGGGCCCCGGGCCCGCTGCGCTGGGGGTCATAGACCACCAGCAGGGTCCCGCGGCCGAGATCGACGGTGGCGGCGCGCACCCCCTCCGCCAGCGCCGGCAGGCGTTCCAGCACCCACACGCAGGCGGCGCAGTGCATGCCCACCACCGACCAGGTGATGGCATGCAGCCCGTCGCGGCGCTGCACCACATGCTCGGCGCGGAAAGCGGGGGCGTCGAAGGCCGCCGCCGCCTGGGTGTCGGGCGCCACCTCCGCCACCGGCGGACCGACCGCTCCCGCGCGCAGGCGGTGGAAATCGCCCAGCCCGCAGCCGCGCATGAAGGCTGCCGCCGCCCGGCAGCCGCTGCAGCAGTACTGCTCCGCCGCCCCCGCCTCGACCAGGGCGGTCGGGACCGGCGAGCCGCAGTGGGTGCAGACTACCGGCTCAGCCATGGCAGGCCGCGCCCGCCGGCGCCAGCAGGTCGCGCACCGCCATCGCCGCCAGGACCAGCGCCGAAACGGTCAGACCGAGCGGTACCAGCCAACGCCCGCGCAACAGGCGCCAGCGCGACAGGCCGGCAGGCAGGAGCGCAGCGACAAGCAGGAACGGGGTGGTGAGGACCACCAGCAGCACCATCAGGGCGGCCCCGTGCAAGGGATGGGCGCTTGAGGCGGCCAAGGCCAAGGCCCACACCGTCACCGCGCAGGGCAGGAAGGCCAGCCCAGCACCAAGCACCAGGGCCGCAGGCCAGCCCCGACTGGATAGCGCGCCTTGGGCGCCACGGCTCAACCGCGCCAACGGAGCAGGCATGGGGACCACCGGCAGGCGCAGCCAACCAAGCTCCACCAGAGCCAGCACCAGGCAGAGCGCGGCCGCCACCAGGGTCACCACCGGCATGCTCTGGCGCACCACCCCGCCGGCAGCCACCCCCAACCAGCCCAAGGCCGCTCCCAGGAGGCCCAGCGACAGCGCCCTTCCAATCTGGTAGGCGGCTAATTGTACAGCCGTTGCACCGAATGTGACGGATCCGTCGGAGACCGCGCCAAAGCGCAACGACACGATCAATGGACCGCACATGCCGAGGCAGTGCCCGGCGGTCCAGATCAACCCCTGACCGAGCAGGGTGGCATAGAGCAAGGCGGGGTCGGCCACAGCTCATATGGTTCTTCCCCCGATGGCATGCGCAATCCGTTGTGCACATTGGGGATCAGCAGAGATACTTATCCCTTTGTCGGACGCGACCCCACACTCCGGCCCCGAGCGCGAGCCCCCGACCATGGCCACCTTGTTCCTGCTGACCGGCCTGGCCCTGGCGATCTTCGCCCTCGCCCTGGGTGCCCTGGTCTGGAGCGTGCGCTCCGGCCAGTATGACGATCTCGACACCCCGGGGGTGCGCCTGCTGGCCGACGACGTCCAGCCGACCACGCCCCGATCCCACCCGACCGCCGACCGGACCCCCCATGAGTGACCCGATCCGAGCAGACGCGAACCTCGAGCAGTTCGCCTACGACAACCGCATCGTCCGCAACTTCGTCATGGCCACCCTGCTCTGGGGCGTGGTCGGCCTGCTGGTGGGGGTGATCATCGCCCTCCAGCTGGTGCTGCCCAAGCTCAATTTCGACCTGCCCTGGCTGAGCTACGGCCGGCTGCGACCCCTGCATACCAATGCGGTGATCTTCGCCTTCGCCGGCAACGCCATCTTCGCCGGCATCTACTATTCCACCCAGCGCCTGCTCAAGGCGCGCATGTGGCAGGATTCCCTCAGCAAGGTGCACTTCTGGGGCTGGCAGACCATCATCGTGCTGGCCGCCATCACCCTGCCCCTCGGCATCACCTCCAGCAAGGAATACGCCGAGCTGGAATGGCCGATCGACATCCTCATCGCCCTGGTGTGGATCGCCTTCGGGGCCAACCTCTTCGGCACCATCTTCAAGCGCCGCGAACGCCACATCTACGTGGCGATCTGGTTCTACATCGCCACCTGGGCGGCGATCACCCTGCTGCACGTGGTCAATTCGCTGTGCCTGCCCATCTCGCTGACCAAGAGCTACCCGGTCTACGCCGGGGTGCAGGACGCGCTGGTGCAGTGGTGGTACGGGCATAACGCGGTGGCGTTCTTCCTCACCACCCCCTTCCTCGGGCTGATGTACTACTTCCTGCCCAAGGCGGCCGAGCGCCCGGTCTACAGCTACCGGCTGTCGATCGTGCACTTCTGGTCGCTGATCTTCCTCTACATCTGGGCCGGTCCGCACCACCTGCTCAACCAGGCCACCCCGGAATGGGCGCAGACCCTGGCGGTGGTGTTCAGCGTCATGCTGCTGGCCCCGAGCTGGGGCGGCATGATCAACGGCCTGCTCACCCTGCGCGGGGCCTGGGACAAGGTGCGCACCTCGCCGGTGCTCAAATTCTATGTCGCGGCGGTGACCTTTTATGGCATGGCCACCTTCGAGGGCCCGCTGCTCAGCCTGCGCGAGGTCAACGCCCTCTCGCACAACACCGATTGGACCATCGGCCACGTGCACAGCGGCGCCCTCGGCTGGAACGGTCTGCTGGTGTTCGGCATGGTCTACTGGCTGGTGCCGCGGATGTGGAAGGTGAAACTGCACAGCGACGGCCTCGCCAACCTGCACTTCTGGCTGTGCACCACCGGCATCACCCTGTACGCGGTGGCCCTGTGGGTGAGCGGTATCCTCCAGGGATCCATGCAACTGGCCTTCGACGACAAGGGCATGCTGGTCTACCGCGACTGGATCGAGATCATCAAGTACTCGAACATCTCGTGGTGGGTGCGGGTGTTCGCCGGCGTGCTCTACATCAGCGGTGCGCTGGTCTGCGTCTACAACATCTGGCGCACCCTGCGCGGCGCCCCCAAGCTCGAGGATGACCGCGCCGAGGCCCCCGCCCTGGTCCCCGACAGCCAGGTCGGGCCGTTCATCGATGGCGCCCTCGACCAGCCGGGCCCGCGCGCCAAGATCAATGCCTTCCACGCCCTGCTCGAACGCTGGCCGCTGGTCTTCATCGTGTTCACCGCCATCGCCCTGGCGATCGGCAGCGTGTGCGAACTGCTGCCCCATATGGTCCAGGGCGCCCTCACCCCGCGCATCGCCTCGGTGCAGCCCTACACCCCGCTGGAGCTCACCGGCCGCGACATCTACATCCGCGAGGGCTGCGTCGGCTGCCACACCCAGATGATCCGCACCCTGCGTGCCGAGGTCGAGCGCTACAAGGACCCGGCCGCCGACAAGGGCGAGTACACCCGCGCCGGCGAGCACATCTATGACCGGCCATTCCTGTGGGGATCGAAGCGCACCGGCCCCGACCTGGCGCGCGAGGGCCTGATCCGGCCGAGCGCCTCGTGGCACTACTTCCACATGCTGGATCCCAACGGCTTCATCGGCAATCCCGACCCGCCCACCCCGATGCCCACTTATGGCTGGCTGCATCGCGACGACATGGACCTGTCGGACGTCGGGCGCAAGCTGGCGGTGCTGGCCGGTCCGCCGGTCTACACCCCCTACAGCAAGGAGCAGGTCGCCGGGGCCGAGAAGGACGCCCGCGCCCAGGCCGAACGCATCGCCGCCGAGCTGCGCAAGCAGCCGCGCCTGGCCGACAGCAAGGATCTGGAGAAGAAGGAGATCATCGCCCTGATCGCCTACCTCCAGCGCCTCGGCACCGATCTCGGCAAGAACGGAGGGAAATGACATGCGCGACCTGATCGCCCAACATCCCCACCTGCTGCCGCAGATCGTGCTGGTGGGGTTCTTCGCTTTCGGGGTGCTGATCACCCTCTACGTCCTCACCGACCGCCGGCGCAGCCACCTGCGCCGGATGGAGTCCCTGCCTCTTGAGGACGGCGGCGAACGCCGGGAGCAGCGTCATGGCTGAGCAAGAACCCGGCAAGACCCAGGACGGCCCCGAGGTCGACCGCCTGCGCGAGCACCACTACGACGGCATCCAGGAGTACGACAACAACCTGCCGCGCTGGTGGCTGACCCTGTTCTACCTCACCATCGCCTGGGCGGTGCTGTATGTCGGCTGGTACCACATCGCCGGCAACAAGCTCGGCGCCGACCGCCTCAAGGACGACCTCAAGGAGCTGGCGGAACTGCGGGTGAAGAACCAGAGCGGCCCGCTCACCGAGGAGCAGCTGCGCTCGCTCAGCACCAACCCCGAGCGCATCGCCCGCGGCAAGGCGGTCTACGCCTCCGCCGAATGCGCCACCTGCCATGCCGCCGACGGCACCGGCGGGGTCGGCCCCAACCTGCGCGACCGCTGGTGGATGTACGGGTCCGACCTCGCCCAGATGGTGGCGGTGATGGCCAACGGCTCGCCCAACAGGACCATGCCGGCCCAGAAGAGCAAACTCGCCGGAGACGACATCAACAATCTCGCCATCTTCATCGCCGACTGGAACCGCCAGGGCGAGAAGCCAGGCAAGGCCCACGACCCCGCCCGCGAGAAGGAGCAGCCCATCCGCTATTGAGCGGTCGGCAGCCGAACCATGGACCAGCCCGACCAGCCGCCGGCCCGCCCGGACCCGGCGGCGATGTTCGCCAATCCCGCCGCCATCGACTCCAACGCGGGCGACTTCCGGTCGGTGCTCTACACCGTCGATCGCGATGGCCGGCGCAAATGGATCTACGCCCACATCGTCCAGGGCGCCTGGCGCCGCTGGCGGCAGTGGGTGTCGGTGCTGCTGATCGGCTTCTATCTGGCGCTGCCCTTCCTCACCGTGGGAGGCCGACCGTTCCTGCGCTTCGATCTCCCCAAGCGCCAGTTCTGGATCGCCGGCCAGGTGTTCTGGCCGCAGGACTTCAACTACTTCCTGCTCCTGTTCCTCATCGGGGTGATCGCCACCCTGCTCGCGGTCGCCCTGCTCGGGCGCGTCTACTGCGGCTGGCTGTGCCCGCACAACGTCTTCCTCGAGATGGTCTTCCGGCCGATCGAGCGGCTGGTCCAGGGCGATGCGTTCACCCGTGCACGCAAGGACCGGGAAGGGCGGGGCGGGGCGGGGCGGGCGCTGACTTTCGCCCTCTTCGTGCTGGTGTCGGGCGCGCTCGCCAACACCGCCACCGCGCTCTTCGTCGGCACCGAGGCCTTCGCCTGGGGCCTGGTGGTCGATCCCGTCGCCCATCCCGCTGCGGCGGTGTTCTTCGCCTTCGCCTTCGTGCTCATCCTGTTCAACTTCTCCTGGTTCCGCGAGCAGACCTGCACCATCGTCTGCCCGTACGGCCGGCTGCAGTCGGTGATGCTCGACCCCCATTCGCTGGTGGTCGGCTACGACCAGCGCCGGGGCGAGCCGCGCGGCCGCCTGCGCACCACCGGCGGCGACTGCATCGACTGCAAGCTGTGCGTGGCGGTCTGCCCCACCGGGATCGACATCCGCAACGGCAACCAGCTCGAATGCATCCACTGCAGCGGCTGCATCGACGCCTGCGATGCGGTGATGACCAAGCTCGGCAAGCCCGCCGGGCTGGTGCGCTACACCAGCGAGATCGAACTGGCCGGTGGCCGCCGCCTGCGCATCCGCCCGCGCACGGTGATCTACGCCCTGGTCGCCACCGCCCTGATCGGGGTCGCCAGTTGGCGCATCCTCCATCGCGAGGACATCGTCGCCACCATGCTGCGCCCCTCCTCCATGCCGGTGTTCGCCGACAACGGTGGCGTGCAGATGGTGCGCCAGCCGGTCAGCTTCTCGCTGGTCAACAAGACCGCGAGCGAGCACCGCCTGACCCCCTCCCTGCCGGCCCACCCGGACGCCCGCATCTATCTCCAGCAGCCGGTGGTGGTGGTGCCGCCCAACCAGCGGGTCGAACTCACCCCCACCATCGATCTGCCCGCCGCCGCCTTCGGCCCCGGCGACCTGCGCACCACCCTGCTGTTCGTGCGCGAGGATGGTCAGCGCCTCGAACTGCCGGTCCTGCTGCGCCGCCCATGAGCACCACCAGGCGTTTCAATCCCTGGATGTGGCTGCCGCTGATGGTGATCGGCGCCGCCGCCATCGCCAACCTCGCGCTCATCCTGGTGGCCCGCCGCACCCATGTCAGCAAGGTCGAGGACCACCCCTGGCTGGCGGCCGAGCGCATCGACCAGGACAAGCTCGCGGCCCAGGCCTTCGCCGACGGGGGTGGCCGGCTGGCGGTCGAAGCCGCTGGGCAGCGCATCACCTGCCGGCTGCTGGGACCACCGGCCATCACCAGTACCACCTCCGCCCAGGTGCGCTGCTACCGCCCGAGCGATGCCGCCCTTGACCGCCTGATGCCTTGGCCGGACACCAGCCAGCCGATCTCTCTGGAACTGCCGGCGCCTGGCCGGTGGGAGGTCCAATTACTGGTTCAGGGGGCCCGTATCGCCACTCATGCGCTGAGCCTATCGCCCTGACACCATCTGTCGGATGCTAGGACGACGTACCGCCTCATGAAGGGTACGCCCGGCAATGACCGCTACGGTGCCGGCGCCATGTTCAGCAACTACCTTCCGCTCCTGACCGCCGGCTCGGTTGCCGGCATGGTCCTGACACTCGCCCTGGTCGGGGTGTTGGGGATCATCCTCGGCTCGATCAAGGTGAAGGGGGTGTCGCTGGGCCTCACCGGCGCGCTGTTCGCCGGCATCATCTTCGCCCACTTCTGCTGGAACGAGCACCAGGCCGGCTGGCTGATGGCCATCGTCGGCGACAAGACCTGGCACGACAGCCACCTGTTCCGGGAAAAGGTCCTCGATTTCCTGCGCGACGGCGGCCTGGTTCTGTTCGTCTATGCGGTCGGCATGCAGGCCGGGCCGAGCTTCATCGCCAGCTTCCGCGCCAACGGACTGATCTGGAACTTCGCCGCGGTATGCGTGGTCACCGGCGGATTCGCCATCGCTGTGCTCGCGCACAAGGTCGGCGGCATCCCGGCCGAGGCCACGGTGGGGTTCTATAGCGGGGCGGTGACCAACACCCCCGGCCTGTCGGCCGCGCAGTCGGCGATGAAGGACAAGATGGACCGGGCCGAGCGCCAGGCCGTCGAGGCCCGGGCAGCAGCCGGCGGCGAACCGCCAGCCGCCGCCGCAAGCGGGTCCGAAACCAAGGCCGCGATTCCGGCCAAGGCCGACCCGCGGAAAGTCACCACCTCGGGCTATGCCGTGGCCTACCCCATGGGCATCCTCGGGGTGATCATCAGCATGCTGCTGATCCGCGCCATGTTCCGCGTCAAGCCGCTGGAGGAATCGCAGCAGTTCGTCCAAGAGGCGCAGAAACGCAGGCCGAAGCCGCAGAACATCAACCTGCGCGTGACCAATCCCGGCATCGTCGGCAAGAGCCTGCGCGAACTGCTGGGCGCGCTGGGCAATGACGTGGTGATCTCACGATTCCAGCGCGACGGGGTGGCCGGAGTGGCCACCGCCGAACTGGTGCTGGCCAAGGATGACATCCTGCACGCGGTCGGCGCCGCCGAGCACCTGACCCACCTGCGGCTGATGGTGGGCGAAGCCTGCGACATCGACATCCGCAAGGTGCCGGGAAAGCTCACCGTCAAGCGCATGGTGGTGTCCAACGACCATGCCACCGGACGCAGCGTCGCCGAGCAGGGCCTGGCCGAGAAGTTCGGTATCACCATCACCCGCATCGAGCGCGGCGGGGTGGAATTCGTCGCCCTCGACGACGTCGATCTGCTGATCGGCGACCTGGTGACCGCGGTGGGCGAGGAGGACGACCTGCGCAACCTCGCCCTGCACATCGGCAACTCGGAAAAGACTCTCGATAAGCCCCGTCTGGAATCGATCCTCTTCGGCATCACCCTGGGCGCCCTGCTCGGCTCCCTGGCCATCCCCCTGCCCGGGGTGCCGGCACCGGTGAAGTTCGGCATGGCTGGCGGCCCCCTGCTGGTGGCGATCCTGCTCAGCCACTTCGGCAAGGTCGGCCCGTTCTCGTTCTACATGTCGCACGGCGCCCTGCACTTCATGCGCGAGTTCGGCATCGGGCTGTTCCTGGCCTGCGTCGGCCTGATCTGCGGCGACCGCTTCTTCCAGGTCGCATTCAGCGCCCAGGGCCTGACCTGGATCCTGTGGGGCTGCGCCATCACCATCATCCCGGTGCTGACCGTGGGCCTGGTGCTGCGCTTCTTCCTCAAGGTCAACTACGCCGCCCTGTGCGGGGTCCTTGCCGGGTCGATGACCGATCCCCCGGCCCTGGCCTTCGCCACCGCCTCGTGCAACAGCGAAGCCCCCGGCCTGGCCTACGCCGCCGTCTACCCCACCACCATGATCTGCCGCATATTCCTGGCCCAGATCTTCGTCATCCTATTCTTCCTGCTGTGAACTTCGATCACGCGCCGATCATCTGCATCTGGGAGGTCACTCGCGCCTGCGATCTGGTCTGCCAGCATTGCCGGGCCGAGGCCCAGGCGGCGCCGGCGGCGGGGGAGCTCAGCGGCGACGAGGGGCGGGCGCTGCTCGACCATGTGCGCGCCGAGTTCGGCCCCATCCTGTTCGTGATCACCGGTGGCGACCCGCTCAAGCGCGCCGACGTCTACGACCTCGCCGCCTACGGCGACCGCCTCGGTCTGCGCATGGCCATCACCCCCTCGGCCACCCCGCTGCTGACCCCGGCGGCGATCACCCGCCTGCGCGATGCCGGGGTGCGGCGCATGGCGGTGAGCCTGGATGGGGCCGACAAGCCCACCCACGACCGCTTCCGCGGGGTCGAAGGCACCTGGGAGCGCACCCTCGCCGCACTCGACACCGCGCGCAGCCTGGGGGTCGAGAGCCAGGTCAACACCTCGATCGGCCGCCACAACCGCGATCAACTGGAACTGATCGCCGATCTGTGCGCGTGGTACGGGGTCAGCCAGTGGTCGGTTTTCCTGCTCGTGCCCACCGGTCGGGCCGACCAGGGCCAGATCATCACCCCCGAGGAGCACGAGGACATCTACCGTCGCCTGGCCGCCATCCAGGGCAGACCGGACTGCCCCTTCGCGGTCAAGACCACCGCCGGCCAGCCCTATTACCGCGTGCGCGCCCAGATGGGCATCAAGCCGCCGCGCCCTCCTGTCGTACCGGTCGCCGGCGAACCTGCCGGGCGCCGCCCGGTAGGCATGGGCGGGATCAACGACGGCAACGGCTTCGTGTTCGTCAGCCACACCGGTGAGATCTGCCCTTCCGGCTTCCTGCCGGTGGTGGCGGGCAATGTGCGCCAGGAGCGACTGGCCGACGTCTACCGCTCCCACCCTCTGTTCGTGCGTCTGCGCCAGCCCGCCTCCTACGACGGCAAGTGCGGGGTGTGCGAATTCAACCGTGTCTGCGGCGGCAGCCGCAGCCGTACCTGGGCGATCACCGGCGATCCCTTCGCCAGCGATCCGACCTGCATCTACGAGCCCCGTTCCCTGCAAAGGAATGCCCCATGACCAGCCCCACCACCCACTCCCGCCTGCTTGCCTGGGTCGATGAGGTCGCGCGCATGACGCGTCCCGCCGCCATCCACTGGTGCGATGGCAGCCAGCAGGAGTACGACGACCTGTGCGCCCTGCTGGTCAAGAACGGCACCTTCGCCAAGCTCGACCCGGTCAAGCGTCCCGGCTGCTTCATCGCCCGCTCCCACGCCAGCGACGTGGCCCGCGTCGAGGACCGCACCTACATCGCCGCCAAGAGCAAGGATGAGGCCGGCCCGACCAACAACTGGATCGATCCCGACGCGCTCAAGGCGACCATGAAGGGCCTCTACGACGGCTGCATGGCCGGGCGCACCATGTACGTGATCCCCTTCAGCATGGGCCCGGTCGGCTCGCCCTTCTCCAAGATCGGCATCGAGCTCACCGACTCTCCCTATGTGGTGGTCAACATGCGCATCATGGCGCGCATCGGCAGCGCGGTGCTCAAGGCGCTGGGGGACCAGGGCGAGTACGTGCCCTGCATCCACTCCATCGGCTCCCCGCTCAAGCCAGGCGAGAAGGACTCGACCTGGCCCTGCGCCCCGATCGAGAAGAAGTACATCGCCCACTTCCCCGAGGAGCGCACCATCTGGTCCTACGGTTCCGGCTATGGCGGCAACGCCCTGCTCGGCAAGAAGTGCCTGGCCCTGCGCATCGCCTCGGTCCAGGCCCGCGACGAGGGCTGGATGGCCGAGCACATGCTCATCCTCGCCCTCACCAGCCCCGAGAAGAAGACCTACTACGTCGCCGCCGCCTTCCCCTCCGCCTGCGGCAAGACCAACCTGGCGATGATGCAGCCGACCCTGCCGGGCTGGACCGTGCGCACCTTGGGCGATGACATCGCCTGGATGCGCGTCGGCCCCGACGGCCGCCTGTGGGCGGTCAATCCCGAGGCGGGCTTCTTCGGCGTCGCCCCCGGCACCTCGAAGAAGAGCAACCCCCACGCCCTCACCACCTGCGAGAAGAACACCATCTTCACCAACGTGGTGCACACCGCCGACAACGATGTGTGGTGGGAGGACATGGGCATCGCCGCCCCGGCCAAGGGCATCGACTGGGAAGGCAAGGAGTGGACCCCCGAGTGCGGGCGCAAGGGCGCCCACGCCAACGCCCGCTTCACCGCCCCGGCCAGCCAGTGCCCGGTGATCGACCCCAAGTGGGAGGACCCCGCCGGGGTGCCGATCAGCGCCATCCTGTTCGGCGGCCGCCGGCCCGGCACCATCCCGCTGGTCAATGAGGCGTTGAGCTGGGAGCACGGCGTGTTCATGGGCTCGTCGACCGGCTCCGAGACCACCGCCGCCAACATCGGCGCAGTCGGGGTCATCCGCCGCGACCCCTTCGCCATGCTGCCGTTCTGCGGCTACAACATGGGCGACTACTTCAACCACTGGCTCAAGATGGGCCAGAAGCTCGGGGCCAAGGCGCCCAAGATCTTCTTCGTGAACTGGTTCCGCCGCGATGCGGCGGGCAAGTTCATGTGGCCGGGCTATGGCGACAACAGCCGGGTGCTCAAGTACGTGGTCGAGCGCATCGAGGGCAAGGCCCAGGGCGTGAAGACCGCCATCGGCGTACTGCCCAAGGCCGGCGAACTCGATGTCAGCGGGCTCAACCTGCCGGCCGGCACCCTCGACGAACTGACCAAGGTCGACGCCGACGGTTGGAAGGCCGAGACCGCGGGGGTGGCCGAGTTCTATGCCAAGTTCGGTTCCCGCCTGCCCAGCGCCCTGAGCGCCGAGCTGAAGGGCCTGGAACAGCGCCTTACCAAAGCGGCCAAGGCCTGATCGGCCGGCGTTCGCTGGCACCTGGGCGCGCAGCAACATGCTGCGCGCCCATGCGTCTGCCTCTGCTCATCGCCGTCATCCTGGCCGCCGGGTGTTCCTCCTCCCCGCGCGACCAGGCGACAGTGCCGGTGTCGGCCCAGGAGCAGGTGCTGCTGGCGCAGATCACCCGCGATCCGTACCTGATCATCACCTCGACCTGGCGCGATGAAGACGGCCGACTGGTGGTCGAGACCCGCCAGGGCAATGGCGGTCGCACCTATGTGCTGACTCCTGATGTCGATGGAGCCAAGGATCCGCTCATCCGCCGGCGGGTCGATGACTTCCAATTGCCGATCGTCGAACCGGGGCCGGAGCCCGAACGCGGCCTGCAGCGGGCTCGCTAACCAACTATCCCAGGTATCCGCGCAGCAGCGCTACCACCGGCCACGCCACCCCCAACACCAGGGTGGCGGCGGCGCAGACCGCCAGCACGGCAAGGGCTGGCGATGACCTGCCACCACCGGCGGCAGCCGCATCGTCGCCCCCCTCCACCAGGCAGGCGCGCAGGATGCGGATGTAGGGGAAGGCGCTGAGCACCGCGTTGACCAGCAGGGCGACCGCCGCCGCCAGCAGCCAGCCGCGACCGTCTCCGGCCAGCCCGCCTTCGACCACGCTGCGCAGCAGCACCCATTTGGCGGTGAATCCCGCCAGGGGCGGGATGCCGGCCAGCGAAACCAGGCAGAGTGCCAGGCTGGCGGATTCCAGCGGTTGCTGCCGCCAGGAGCCGGCCAGGCGATCGAGGTCGGAGGAGCGGGTGCGGTTCTCGAGCAGCATCACCGCCACGAACGCACCCAGGTTCATCGCCAGGTAGGCGAGCAGATAGAACCCCACCGCACCCAGGGCGCCGGCCTGGGGCCATACCGCCAGGGCCAGCATCAGGTAGCCGGCATGGGCGACGCCACTGAGGGCGAGGATGCGCTTGGCGTTGGTCTGGCCGAGGGCGGTGAGGTTGCCCACCGTCATGGTCACCACCCCGGCGATGGCGATGGCGGCCGAGGCATGGCCGCTGGCCGGCGCCCACCACAGCAGCAGGTGGGCGGCGACCGCCGCGGCCGCGATCTTGGGTATCACCGCGAAGGCGGCGGCCGAGATGGTGGGGGCGCCCTGGTACACATCTGGGCTGTACAGATGGAACGGGGCGATGGTGAGCTTGAAGGCCACGCCCACCAATGCGAGCAGGGCGGCGGCGGCCAGGGCGCGCGAGGCGCCGTGGTACGAGAGGGTTTCGCCAATCACCGCCAGGTCGAGCGAGCCGCTCAGGCCGTACAGGTAGCTCATCCCCACCAGGGTCAGGGCGCTGGCGAGGGCGCCGAACAGCACGTACTTGAGCCCGGCCTCGCCGGCGTGGCGGTCATGGGGGCGGAAGCCGGCCAGGGCATAGCCGGTGAGCGAGAGGAACTCGAGCCCCAGATACAGGGTCAGCAGGTCGGCAGCGCCGGCGAATACCAGACCGCCCAGACCGAGCCCGAGCAGGGAGAGATGGTACTCGCCTTCCTCGCGATGGTTCAATTCCTGCGACGAGGGTGCCGCCACCAGCAGCAGGAAGGTCGCCACCAGCACGCCGATGCGCGCCGCCAGGGTGACCGCATCGACGGTCAGGGAGCCGGTGGCATGGCCACCCAGCCCGCCCAGCGCCTGGCCGACCACCACCCCCAGGGCGAGCAGGCAGGCGAGGGCGCCCACCTGCGCCACCCGACGCTTGGCCGAGCAGGTCAGTTCGGCCACCAGCGCGGCGCAGGCGCCTACGCCCAGCACGATCTCAGGAATCATCAGGCCGACAGGGACGGGGATCATCAGCGCACCGTTGCCACCCAGGCCAGGTGCCGGGCCAGGAGTTCGGCCCCGGGCGCGACCAGGCGCGTCACCAGGGCGGGATAGACGCCGATCGCCAGGGTCAGCACTGCGAGCGGAGCCAGGGTGGCCCATTCGCGCGCCGACAGATCGGGCAGGGCGCGGTGCTCGTCATGGCGCACCGGGCCGGTGAACACCCGCTTGTACATCCACAGCAGGTAGGCTGCGGTCATGATCACCCCGGCGGCGGCGGCCACCGCCAGCCAGCGGAAGGCATCGGCGCCATGACCAGCCCAGGCGGCAGCCGGGGACTGGGCGCAGCCCAGCACCACCAGCACCTCGCCCACGAAACCGGCCAGACCGGGCAGGCCGGCGGCGCCCAGGCAGGCGAACAGGAACATCCCGGCATAGCGCGGCATCGGCCCGGCCAAGCCGCCGAAACCGTTGACCCGGCGGTGGTGGACACGGTCGTAGATCACCCCCACGAGCAGGAACAGCATCGCCGAACCCAGACCGTGGGTGACCGCCTGCACCAGCGATCCGCTGATCGCCGCCGGCGTCGCCGCAGCCAGGCCGAGCAGGCAGAAACCCATATGGCTGACCGAGCTGTAGGCGACCAGGCGCTTGAGATCATCCTGCATAAGGGCAATCCAGGCGGCGGCGAGGATGTTCACCACCCCGAGCACGCCGAGGACGAAGCCCCAGTCCAGGGCCACCGCCGGGAACAGCGGCCAGGCCAGGCGGTAGAAGCCATAGACGCCGAGCTTGAGCAGGATGCCGGCGAGGATCACCGAGATCGCGGTCGGCGCCTGCACATGCGCGTGCGGCAGCCAGGTGTGGAAGGGGATGACCGGCACCTTGACCGCGAAGGCGAGGTAGAGCACCAGGAAGCCGACCCCGGCCAGCGCCCATGAGCCCAGGGCGACCCCGCGCCAGTGGTTCCACAGCAGGCTGTGGTGGAGCAGATCGAACGAACGCGGCACCACCGCCTCATAGCGCAGCGGCTGCCCGGCGGGCGCCACCTGTTCGACCCGCAGGCCATAGAGGGTGCCGTCGGGCCTGGCCTGGGCTTCGACCTGGGCGGGATCGACCTGCACCCGCACGCCCTCGGCCGGGGTGCGGAAGTGCATGCCCAGCATCAGCACGAGCATCAGCACGCTGCCGGCCATGGTGTAGAGCAGGAACTTGAGCGCAGCGTAGCGCCGCTGTTCACCACCCCAGATGGCGATGAGCAGGAACATCGGGATGAGCATGACCTCCCAGGCGATGTAGAACGACACCCAGTCGAGGGTGGCGAACACCCCGTTGGTTCCGGCCATGAGCAGCAGCAGCAGGCTGTGGTAGGCGCGCACCCGGTTGGAGATCCCCGCCGAGGCCAGCACCGCCACCACCCCGATCAGGCCCGACAGCGCCAGCAGCGAGGCCGCCACCCCATCGACGCCAAGATGCAGGGCCATGCCCCAGGCGGGGTACCAGGGCAGCAGCAGTTCACCACGCAGGTCCGCGCCCGGCGTGGCATAGAAGCCGGCGGCCAGGGCGAAGGCGGCGACGGCCGACACCAGCATCGCCAGCAGGGCGACCGCCCGCGGCAGCAGGCCGGCGGCCCAGGACGCCCGCGGCGGCGGCAGCCACAGCAGCAGCGCCCCGACCAGGGGCGCGCACACCGCGGTGACCAGCAGGGAGGTGGGGTCGATCACGGATGCACCTTCATCCCACCAGCGCCAGGGCCACGAGCACGGCGGTCACCAGGGCGGCGGCGCCGACGTAGGCGTTGATGCGTCCGCTCTGCAGGGCATTGCCGGCGCTGCCGATCCAGCGCACCAGACGGGTGCCGGCGTCGATCGCCCCATCCAGGCTGGGCGGATCCGGCTCGGTCTGACGCGAACCTCCGCCATCGAGCCGGGCCAGGCGTTCCGGGGTGCCAAGATCGACCTCGGCCAGGCCGCGGCCGGCCCCCTTGCCCAGGCCACGCACGAACAGGGCGTCGTATAGATACTCAATGCCCCACAGGCGCGCGGACACGGTCCAGGCCCATGAGAATGGCGGCAACTGGCGCAGCCGCGCCGCCGCGTCGATGCCGCGCGCCGGCAGCCACCAGAACACCACCAGGGCGGTCCCGGCTCCCAGCACCAGCAGGACCGAGGCGGCGATCATCACCTGCACGTGGGCGTGATGCAGAGCTTCGGTCAGGGCCGGGCTGGGCAGCACCGCCCCAGGCATCGACAGCAGGCCGGCTGATGGGGCGGCCAGCAGGTGGTCGAGCCAGGAATGGGTAGCAAAGGGATTGAGCGAGCCGGTCCACACCGCCTGGAGCGAGAACGGCGCCAGCACCAGCAGGGCCAGCAGGGCGCGCGGCCAGGGGTCGTGGGCATGATGGGTGACGTGATGATCGCGTTCGGGGCCGAGGAAGGCCCGCACCCACAGCCGCATCATGTAGTAGCAGGTCAGACCGGCGGTGGCGAGGCCGAGGGCATAGGGGATCCAGGCCAGCCCGCCGCGCTGCTGGGCGGCGACCTGCGCCGAGGCCAGGATGGCATCCTTGGACCAGAAGGCGCTGAACCCGGGCAGGCCGCAGATCGCCAGCACCCCCACCAGGGTGACCCCGGCGGTGATCGGCATGCGCCTGGCCAAGCCGCCCATGCGCCCGAGATCCTGGTGGCCGGCGCAGGCATGGATGACCGAGGCTGCGCACAGGAAGAGCATGCATTTGAACAGCGCGTGGGTGAACAGATGGCCGATGCCGGCACCCAGGCCCCCGGCCAGCGCCCCGGCGCCCAGGCCGAGCATCATGTAACCGAGCTGGCTGACGGTCGAATAGGCGAGCACGCCCTTGAAATCCCACTGGGTGCAGGCGATTACCGCGGCGATGAAGCAGGTCATGGCACCGATCCAGCTCACCACCAGCAGGGCATCGGGGGTGAGCATGGGATAGACCCGCGCCACCAGGAAGACACCGGCGGCGACCATGGTGGCGGCATGGATGATCGAGGAGGCGGTGGTGGGGCCCTGCATCGCGTCCGGCAGCCAGGTATGCAGCGGGAATTGCGCGCTCTTGCCCATGGCGCCGAGGAAGATGCCGACCCCGGCCAGGGTCAGCAGGTCGGTGCCGGTGAGACCGGCGAAGCTGGCCTTGGCGAAGGCGCCGTCGGCCACCGCGGCGAACACCGTGTCCCACGACAGCAGGTGGGTGGCGGGGTGGCCGCTGGCGGCGCACCAGCCGGCCACCACCCAGGCGGTGATGGCGATGCCGGCGAGGAAGCCGAAGTCGCCGATGCGGTTCATCACGAAGGCTTTGAGCTGGGCGTCGCCGGGCGACAGCTTCGACTCGATGATGCCGGTGGCGTAGGGCGCCTTCATGCCCTGGTAGAAGGTGTCGTCGGCCACCGCCGGCTTGTCGTACCAGTAGCCGATGAGGAAGTACGAGCCCAACCCCACCAGTTCCCAGCAGATGAAGGTCATGAGCAGGTTGTCGCTCAGGACGATGCCGAGCATGGCGAAGCAGAAGAAGTCGAACATCCAGAAGAAGCGCGGGTAATCCCGGTCATCGTGCAGGTACCAGGTCGAGAACAGCAGCACCAGGGTGGCCAGCCCGGTGACGATCATCAGCATCAGCGCGCCCATGCCGTCGAGTTGCAGGCCGAGCGAGAGGCCGAAGCCGGGGGTGGCGGAGGTGGTTCCCGCCGCCAGCCAGGCCACGGTGGAGGAATGCCAGCCGAGCCAATGACCCTGATCGAGCCCGCCGAGGAACACCGCCAGCGAGCCGGCGAAGCAGGCGGCCATCATCGCCACCGACAGCCACGCGCCCCAGTGGCCGGCGCGCCGGCCGCAGGCGAGCAGGAAGGCGGCGGTGAGCACCGGGGCGAGCAGGATCGCCAGGGGCAGCCAGGCGGGGATGGCGGCGGACGCAGGCATCCTCAGCCCTTCAGCTCGGAGGTGGCGGCGAGGTCGATGTCGCGCCAGGTGCGGTAGACGCTGTAGACCATGGCCAGGGCCACCGCCGATTCGGCGGCGGCGAGGGCGATGATGAACAGGGCCATGATCTGGCCGTGCCCGGCCGCGGCAGCGGTGCCGACGTGGAAACGGTCGAAGGCGGCGAAGTTGAGCGCGGCGGCATTGAGCATCATCTCGATGCCCATCAGGAAGCCGACCGCGTTGCGGCGGGTGGCGCAGGCGAGCACGCCGAGGGCGAACAGCACCGCTGCCACCGCGAGGTAGCCGCCGATCTGCGCCGGCCCGGCGAGGATGAAGGCGGTGACGCTCATGGCGCGCCGGCTTCCTTGCGCTCTTTGCGCACCAGCGCCACCGCCGCCACCAGCACCACCGTCAGCAGCACCGCCACCAGCAGGAACGGCACCAGATGCGGCCCCAGGAGCAGATCGCCCAGGTTGCCGCCACCAGGACGGTTGATCGACTGGCCGAGGGTGGCGGGGTCGGAGCGCACCGCCGGGCAGGCTCCTGACGCCACCGTGGCCAGGGCCAGGCGCGCCATGGCGTAAAGGGTGAGCAGGGCGGTCGGCACCCCCAGCCACCAGCCCCAGCGCGGCGGCAGCTGCACCCGGCCTTCGATGTCGCGGCTGAACATCACCGCGAACACGGTGAGGACCAGGACCCCGCCGATGTAGACCAGCACCTGCACCGCCGCCAGCAGCTCGGCCTGGAGGAACAGGTACAGCACCGCCACCCCGAGCAGGCTGGCGCCCAGGGCGAAGGCGGCGTGGAGCAGGTTGCGCGCCACCACGCACACCGCGGCGCCCGCCACCGCGAGCAGGCAGGCGGCCCAGAACAGGGCGGCTTCGATCATGGCTTGGGTTCCTGCGCCGGCGCCGACGCCAGGGCGTCGGCGGCAGCCTTGGCCGCCGCCTCGGCCTTGGCCTTGTCGGCGGCGGCCTTGGCGGCGGCGGCCTGGGCCTCCTTGGCCTTCTTCAGCTCCTCGCGCCTGGCATCGACCTGCTTCACCTCGTCGGCGGTGTAGTAGCCGACCCCGAACTTGGCGATGATGGCGGTGCCGCGCGGATCCTCGATGCGGTCGAGGAAGGCGCGGTCCTCGGCGCCCACCTCGCCCGGCTTCAGCGAGGAGACGCGCAGCAGGCGGTCGACCTCGGCCCCCTCGAGGCGGACGTCGAGCTGGTCCGGACGCTGGGTGAACAGGAACCGCTGGCCGCGCTGGTTGACGGTGTTGACCGGATCCAGCTCGAAGCCGCCCTGCATGGTCAGGCAGTCGGTCGGGCAGGCGCGGGTGCACAGGCCACAATAGATGCACTTGGTCAGGTCGATGTCGAAGCGGCTGGTGCGGAACTTGTTCTCTTCGTTGCGCTCGCCCTCGATCACGAAGCAGTCGACCGGGCAGGCCTTGGCGCACAGCTTGCACGTGATGCAGTTGCTGACGTTGTTGAACAGGTGGCCGCGGAAGGCGGCGGGCATCGCCTGCTTCTGCGCCGGGTATTCCAGGGTCATGGCCCCGGTCGCCTTGCCGCTCCAGTTCTCGTAGGCGAAACGCGCGGTCGACCCCATGCCGACCACGAAGCTCTCGACCCCCTCAACGATGTCGCGCACCCAGGCGAGCAGCATGTCAGGCCTTCCTCGCCGGGGCGGTGGTCAGGCGGCGCAGGGCCGCGGGCATGGGCGGACCGCTGCGCTTGGCCGCCACCACCAGGGCGATGATGGCGCCGCCGGCAAGCAGCCAGGACAGCGCCCAGGCGATCAGCGGCAGCTGGGCCGAGGGCGCAGACAGCAGCCGGCCATAGGCCACCTGCTCGATGCGCGCACCCAGCAGCATGGTCAGGGCCAGGCCGAACAGGCACACCAGCGCCAGCGGCACCAGCTTGAGCCAGGCCAGGCGCATCACCTGGTCGATGCGGAAGCGCGGCAGGGTCCAGCGGATCCACATCATCACCCAGATCGCCACCAGGCACTTGGCGGTCATGATAGCCACATGGATGACGGTCTCGGCCAGGGGTGGCAGCGAAAGGATCCACTGTTCCCCCACCGGCGACTGGTAGCCGCCCAGGAACAGCACCGCGAACAGGGCGCCGATGAGGAAGGTCTCGGTGTACTCCGCCATCGCGAACATGCCCCAGCGCAGGCCGCTCATCTCGGTGTTGAAGCCGCTCACCAGTTCGGACTCCGCCTCGGCAGTGTCGAACGGGGTGCGCTGGCATTCGGCGATGGCAGCCAGGTAGAAGGTGCCGGCGAGGATGACCATGAACGGGCTCTGGATCAGGTTCCAGCCCAGGAACGAGAGCACGCCGGGGTGGTACTGGGCGGCCACCATCTGCTGCAGCGACAGGGTGCCGCACCACATCGCCACCGCCGCCATGCACAGGCCGACCGGGATCTCGTAGGACACGATCTGGGCCACCGCGCGCATGCCGCCGAGCATCGTCCACTTGTTGTTGGAGCCCCAGCCGGCGAGCAGGATGGCGACCGCGGTCAGACCGCCGGCGGCGGCGACCCACACCAGCCCGATGGACAGGTCGGCGCCGACCAGGTGCTGCGACCACGGCACCACCACGAAGGGCAGGAAGGCGCCGGCGATGGCCAGGTAGGGCGCGGCGCGGAACAGCCAGCCGTCGACGCCGGAAGGGACCAGGTCCTCCTTGCCGATCATCTTGACCCCGTCGGCGGCCAGCTGGGCCACGCCGGTGCGGGTGAGGAGGCGGTCGAGCAGCGCCACCGGGCCGAAGGCCACCAGACGTTCGGCCAGGCGGTTGCACTCGGCCTTGGCCTTCCAGGGCAGCGCCAGGTTCACGGTCAGGCGCAGGATGCCGACGATGCCGGTGGTGCTGGGGCCGATGCGGCGCTGCATCGCGGCCGCGATCTTGCGCTCGAAGATCTGGCCCAGGCCGGCGATCGGCAGCACCACGGCGAACAGCGGCACGGCATAGAACACCACCCCGGCCAGCACCAGCCCCAGCCAGCCGGGCAGGCCACAGGAGCTGAACCAGGCGGCGGTGGCCAGGAAGGATTGGTGGAAGCCGTTCACCGGTCGATCTCCGGCACCACGATGTCGAACGAGCCGATCACCGCCACCACGTCGCTGATCATCAGCCCGGGCACCAGCTTCTCGAAGATGCTCATGGCGGTGAACGAGCCGGTGCGGATCTTGATCCGGTAGGGCTTGCGTGAACCGTCGCTGACCACGTGGTAGCCGGTCTCGCCGCGGGGGTTTTCGACCCGGCAGTAGACCTCGCCGCGCGGTGGCTTGCGCAACTGCTTGTTGGCGTCGACCTGCCAGCCGCCCACCGGATCGTCGGCCTTGGCGGCGGACTTGGGCATCTGCTCCAAGCACTGGCGCACGATGCGGACCGACTCCAGGATCTCGATGCAGCGCAGCACGAAGCGGTCGTAACTGTCGCCCACCCGCCCGCGGGCGCCCGCAAAGGCGCCGCCCACCGGCACCTCGAACTGCACCCGGCTGTAGAAGCCATAGGGCTCGTCGCGGCGCAGGTCGAAGTCGACGCCGGAGGCGCGCAGGTTGGGCCCCACCAAGCCATAGCTGACCGCGTCGGCGGCGCTCACCGCCGCCACCCCGGCGAGGCGACCCTTGAAGATGCTGTTGGCGGTGATGAGGCGGTTGAAGCGCACCATCTCGCGTTCGCAGGTGTCGCAGAAGGCGAGGATCTCGGCCTCGGCTCCGGCGTGCAGGTCGGCCGCCACCCCGCCGATGGTGATGTAGTTGTAGGTCAGGCGCGCGCCGCAGGTCTTCTCGAAGATGTCGTTCACCAGTTCGCGCAGGCCGATGCCGTGCAGGAACGGGGTGAAGGCGCCCATGTCCATCGCGAACGCGCCCACCGCCACCAGGTGCGAGGAGATGCGGTTCAGTTCGGCGAAGAGGATGCGCAGCCATTCCGCGCGCTCGGGGATCTTGACCTCGGACCCGGCCACGCTGCCCAGCAGCTGCTCCACCGCCAGGCAGTAGGCGTGGTTGGAGTTCATCGCGCAGACGTAGTCGACGCGGTCGGTGTAGGGGACGAACTGCGGATATTCCAGGAATTCGCCGATCTTCTCGATCGAGCGGTGCAGGTAGCCGAGGTCCGGCCGGCAGCTCACCACCACCTCGCCATCGACCTCCAGCACCAGACGCAGCACGCCGTGGGTGGACGGATGGTGGGGACCCATGTTGAGGGTCATCAGATCGCCATCGACGGTGTAGGCCTCGACGGTCATGGCGCGTTGCCGGCGTAGGGGCCGTCCTCGAAGCGCTGGCCGGCGCGGCGCAGCTCCACCCCGTTGTAGCGGGTGGGATAGACGTAGTCCTTGCGCAGCGGATGGCCGGTCCAGTCCTCCGGGGTCATGATCCGGCGCAGGTCGTGGTGGCCGGCGAAACCAACCCCGAGCAGGTCGAAGATCTCGCGCTCGAAATAGCCGGCCACGCCCCACACCGATTCCACGCTCGGCACCACCCCGGCGTTGCGGTCGACCAGCACCTTGACCATCAGGCGGTGGCGATGCACCAGGCTGTGCAGCAGGTAGACGCAGGCCAGGCTGGGCTCGACCGGTTTGATCGGTTCGGCGGGCTTGGGCGGAACCGGCGCGGCACCCGGCTTGGGCGGCGGCACCGGCTTGGCCGGCGGCAGGTTGAAGGTGGCGAGGTCGACCCCGGACAGGCACATCAGGCTGTCGTAGGCCAAACGCGGGTCATCCTTGAGGAAGCGCGCCAGGTCGAGGAAGCCGTCGGCCGGCGCCTTGAGCCAAGGCTGGGCGTTCTCGCTGCGCTCCAGGGTCACGGCCGGGAAGCGTTCCACCACCAGGGCGTGGATCTGCGCCGCATCCAGAGGCTGGCGGCTCATCCCTGACCCTCGGGACGCTGGGGCTTGAAGCCCTGGTCGCCGCACACGGGCGCGGGCGAGGCGCTGGCGATCACCACCGGATCACGGTCGCGGATGCCGAGGGCGCGGAAGCGCCGCACCCGCTCGCGCAGAGCCATGCAGCCGTCGATCAGCGCCTCCGGGCGGGGCGGGCAGCCGGGGATGTAGACGTCCACCGGCAGGAACTTGTCCATGCCGTTGAGCACCGAATAGCTGTACTTGCTGAAGGGGCCGCCGGCATTGGCGCAGGAGCCCATCGACACCACCCAGCGCGGCTCGGCCATCTGCTTCCACAGCAGATGGGCACGGCTGGCCATCTTGTGGGTGATGGTGCCGGCGAGGATCATCAGATCGGCCTGGCGCGGGGTCGGGCGGGGGATCATGCCCAGGCGGTCGGTGTCGAAGCGCGGGCCGCCGGTCTGCATCAGTTCGATGCCGCAGCAGGCGGTGGCGAACAGCAGGTAGAAGAGGCTGTTCTCCTTGCCCCAGTTGAGGAAGTCGTCGACGCAGGTCAGCGCCAGCTGCTCGCCGTCGCGGTTGCCCGCCTTGCTGCCGCACTCAGCCATGCTTGCTCTTATCCCAGGCGAAATCGCCCTTGGCAGCGGCGTAGACCAGGCCGAGCAACAGGGTGGCGACGAAGAGGAAGATCTTGAGGAACACCGCCACCCCATGTCCGGCGGCGATGGCGGGGGCGAACAGCGGCAGGGTCGGCAGCACCAGCACCAGTTCGACGTCGAAGATCAGGAACACGATCGCGACCAGGTAGAAGCGCAGGTTGAAGCGCTGCCAGGCCGGCCCCACCGGGGTCTCGCCGCATTCGTAGGTCGAGGTCTTGCTCGGGGTGGTGGTGATGCGCCCGACCACCCGGGTGACGAACCACACCGCCCACAGGATGCCGGCGACCATGCCGATGGCCAAGGCACCGACCACGGCGATGGCCAGGTAGTCGGAATAGCCGGCGGTGGCTGTGCTGGCAGCAAGGATGGCGGGATCAGCCATGGCTGGGTCGGGGAATATGCCGAGGGAACGGGGCAGCAAGGTGGGAATTGGTGGTCAATGACGGATTATAATCGGTTCAAACATGATGGATGATGCCATGACGGCATGATGCATATGCGCCGCACCTGCTTCTACGGCGCGGATCTGTCTCCTTTTGTCATAACGAACATGCGTTCGATACCACAATGTGCATGGCATGCGTCATTCGGCCTTCGATTTCAACATACCGCACATGGCCGTGCCAACCATGGCCATACTTTAATCTTAGTCGGCATTTGATAATCGCTATCATCATGCACGACTGTTAATTCAACTAGGGGCCCATGGTGCATTGGTATAGGGATAACAAGATCCTATTCTCCGCCTTCCCCGCAAGCCGACTAGGCTGCGGCCATCACCCCTTCCCTATGGAGGCCCCATGCCTGCCAAAGTCGACGAGAACAACTGCACCGGTTGCGAGGCCTGCGTGGCCGCCTGCCCCACCGGCGTGATCACCATGGACAACGGCAAGGCCAAGATCGGCGCCGACTGCGTCGACTGCGGCGCCTGCGAGAGCGCCTGCCCGAGCGGCGCCATCACCATGGCCTGAGCGGACCATCCGGTCTGCTGCCATCGACACCCCGGCCTGCGGCCGGGGTGTCGTCGTTTGGTGGCACGGGCCTCCCGACCATGGCCTTGGGCTGCGCCGCGGCGATGCCAGTGACCATGCCACTCCACGGGCGGGACGCCCGTGCCACGGAAGATCAGGGGCGGGACGCCCGTGCCACGGAAGATCAGGGGCGGGACGCCCGTGCCACCCGCTCAGCGATCGCGCAGCGGGGTATCGTTCAGCGCCCGCCGCAGGTCGTTGAAGTGGGCCGGCGACACCCCCACCACACGCCGGAAGGCGAGGGCGAAGGAACGCGGCGAAGGGAAACCGAGCGCAACCGCGGTATCCGCGGGGGTCTCGCCGCTGCCGAGCAGGGCCCGCGCCCGATCGATGCGCCGTTCCAGCCGCCACCAGTCGGGGGTGCAGGCGAACTGGCGCTGGAAGGCCTGGATGAAGCGCGTCTGCGGCATGCCCGCGGCGCGCGCCGCTGCCGCCAGCGAGCCGCGATGGGCGAGATCGGCCAGCACCGCCAGGGCCGGCAGCAGGGCGGGATCGGCGACGGTGGCGGCGGGCGCTTCGGCCACCGCCTGCAGCAGCACCTGGGCCAGGCACACGCGCAGGCGCGCCGCCGCCAGCCCACGCATGGGGGCGAGCAGCACCCGTTCGAGGTCGCCGAACACCCCCTCCATCGCCGCCGGCGCCTTCCACACCTGATCGGCCCGGCGACGTAGCGCGGTTGCCAGCCGTTCGCGCTCGGCGGCAGCGAAGGGGCTGCCGGCGACCCCGGCCTCGGGGTCGATCTGGATCCACAGCAGGTGGGCGGGCGGCACGATGCCGTCCCGGGCGCGATGGATGCGCCCGCTCGTGGTCAGGCAGAACCATCCCGCCGGCACCGTGAGCACCCGGCCATCCTCGGGCAGTTCCACCACCATGCGCCCGCGTCGGACGTAGTGCAGCTCCCAGGCGCGGTGGCGGTGGGTGGGCAGCCACAGCGCGTTCTCGGCCAGGTGCAGACCCCCGGACGGCACCAGGGGCATGCTGTCACCGGGAGCGAAATCACGCCGCACCCCCCGCACGGGCGGCATCCAGGCCGGTGCGTTGGCGGCTTCACGCCGATTGGTGATGACTGCGGTATGGACCGACACCGGCATCCTCCCCCGTGGGCGCAGGATAGCGGGCGGGCTGGGCGCGGGGAAGGGTCAGCCGCAAGCCCCTGGCTCCGGTGCCCCCACCCCTACCTGCCGGCCAGATGGCAAGCCAGGGCACGCGGGGTGGGGTGGTCGAAGAGCAGACCGGGATCCACCGGCCGCCCCAGGGTTTCCTCCAGTTCGGCGGCCAGGGTCATGGCATCGAGGCTGTCGATGCCCAACTCGTTGAACGGCAGCTCCGGCGACAGCTCCGTCGGCGGACAGCGGCGCCGGCCGGCGATGAAGCGGAGCATCGCCTGCTCCAGGTCCTGGGTGGCCATGGTCATGCCTTCCTCCGCACCAGTGGACGACGGTGGCCTCCGGCCCGCATCGGCGGATCCGGGAGCCGGCGGCCGCAACGGGCCAGCATGCGCATCACCACGCAGCGCACGATCAGGGCGCGGTCCTCGGGCGAGAGCCGGGCATTGAGCGCGGCCAGGGCCTCGACCACCGCCGTCACCGCCGGACGGGAACGGGATCCCGGCGCCCCGCCACTCCGCGATGGCCGGCGGCTCATTCCTCGCCCGCCAGACGGCCCAGACGGCCGCTGCGCCACAGCGCGCAGGTCTCGGCCCGTCGCACCTTGCCCGAGGTGGTGCGCGGGATGCGGCCCAGGCGCACCGGCACCACCTCGTCGAGGCTGATCTCGTGGCCGCTCCACACCGCGGCATTGATGCGCGACCGCAGACCCGCCAGTTCCTCGGGGGTGTCGGGCCGCTGCGCCATCTCGACCGCGATCAGGTTGCGGGCGGCGCCCTGGACCTCGGCCTGGAACACCGCGCAGCCCCCCTGCCCGCACTCCGCCACCGCGTTCTGCACCGTGGTCTCGATGTCCTCGGGGTGGTGCTTGCGGCCGTTGACGATGAGCAGGTCCTTGCGGCGGCCGCTGATGAACAGTTCGCCCTGGGCGAGGAAGCCGAGATCGCCGGTACGCAGCCAGGGGCGCGCATCGCCGGGCAGGGTGGCGCGGAAGGTGCGCTCGCTCAGCTCCGGCCGCCCCCAGTAGCCGCCGCCCACATGCGCACCCGCCACCCACACCTCGCCCACCACCCCGACCGGCTGTACGGTGCCGAGGTCGGGATCGACGATCGCCACCGACCCCGCCGGCTGCGGACAGCCGCAGCCGACATAGGCCACGCCCTCGTCGCCGCCTGCCACCGGCCGCTCCACGCGCAACGGCGACAGCGGTGGCCCGCCGGTGACCAGCAGGGTGGCCTCGGCCAGGCCATAGACCGGCCGCACCGCCTCCTCGCGCAGGCCGGCCGGGACGAGCAGGGCCAGCACCCGCTCGAGGGTGCGCGCGCGCACCGGCTCGGAGCCGGAATAGACGGTGCGCAGGCAGGACAGGTCGAGGCCGGCGACCTGCTCGGGGGTCACCTGCTCGCACAGCAGGCGCCAGGCGAAGTCGGGGGCGCCGGTGAGGGTGCCGCGGTAGCGGTGGATGGCCTCCAGCCAGCGCAGGGGGCGGCGGATCATCGCCTGCGGAGTCATGTGCACGGCGGTGGCGCCCAGGTGCAGGGGATGGATCAGGCTGCCGATCAGGCCCATGTCATGCAGCAGCGGCAGCCAGCTCACCATCACCGTGTTGCGGGTGTCGCCAAAGGCGTCGCGGATGAGCAGGGAATCGGCGATCAGGTTGGCCTGGCTGATCATCACCCCCTTGGGATCGCCGGTCGAACCGCTGGTGTATTGCAGGAATGCGGTGGCAGTGGCCTCGACTCCCCAGCCTTCGATCTGCTCGGGCGTGGGGCGGGGGCCGGTCGCATGGACGTCGGTGGCCAGCACCAGCAGACCGCCGGCGCCTGCCAGGGCGTCCACCGCGGACAGGTTCGCGCTGCTGGTCAGCACCGCCGCCGCCTGGCAATCATCGATCACCAGACGGGCCCGGTCGAGCAGCCGGCGCGAGGCCGGCGGATGCATCGGCACCGCCACCACCCCGGCCATCAGGCAGGCCAGGAAGGCGATCGCGAAGTCCGCCCCGGGATGGAAGAACAGCATCGCCCGTTGCCCCGCCAGACCGCGCCGGTGCAGCTCGGACGCCACCGCCCCCGCCTCGGCCAGCAGCTGGCCATAGTCCAGCCGACGCTCCTCTCCTTCGCCATTGTGCAGGAACACCAGGGCCGTCCGCTCCGGCTGCACCTCGGCATGGTGCAGGAGGTGGAAGACGATGGTCGAGGGGCCGGCAGTTGCGCAGATCGTCATTGGTCCTCCGATGGGGGTACGCATGGCGTTGCCCCTCAGCGGAAGGACGCCGCCGGAGTGGGCCGCGCAACCATCTCTTCCGGTTCCGCCCGATGGCGCATAATCCCCTTATCGGCAACCACCTGCGCGCGACCATGGGAGCCCTGCCGGATTGCGGGTTACGCGCCGCACAGCGGTGGCGTCTGGGTTGAGGATGAATCCATCCCCCGCCACGCCATCCGATCGCGCCCTGCTCGACGCCTGGATCGCCGGCCAGGATGAAGCCGCCCTCGGCGCACTGATGCAGCGTCACCGGCCGATGCTGGTGGCGCTGGCGCGCCGGGTGCTGCGCGACCCGGCCGGGGCCGAGGACGTGGCCCAGGAGGTGTTCACCCGCCTGTCCGAGGACGCCGGCGGCATCACCGGCCCGGTGGACGCCTGGCTGCGCACCGCCACCGGCAACCTCGCCATCTCGCACCTGCGCTCGCGCCTGCGTCGCCGCCGGCGGGAAGCCGAGGCGGTGGCGCCCGACCACGACCAGGGCGACCACCTGGAGGACGCCGAACTCCGCCTGCAGGTCAACGAATCGGTGGCGGCGCTCACCCCGGCCGAACAGGACCTGATCATCCGCGTGTTCTGGCTCGGCCACACCATGGAGGCGATCGCGCGCGAGCAGCGGGTGTCGCGGGTGGCGATCTCCAAGCGCGTGCACCGCTCGATGGAGCGCATGCGCTCGCGCCTCCACCGCCGCGGGGTGCGGCTTGGCCTGGCGGCGCTGGCCACGGCCCTGCTCGGCGGGAGCGGGGCCACGGCCGAGATCGCGGCCCTGGTCGGGTCCTCCGCCACCACCATCGCCATCGCCGGACTGGTCGGCCTGGGCGCGCTGGCCGCCGTGGCGGGAGGCGCATGGTTCCTGACCCGGGCCGCGCCGGCACCCGACGCGGCGCCGGCGCCGCGCGCCCAGGTCGATCAGATGGCGTCGGAGGTGCCGCCGGCCGGGGGCCAGGCCAGGAGGCCTGCCGGAGCCCCGGCGGCGGACGACGGCAGCCGGGGCGGCCCGCCTGCGCCCCCCTGCTGGGCGCAGGCCGTGGCCGGGCCCTGGACCGCTCTCGATCCCCGCGATTGGATCTTCGCCGGTGCGGAGACCACCGCCAAGGTCGATGCCGATGACCTCGCCTTCCCGCCCCTGCAGGGCAAGATCGGCCGGCTCTCCTTGGGCTCGCCCGAGGTGACCATGGTGGCAGGCCCTGACGGACCTCTGCTGCGCCTGGAGGCGTTGCCGGACTACCTCATCGTGGCCTCCCCGCCCACTCCCGCCGGGGCGATGGAGCGCGGCCTGCAGGTGCACCTGATGGCGCGGGACTTCTCCAACGATCATCCCCCGCGCGGCCTGCCGTTTCGCCAGGCAAGAGACCGGCGCTGGCGCACCTACCTCCAGACCATGGTCCTGACCGGCACCGCCCAGGACCGCCGCATGGGGGTTGTCCTGACGCAGACGATCGGTGGAGGGGCGCCGCAGTTCGATTGCAGCCTCAAGCCTCTGGACCAAACCTGGCACCAGATCCCCTACCTGGACGGCCGCATCACCCTGATGATGGCCAGCCCGACCGAGATCGAGCGGGCGCGCATGCGCCTGCTGGAACCCGGCGAGCGGGCGGCACTGCTCGCCTTCCTGGCCAATCACCAGCGGCCGCCGCCAGACGCAGGATTCTGAGCCGGTTCAGCCGGCGATGCCGAGCTGGCGCAGGACCTCGGCCTTGACCGCCGCCGGGTCGGCCTTGCCGCCCGACAGCTTCATGGTCGCACCCACCAGGCGGCCGACCGCGGCGGTCTTGCCGGCGCGGATGTCGGCCACCGTCTTGGCCTCGCCCGCGATCACCTGCGCCACCCACGCCTGGAGCTGGCCTGCGTCCTGCACCTGGATCATGCCCTTGGCGGTGAAGAAGGCCTCGGGCGCCTGGCCGCTGGCGAGCAGTTCGGCGCATTCCGCCTTGGCCACCACCCGCGCCACCTTGCCGGCGTCGACCAGGGCGATCAGCCCGGCCATCGCCGCCACCGGGGCGACCTCGGCCAGCGGCCGGCCGCTCTCGTTGGCCAGGCGCAGGGCCTCCTCGCGCGTCCAGTTGCCCGCCAGCTTGGGCTTGGCCCCGGCGGCGACCAGCGCCTCGACGTAGTCGGCGATGCCGGCCTCGGCGGTGAGCTCGGCCGCCATGGCGCGCTCGAAGCCGAACTCGCGCTGGAAGCGCTCCTGGCGCGCACGCGGCAGCTCGGGCATGGCGGCGCGGATGCGCTCGCGCTCGGCGGCGGTGATCACCAGCGGCGGCAGGTCGGGATCGGGGAAGTAGCGGTAGTCGGCCGCCATCTCCTTGCCGCGCATCATGCGCGTGGTCCTGGCGTCGGGATCCCACAGCTTGGTCACCTGCACCACCTCGGCGTAGCGGCCGGCGCGGTGCAGCGCCGACTGGGCGGCGATCTCGTGGTTGATCGCCGCCTCGACGGCGCGGAAGGAGTTGAGGTTCTTGATCTCGACGCGGGTGCCGAACTGCGCCTGGCCGAGCGGCCGGATCGAGACGTTGGCGTCGCAGCGCAGGCTGCCCTCCTGCATCTCGCAGTCGCTCACCCCCACCCACTTGAGCGCCCGCTTCAGCTCCATCAGGTAGGCGTAGGCCTCGGCGGCGGAGCGGATCTCGGGCTCCGACACGATCTCGACCAGGGGAGTTCCGGCGCGGTTGAGGTCGACCTCGGACCACGCGCCGTGCTCCTGGTGGATGAGCTTGCCGGCGTCCTCCTCCATGTGGATGCGGGTCAGCTTGATGACCTTCTGCCCGCCATCGGCCAGGTCGATGGTGACCGCGCCGCCGACGCAGTACGGCTGGTCGTACTGGCTGATCTGGTAGCCCTTGGGCAGGTCGGGGTAGAAGTAGTGCTTGCGGTCGAACTTGCTGTGCTCGCGCACATCGCCGCCGAGGGCGAGGGCGGCGCGCACCGCCAGCTCGACCGCACGCGCGTTGATCACCGGCAGGGTGCCGGGCAGCCCGAGTGTGAGGGTGTCGACCTGGCTGTTGGGCTCCTGGCCGAACACCGTGGTCGCCCCGCAGAACATCTTGCTGACCGTGCTGAGCTGGCAGTGGACCTCGAGCCCGATGACCGCTTCGTATTCCATGGCCGGGATTCTGGACCGGCATCGGCCCTGTCCACCCCGGCGACGCTCAGCGCCAGCCGGCGGCGTTGGCCTCGGCCTCGCGCGCGGCCTCGAACAGCCGGCGGTTGTAGGCCTGGAGCGCGCGCACGTCTTCCAGCCGCCGCGGCAGGGCGCCGTCGGCGGCGGCATAGGCCGGCACCGCCTGGGCCAGCAGGTTGTCGGCCTGGGCGAAGCAGGCCACCGCCTGGCGCAGGTGGTCCTGGCGCTCGGCGGGGGCGGCGCCGACCGCGGGATCGGCCTGGCGGTAGTGGTCGAGGCCGCTGCGGAAGGCGGTCTCGGCGCGCACCAGCTCGGCCTCGATCTGGCGCACCGGCGCCCCCGGCGGGGGCTTGGGCACGCGGTTGCCGACCCAGGCCGGGGTGGCCGGGGCCGCCGGCACCGCCTGGGGCGCCGGGACCGGCGCCTGGGTGGCGGCGGGATCCTCGGCCTCGGCCATCAGCCGTTTTTCGCGCGCCTGGGTCCACGCCTCGGCCTGGCCCACCACCCCCTGCGGCCCCCAGATGGCGTCGCCGGTGCGCGCCGCCTGGCCGGCCACGCTGCTGGCGGCCTGGTCGACCGGCTCCGCCACCGGGGTCCACCACTGCCCCTCCCATGGCTGCACCCGCACCTGGCCGCGCTCGCGCCAGTGGCTCCAGGTGGTCCAGATCAGCGCCGCCACTGCAGCAAGGGCCACCAGGGCCAGCAGCACGGTGCTGGCGGTCGAGGCGCGACGCATCACGGGATCAGCTCCTGGGCCGGGGCGGGTACGGGTGCAGGGCGGGTGGCGGGGGCGCTGGCGCCGGCGGCCGGCCCCCCTCCTTCGAGCGCCTGCAGGGCGCGTTCGACGTTGGCGGCGGTGGCCTCGACCGAATCGCCCACCAGGTCGATGGCGGCGACCTTGCCGGCGGCGTCGATCAGCACCAGGGCGGGGATGGCGCCGACGTGGAATGCATCGTCGATCTCGCTGTCCCAACCCACGCCGTCGCCGATCACCGGCCAGTCGATGCCGTGGCGGGCGACGAAGGCGGGAATGCGCGCCACCGTTTCAGGGGTGTCGAGCGACACCCCCACCACCTGCAGGCGCGCCCCCAGGCGGCGGCGCAGCTGCACCAGCGCCGGGGCGATGGCCTCGCACGGCTTGCACCAGGTGGCGAAGAAATCGACCAGCAGCGGCTTGCCGCGCAGGGTGGCGAGGTCGAGGGTGCCGGCCACCCCGTCGAGGCGCTTGGCCACCACCCGCGGCGCCTCCAGGCCGACCAGGCGCTGGCCGGGGGTGAGCGCCGATTCCGCCACCGTGGCGGCGGCGGGGTCGCCGGAACGGGACTGCAGCCAGGCCTGCACCGCCTCCGGCTTCTCGCCCGCCGCCTCCATCGCCAGCAGGCGCAGGGCATACACCGGCACCCGCTCCTCGGGCGGCTGGTCGGCGAGCAGGGCCAGGGCGCGGTCGCAGGCCGCCACCGCCTCCGGCTTGCGCTCGGCCATCAGGCGCTCGCCCACCGCGGTGGCGGCGCGCGCTGCCGGCCGACGCGAGCGCAGGCGAAAGGCCGCCACCGCCGCCTCGGGATCGCCAACGCCTTCCTCGCCGGAGCGGGCGCGCAACGCCCACGCCGCCACCCAGGCCAGGGCGGCGCGCTCACGGCGCTCGGCCCCGGCATCCGCCTCGCCGGCCATGGCGGTGGCCAGGCGCGCGGCGGCGGTGCCGTCGCCGGCCTCGATCCAGGCCTCGGCCTCGGCCAGGCGCAGGTCGAGCAGGGTGTCGGCGTCGAGCCCGCCCTTGGCCACCAGGGCGGCGATGGCCTTGGCCCGCGCCGGGCTGCCGCGCTCCTGCTCCTCCGCCGGCAGGCCGGCGGCGATCTGCGCCAGCAGGTCGTCGGCGGTGGCGCCGGCGAGCGAGGCGGCCAGCAGCAGGCCGGCAAGGACGCGCCTCATCGCGTGCGCGCCCGGGTGAGGGCGAGGGTGGCCTCATGGAGCAGGCCGTTGCTCACCACCGCGTTGCCGGAGCGGATCGACGGGCTGCCGTCGAGGTCGCTGAAGCGCCCGCCGGCCTCGCTCACCACCAGCGAGGTGGCGGCCACGTCCCACACGCTCAGCTTGGGCTCGACCACCACCTCGGCGCGGCCGCTCGCCACCAGCATGTGGCCGTAGGCGTCGCACAGCCCGCGCTGCAGCGCAGTGCGCTCCAGCATCTGCTCAAAAACCCCCCAGCAGCCGTGGTTGCGGAACCAGGCCGGGGTCTCGTAGCAGAACAGGGCCTGGTCGAGGCGGTCGAGGGCGCTGACCCGGATGGGCACCCCGTTGCAGCGCGCCCCCCCGCCCAGCACCGCGTCGTACCACTCATCCAGGCCAGGGATGCCCACCGCCGCCGCGACTATACGCGGCCCGGCGGGGGATTCCTCTTCGCAGGCCACCAGCACCGCCCACAGCGGCACCCCGCGCACGAAGTTGCGGGTGCCATCGATGGGGTCGACGATCCAGCGCCGGCCGGAGCCGCCCCCCTCGTCGGCGCCGGTCTCCTCGCCCAGCCAGGCATCGGCGGGAAAGGCCTGGCGCACCACCTGGCGGATGGCGGCTTCGCAGGTGCGGTCGGCGACCGTGACCGGGCTCTCGTCGCTCTTCCATTCC
This sequence comes from Planctomycetota bacterium, assembly GCA_023150565.1. GTDB lineage: Bacteria > Planctomycetota > UBA11346 > UBA11346 > UBA11346 > JAKLKR01. Next base: position 37,227 of record JAKLKR010000021.1, read on the forward strand.
ACCACCAGGTCGGGGCGGCGGAAATAGCCAATGGCGGCGCTGCCGCCGGCGCGGGCGGCGGCCATCGCCACCGCGGCGAGCTGGCGGTGCAGGGCGGGGACTTCGGGCATGGCGGCGCAGGGTAGCCGGCGCCGACGCGCCGCCAGCCTCAGGCGGAGGGAGCCTGACCGTTCAGTGATCGACGACCGTTCCGCTGGTCGCGGGGTGGGCGGCAACCAGGCGCGATGCCTCGTCGGCGGCCAGGTCGCGCCACCAGGCGTCGAGCACCAGCACCGGCCGATTGAGGGCAAAACTGGCGCCGGCGCGGTTGGCGGCCATGGTTCCGGCGGTGTACCGCCGTCCCTGGTGGTCGCGGTCATGCCACTCGTGCAAGCGACGGCGGGCGACCACTTCCCCACCTGACAGATCGACTTCCTCGATCACAACCAGCTTGCCCCGTGCAGGCCAGTGCACGATGGCCTGGCGCATCAACGTCCCGCGTCCGTCCCAGGCCACCGGCACGTCGCCAGCTTCACGGGGGGTCATCAGGGTCACCAACTCGCCGCCATGTGCTGATGGGTCGACGGTGGCGACGATGCCCACTGCCATGCCCTGGTCGGGGACCAGCAGCCAGGCGGAGAAGGGCGGGAGACCCGGCACCGCCAGATCCACCGAGGTCGCCCACGACAGTTCGGCGAACGGTCGTGCCGACGCCTTCGCCCGGGCATTTCCCTCTCGCCGCACTGGCTCCTGGAAGCCCTGAAGCACCTCGCCCGCCGACGGAGCTCCCGCCGGACGCTGCGCCAGCAGGGCGGCCAGATCGCTCCTGGCGAAGGCCGGGGCTGGCGCCGGAGCCACCACCGCCGCCGATCCGCCTGCGGCTGGTCGACCACCAGGCGCAGAACGGTCGGTCGGCGGCAGCGCGACCACCGGCGATGGGGGCACAGTGGCCGGAGCGGTGGCGGCAGCGGGGGGAGTCGTCATCCGACCGTGCAGCCACCACCCGCCGACGGCGATGGCCAGCAGTCCGCCCGCCGCCAGCGCCGCCCAAGGAGCCACCGCGCTGCGGCCGAGGACCTGGGCTGCCAGCCCCCGGTCGCCCCCCGCCAGGACCAGGGCCAGGACGGCGGCGCCCACCCGGTGGCCGCGGCGGCGGAACCCCTCGCGCAGGCGGTCGAGGGCGCGATGGAGGCGACGATGCACCGCCAGCGGCGAGAGCTCGGTGGCGCGCGCCACCTCGGTCTGGCTCTGGCCTTCGACAAACAGTCGCACCAGCAACGCCCGGTCGTCCTCCCCCAGTTCGGCCAGACAGGCCTCGAGCAGTTCCTCGTCCACCTCCGTCGCCGGCACCGCGGTGGCGGCGATCGTCTCACGGCCGGCGCGCTGCTCATGCTGGCGTCGGCGCTGACGGCTGCGCACCAGGTTCAGGCAGCGGTGGAGGGCCACGGTGCGCAACCAGGCTCCAGGCTCGCCACGGATGGTCCCGGCCTGGTCGGCAAGGTCGGCGAAGACCTCCTGCGCCACGTCCTCGGCATCGGCGCTGCCGAGCAACTCGCGCCGGCAGACACCCTCGACCATGGCACGATGGCGTTTCACCAGGAGCGAGAAGGCGCCCTCGTCCCGTCCATCGCACCAGGAGCGCACCAGGGTGCGGTCGTCGGCCCCGTCGCCGGCATCATCGTTGCGCACATCCATGGCTGCAGGGCCCCTCGACTCGTCTGGAACCGGCCGGGACCGGTTTTTTCACCACCGGATCAGCCACCATGGGGGACGTAGCCGGCGGTGTGAACCACCCACCGGCCCACGCCGCCAGGGGAACCGGCAGGGCGGAAATATCCCGCCCCCGGCAGTTCCATGCAAGCGGCCGGCGGTGGCTCACCGGATCGGCCGCGTCCTCCTGAAAGGCGGCAGCTGCCATGCAACCATCCCCATCCCTGCGCGTCCTGCTCTTTGCCGAGGCGGTGACGGTCACCCACCTGGCGCGGCCGGCGATGCTGGCCCAGGCCCTCGCCGCAGCCGGGCACCAGCCTCTGCTGGCGGCGCCCCGGCGCTGGGAGCAGGTGGCCGACGGCATCCCGGCCGAGCGCCTGGACCTGGCCTGCCTCCCTCCCGACACCTTCCTCGCCCGACTGGCGGCCGGCAGCCCGGTCTACCGCAGCGACGAACTGGAGCGCATGGTGGCCGAGGACCTGGCCCTGATCGATCGGGTGCGGCCCGATGTGGTGGTGGGCGACTTCCGCATCAGCCTGGGCATCTCAGCCCGCCTGGCGCGGGTGCCCTACGCCAACCTCATCAACGCCTATTGGAACCCCGCCGCCCTGGTCACCCCCTGGCCGGTGCCCGAGAACCCCCTGGTGCGCCTGGCCGGTCCCGGTCTGGCCGGCGCCGCCTTCCGCCTGGTCCAGCCCTGGGTGCGCCGGCTGCACGCCGCACCCCTCGACCGCGTGCGCCGCCGCCACCGCCTGCCACCCCTGCGCGACGTGCGCGCCGCCTACTGCGACGCCGACCTGCTGCTCCATCCCGATCCGCCCGGTCTGGTGCCCCTGGGACCCGATGCCCCGGCCCACTGCGAGATCGGACACCTGGCCTGGGCACCCCCCGCTCGCGACCTGCCACGGTGGTGGGACGAAATGCCCCCCGGCCGCTCCTGCAT
>JAKLKR010000220.1 GCA_023150565.1 Planctomycetota bacterium
ACGGGGTGCTGCTGACGGTGCCGGGGTGGTAGACAGCCGCAGGCTGCTGGGGGGCGGAGGGCCTTCGGGCCCGGAGCGGAGCGGGGGCGCAGCCCCCGTACAAACAAGAACCTGGGACGGCGCAGCCGGCCCCGGCGACGAGGTCGCCGCCCGCGCGGAGCGGGGGAGTTCTTTGTAGCAACGCGGGTCCTGCCAGTATTCTATTGCATTCTGGCACGCTCCTCGCATCCTTTTCGCCCCTTCGATTGATTGGAGCATCCCATGGCCCGCCCCATGCACGCCCACCGCAACATCCGGCTGACCAACCTGCGGGCGACCCGCAAGGCCACCCGGGCTGCCAAGGCGCCCGGCAAGATCAAAGCCCGTGCCCGCAAGGACGTGCGCATGATCGCCAAGGTCAAGGCCAACCCCGCCGACGTGGTCCACGCCGCCGAAGTGCAGAGCTGGCTGTCGGTGCGCACCGGCAAGGCCTACTCGCGCCTGAGCAAGGCCGAGATCGCCGCCGCGATCGCCTGATTATTTAAATAGTTGGAGACTGGACCAAGGTGGGGTGCCGCAGGCGCTCCACCTTGATTCGTTTATTAGCTTAGTCACAGATCCGCCCCTGCGCCTCACCGCTCCACGGAACAACCGCTGTCTCACCGGGTTCCGGGGCGATACCAGGGCGATTGCTTCATCCCCCAGGCGATGCCCCACCATGCCCGGCGCCCTCCCTCAGGGGGCATGAACCTTTCCGCGGGCAGTCCGTTGATCCCGCTGGACGCATCCCGGAGACCGCCATGGCCAAGCAAGACGAACAGGATCAGGAACCGGTCGACGACCAGCAGCAGGTGCCGGCGGAAGGCGCCGAGGAGAACCTGGAGGAGCAGCAGCTGGCCGAGGAGTCCGCCGACCTCCAGGAGGAGGAACGCCGCGGGCGCCTGATCGGCTGGGGCATCAGCGCCTCGGTGCACGCCCTCGCCATCATCGGCCTGACCTTCATCGTCACCGCCACCAAGCAGGTCGAGAAGGAGACCCCGCCGGTGCGCGTGGCCACCATCGATCCGCCGCCGGTGGTCGAGGAAAAGAAGCAGCTTGAGCGCGCGCTCGAGACCAACGTCGAAGTCAACGTCGAGGCCGAACAGGTCAACGACGCCAAAAACGTCACCAACCTCGACGTGCCGGTCGAGACCGTGCAGCGCGAGACCGACGTCGAGAGCCCGGTGCCCAAGGGCCGCGAAGAGGCGGTCGGCGACAGCGAGATGGGCGGCAGCGGCGCCTTCATGGCGATCGGCGCTGGCGGCGGCGGCTCGGGCATGTTCGGCTCGCGCAGCGGCGGCGGCAAGAAGCGCGCCATCGGCCGCGGCGGCGGCAGCAAGGGCTCGGAAAGCGCGGTCGAGGCCGCGCTGCGCTGGTTCAAGCGCCACCAGAGCCCGGACGGCTCGTGGAACGCGCAGGACTACTGGAAGAACTGCTCGGAAGGCGCCAAGTGCGAGCCGGGCAAGAACCACAGCGCCGGCGACACCACCGCGGCCATGACCGGCTACGCCGTGCTCTGCTTCCTCGGTGCCGGCTTCGACCACAAGACCCCCAGCCGTTACCGCGACACGGTCAAGAAGGGCGTGGCGTACCTGATGGCCAGCCAGCAGGCCGACGGCGGCCTGGGCAAGGGCGTGCGCAACTACGACCACGCGGTCGCCACCATGGCCCTGGCCGAAGCCTATGCCATGGCCCCCGAGAACGACCTGCGCGGCAAGGCGCAGAAGGCCGTCGACCTGATGCTGGCCCGCCAGAATCAGGAGAAAGGCGACGCCAAGAAGGAGGGCGGTTCCTCCTCCAGCGGCAAGCTGGGCTGGGACTATGTCGGCCCCAACCAGCGCAATGACGGCTCGGTGACTGGGTGGAACGTGATGGCGCTGAAGAGCGCCCTCGCCGCCGGGTTGAACATCGGTGGCGGCATGGACGGCGCCAAGGTCTACCTGGAAAAGGCCTGGAAGGCCACCAACGACAAGGTCGACGGCAAGTACAAGGCGTGGAAGGACATCACCCCCTACGATGAAAGCCGCTTCCCCTACAACTGGAAGACCGGCGAAGAAACCATCACCGACGGGCACAAGAATCTCGCCTGCGTGGGTCTGGTGTGCGGCGTGTTCCTGGGCAAGACCGCCGGCGACCCGATGATCGAGTCCCTGGCCAACTACGTGATGAACAACCAGGTGCCCAAGGGCTACCCGACCAACACCTACTACATGTACTACAACACCCTGGCGATCTTCCAGGTGGGTGGCGACAAGTGGAACAAGTGGAACAATTCCGTGCGCGACATGCTGGTCGCCGCCCAGAAGAAGACCCAGGACTGCTTCGACGGCAGCTGGGACTGGGAGAACACCGGATTCCACGGCCATGAGACCGGCCGCGTGCTCAGCACCGCCTACAACTGCCTGTGCCTGGAGGTCTACTACCGCTACGCCCAGGTGCACAAAGATAAGAAGTGACGCCCAGGTCATTGACCTGACCAGCACGCAGAGGCGGCCTGACGGCCGCCTCTGCGCGTTTGCAGACACCGCGGACAGGATGCCGGATGAAGCCAGCAGCCCTCCCTGGCCTGGTGCCCGCCCACCCCTTATCACCTGGGCACGACAACCGGTTTTCGCCACCGGCACCTGATTGTCCCCGCTTGCCAATCACTGTTTGTTGCGACTACACTGGTGTAGCATGATCGCCTCGGGCGAAATGGGGGTTCCATGGTGCGCGCCTTCACTCTCATCGAACTGCTGGTGGTGATCGCCATCGTGGCGATCCTGGCGGGCATGCTGATGCCGGCCCTCAACGCCGTCCGCACCGCCGCCCACACCAGTTCCTGCGCCAGCAACCAGCGTCAGCTGGCTTTGGCGGTGCTGACCTACAGCGAGGACTGGGACGGACTGCTGCCCTACGGCCAGATCGACGCCGCCTGCGTACCGGCCTGGATGAGCCCCGGCACCAAGTGCTGGAGCGACCAGGAGCGTGCGGGCCAGTACATCGACGGCGCTGGCGTGGCGGGCGGGGTCTATCCCGCCGGTCGGCCACGTACCGGGGTGTGGCGCTGCCAACCCGACCTCCGGCAGGCCGGGGTCCACTATTCCCTCACCGCGATCAGCTACGGCATCAACCGCTGGCTGTGCGGGGCGGTGACCACCAACGCCAGCGATGCCGAGACCATGCTGCGCAGCCCCACCCCGATCGCGCATCTGCGCGCCACCTCCAGCCTGGCCCTGCTCATCGACACCCAGGAGGCGCGCTGGATCGCCAACAACTTCCCCGGCCCCACCGTCCCCCCCACCCTGGCCTATTCGCGCCAGGACCTGCCCAGCGCCTTCGCCGGCAGCTCGGTGCAGGCGCCCTATTCCCAGTTCGGCCGCCACCGCGGGGCCGGCAACGCCGCCTTCGCCGACGGCCATGTCGCCATCCTCCCGACCCTCAAGGATGATGTGCTGCAGAAGAGGCTGTTCGTGCGCATGCAGGACATTCCGTGAAATACTACATCCACGCCGACATGGAGGGGACGGCCGGCATCCGCGCCCCGTCCCAGGTCGACCACCAGTCGGCGGATTTCGCCGCCGGGCGCCGCCTGCTGGTACGCGAGCTCAATGTCGCGGTGGCGGCGCTGTTCGAGCACGACGCGAGCGCGGTCATGGTGTGCGATGCGCATGGCACCGGCCACAATCTCGACCTCGCCGACCTGGATCCGCGCGCCACCCTCGAGCGCCCGGTCGCCGGTTGCATCATGCCCTCCCTGGACGCCTCCTTCGCCGGGGTGCTGCTGCTCGGCCACCACGCCATGGCCGGCACCCGCGACGGCTTCCTCGAGCACACCATGAGCTCGCGTGAGTGGTTCGACTACCGCATCGATGGGGTGGCCGCCGGCGAGATCGCCATCGAGGCGGCCTGGGCCGGGCATTTCGACGTGCCGGTGGTGGTGGTGGGCGGCGACGAGGCCACCGCCGCCGAGGCCGCCGCCCTGCTGCCGGGAGTGGCCACCGCCATCACCAAGCGCGGCCTGGGGCGCAACGCCGCCTGCTGCCTGCCGCTGGAGGAGTGCGACCGCCGCCTGCGCGCCGCCATCGCCGCTGGCTGCGCCCGGCCGCCCGCACCCTGGCGGCCGCGCCTGCCGGCGCGGGTCGAGCTGACCTTCCAGCGCGCCGACCTGGCCGACGCCTGCCTGGGCCGACCGGGGCTGGAGCGCATCGACGGCCGCACCGTCGCCCGCACGGTCGCGGACGCCCGCCAGTTGATGATCACCTGGTAGGCTGGCCACCGCCCAGGTTGGCCAGGGTGCCCTCGGCGCGCACCCGCCCGGGCGGATGCCCGCGCCGGCGGGCGTAGGCGCGGCAGAAGGCCGCCGCACTGGCATAGCCAACCTCGGCCGCCACCGCCGCCAGCGGCTGGGAAGTGCCCAGCAGCAACTCGTCGGCGCGCTCCAGCGCCAGGTCGAGGAAGGCGCTGCGCGGGGCGCAGGCGCGCGCGCGGTGGAACGAGCGGCGCAGGTGGGCGGGCGACAGGTGCACCGCCGCCGCCACCGCCGATTCGTCGGGGCCTTCGCCGAGGTGCTCGGCGTACCACGCCAGCGCGCGGTCCACCACCTGCTCGGCCGAGGGCGCCGCCGGTTCGCGCCAGCGCGGCGAGCAGGCGGCGAGGATGCGCAGCGCCAGCTCCAGCACCGCGCGCTCCTGGCGCAGCAGGGTGAGGTGGTCGGGGCGGCGCAGGTCGGAGGCCAGCTCGCGCACCAGGCGCGCCAGCCAGTCGGCCTCGGCGGCGGCGAAGGCCCAGGTCAGCACCTGGCCGTCGCGGGCGGCGCGGGCGCTGGCGCGCGCCAGCGCCTCAGGCACCCGCGCCGGCGACACCACCGCCACCTGGGCGAGGGCGCCGTCGCCGCTCCAGCCGTGCACCTGGCCGGGCGGCCACACCCACAGGGTGTGCAGGCGGGGCTGGTGCCGCCGGCCGGGTTCGAGCGGTGCGATGCGGCCATCGACCACCGCTTGCAGCTCCCAGTACGGCCGGCGCTTGGGCAGGATGGGCGCGCGCAGGTAGTCGCGCGGGCCGTCGGCAAGGTAACGCAGCATGCCCCCAGGCTGGGGCAGGAGCGATCCGATCAACGACGGGAGCGTTGCGGGGATGGCCGGCGGCGGCCCGCGTTGCTAGCATCGCCGCCATGAGCACCTCCGCGCAACTCCCCCGCACCCGTTTCGCCATCGTCGGCACCGGCGGCCGCAGCGTGATGTACAGCCACGCCCTGCTCGGCGACTACCGCGACCGCCACGACCTGGTGGCGCTGTGCGACAGCAACCCCGGGCGCATGGCGTTCTACAACCGCGAGTTCGCCGAGAAGTTCAAGGCCGGCCCGCTGCCCTGCTACGCCCCCGCCGACTTCGAGCGCATGATCCGCGAGCAGCGCGTGCAGACGGTGATCGTGACCTCGATCGACCGCACCCACCACGAGTACATCATCCGCGCCATGGAGGCCGGCTGCGACGTGATCAGCGAGAAGCCGCTGACCGTCGACGAGGGCAAGTGCCGGCTGATCCACGAGGCCATCCGCCGCACCGGACGCAAGCTGCGCGTGACCTTCAACTACCGCTACCAGCCGGTGGCCTCGCTGGTCAAGGAGGCGCTGATGAAGGGCGCCATCGGCGAGGTGCTGTCGGTGCACTTCGAGTGGACGCTCGACACCCGCCACGGCGCCGACTACTTCCGCCGCTGGCACCGCGACGTGCGCAACGGCGGCGGGCTGATGGTGCACAAGGCCTCGCACCACTTCGACCTGGTCAACTGGTGGCTGGCCAGCCAGCCGGAGACGGTGTTCGGCATGGGCGACCTGCGCTTCTACGGCCGGGCCAACGCCGAGGCGCGCGGCGACTTCCACCCCTACGAGCGCGCCACCGGCAGCGCCGCCGCCAAGGCCGACCCCTTCGCCCTCGAGCTGACCGGGCGCAACAAGGAGCTCTACCTCGACAACGAGGTGCACGACGCCTACCGCCGCGACCAGAACGTGTTCGGCGACGGCATCTCGATCCAGGACGACATGGCGGTGATGGTGCGCTACCGCAACCGCGCCACCATGTCCTACCACCTGACCGCCTATTCGCCGTGGGAGGGCTGGCGCTGCATGTTCAACGGCAGCAAGGGCCGCCTGGAAGTGGTGTTCGAGGAGAACGCCTTCGTCGGCGGCGCCGCCGATGCGCGCATGGAGCAGTTCGGCGCCGCCATCCCCGCCCAGGCCGAGACGGTGCGCCACATCCTGGTGCGCCCGCTGTGGCAGAAGCCCTACGCCCTGGCCCTGCCCAAGGACGAGGGCGGCCACGGCGGCGGCGACAAGCGCCTGCTCGACGACATCTTCATCGGCGGCATCGCCGACCCGCTCGGGCGCGCCGCCGACCACATCGACGGCACCTGGGCGATCCTCACCGGCATCGCCGCCAACCGCAGCTTCGCCACCGGCCAGTCGGTGCGCGTGGCGGACCTCGTGCCCGGGATCGGCTGAGCAATGCGCGCGATCAACCGCTGGCTGCTCGACCACGACCTGCGCCTGGACGCCAACCCGGCGGTCAGCCCGGACTGGTGCCTGGACGAGGCCGGCATGCTCGCCGCGCTGCAGGCCGGCAGCGCGCGCATGCTTACGCCCAGCCGGCTCACCCTGCTCGGCGGCACGCTGGAGCTGGCCGAGGGCCCGCGCGGCGACCGCGCCTGGGTCGCCGGCGGCGGTGCCACCGCCGCCTTCCCCGGCGGCAGCGACCTGCCCGGCGGGCGGCGCGCCTGGGCGTGCACCTGGGAGCGCCTGCTCGCGCTCAAGGACCTGCTGCTGGCCGAGGATCCCGCCAGCACGGTGTTCCCCTCCGCCGCCGGCGGCCTCGACCGCCGCAGCCTGGGGGTGGGCGCGCGCTTCACCACCCTGCACTGGCCGGCGGTGGAATGGGCCATGGCCCAGCTCGGCCTGAGCATGGTCGCCAACCAGAACAGCATCCCGCGCGAGCTGGTGTGGGACGTCGACGCCATGCGCGACGGCCGCCTCGACCGCGTGCCCTTCCCCTTCATCGGCTGCGACGTGCCCGAGGGCCACCAGGGCCAGAGCGTCGAGGGCATGAGCCACGGTGCGGTGCTGTCCAAGCTCGCCACCGGCTTCCACCGCCGGCGCATCCCCTGGGGCTTCAACGCCGACCACCAGCCGGTGGGCGGCCGCTTCGATGCCCGCGAGGTGCGCCTCGCCACCGGCTGCCTGCTCGCCAGCTCGATCACCTACGATCTCTCGCCCGAGCTCGCCGCCACCCCCGCCCCGCGCGACGCCGCCGACGCGCGCGCGCGCGCCGCCGAGGTGCCCGCGCCGGTGGTGGCGCACCTGCGCCGGCGCCTCGACGCCCTCGGCCTGTGCCCGCCAGCCGCCGAGCTCGACGACCTGCTGGCGCGGGTGTGGCCGGCGATGGTCAAGTTCCAGCGCCGCGACCGCGCCTATGCCGCGGTGCGCGAGCGCACCTTCCGCGTCGCCGCCGGCCGCGCCTATGTGCGCGAGCTGTCGATCGACGAGCTGCCCGGGCTCACCAGCCCGGCCACCCTGGCGGCGATGCTCGCCCTGTCCGAGGCGCTGGAGGTGCGGGTCCACTACGTGGCGCCGGCCTTCGGCTTCCAGAAGAACCACCCCTTCGCCGACCAGGCCGAGCTGGAGCGCCGGGTGCAGGCGGCCTGGCGGGTGTGCAAGGCCTTCGACGTGTCGATCGGCTTCCACAGCGGCTCCGGCAAGTCGGCGGACAACTACCGCCTGGTGGGCGCGATCACCGGCGGCCGGCTCGAGATCAAGACCAGCGGCCGCTACACCTACGAGATGGGCCGCGCCCTCGCCGCCAGCGCCGACCCCGGCGACCAGGCGCTGTGGCGCGACTGGCACGCCTTCACCCGCCACCTGGCGGTGGCCGGCGCCTTCGCCACCGTCCCGGCCCAGCGCGACTGCGCGCGGCAGTTCATCGCCGACGCCCTGCGCCGCGCCGGGCGCGACCCGGAGGCCGCCAACGCCAGCCCGGAGGCCTGCGCCGCCGCCCTCGCCGCGCTCAGCCCCGACCCGGAGCACATGTTCTGGTTCGAGTACAACTTCCTGTTCGTGCTCGCCGCTGGCGGCAGCGCCGAGCCCGCCGCCCTCGGCGACCACTCGCCAGCCGGCTACCGCCAGCGCGCGCGCTTCTACCAGGTGTCGCCCCAGGCCCGCCTGGGCTACCTGCGCAACGTGGCCGATTACCTGCTGTTCCTCGCCGAGACCACCGGCCTGGCGCCGGCGGCGGCCTGCGCCGCGGCGCGCACCCGCCTGGCGGGCTACGCCAGCGCCGAGGCCCTGCTGGCGGACATCGCCCCCGGCTGATCAGCCTAGAAAAAGCAGATGGATCACCGCCACGACGCCACGACGCCACGAGAAAAGGCCCTTTGATGATTCGCTCTTTCACCCTTTGGGTGAGAAGGTGATTCGATGCAAGTTCATGCCTGGCCGTGGCGTCGTGGCGTCGTGGCGGTCGAATCGCCGGAATTGGGATCAGCCCAGGCGCGCCAGGCGCGCGAACTCCTCCGGGGTGTTGCAGGGGGCCAGACGCGGCAGCAGCCAGCCCGGCACCGGCGCTAGGGCCAGGCCGGCGGCGGCGATCAGGCGATGCAGGCTGCGCTCGCCGCGCTCCAGACGGCGCTCCATCTCCGGCAGCAGTTCCGGCCACCAGGCGGCGAACACCGGCAGCGGGTCGCCGGCGCAGTCGGCCACCGTGCCGGGGGCGCTGGCGCAGCCCGCCAGCCAGGCCAGCCCGTCGGCGCCCACCAGCGGCAGGTCGACCGCCACCGCCAGGCACGGCCGCTGCAGATGACGCAGGGCGGTGACCAGGCCGCCGAGCGGGCCCTGGCCCGGCCGCGCGTCGGCCAGCCCGCGCCAGTCCGCCCCCGCCGGGGCGGTGCGCCCCGCCACCAGCGGCTCCAGCCCGGCGGCGCGCGCCGCCGCGAGCTGGCGATCGAGCAGCGCCGCCCCGCCCAGTTCGAGCGCGGCCTTGTCGCGCCCCATGCGCGTGCTGCCGCCGCCGGCGAGGATGACCAGGTCGCGGATCACTTGGGCCGGAAGGCGGCGATCACCGCCGGATCGGTCTCGAGGCGGGCGGCGCCGATCAGGTCGAGGCAGTAGGGCACCGCCGGGAACACCGCATCGAGGCATTCGCGGATCGCGCTCGGCTTGCCCGGCAGGTTGATGATCAGGCAGCGCCCGCGCAGGCCGGCGGTCTGGCGGCTGAGGATGGCGGTGGGCACCTTGAGCAGCGAGGCGGCGCGCATGGCCTCGCCGAAGCCGG
>JAKLKR010000221.1 GCA_023150565.1 Planctomycetota bacterium
GTTGTTGCGTTCGATGCGGTTGCCGGCGATCAGCGAGGTGCCGCGCAGCTCCATCGCGAAGATCCCGGTCAGGCCGTTGTCGTGCACCTGGTTGCCGCGCACGGTGATGTCGCTGGCGCGCAGCCCCGGATCCTGGCGGAAGCCGGGGTCGGTGAGCATGCGCGCATCCCAGTGCTCGGAGCCGGCGTCGATGCCGATGCTGGTGCAGTGGCGCACGGTGTTGCCGACGATCTCCCAATGGTGGCCGGCGCGCACGCTCACCGCGCCGCGGGTCGGCCAGGGGCCCTGGTTGGCGCAGAAGGCGAAGTGGAAGCCCTCCACCCGGATGTGGCCGAGGCCGCGTTTCGCCGGGGCGAACAGGCGGTCGCGCACGGTCAGCTCGACCTTGGCGAGGCCGGGATCGGCGTCGCCGGGCAGATGCGCGCGCACCGCCTCGCCGGCGGCGTCCACCATCCAGGTGCCGGGCTGGGCAAGCAGATCGTCGAACTCGACCTGGATGAGGGGGTGGCCCTCGACGATGAGCTGGCCGAGGGTCTGGCGCAGGCGCGGTCCGGCGGCGGGACGGGCCACCGGCTCCTCCTGCTTCTTGGGATCCCAGCCACAGCGGAAGCCGGTGCGGTACGGGTTCGCGTCCGGAAACGAGGGCAGGGGCGCGGACCAAATTCCCGGGCGGCCCTCCACCGGGCGCCAGGCGGCTGCCCAGGGATCGCAGCCGACCACCCGCACAACCTCGCCCGCGGCGCCGCGGTAGATGATCGGGCGGCCCTCCTCGCCGCCACGCGGCGGCGCCACCCGCTCGCGGTAGATGCCGGCGCGCACCAGCACGGTGTCGCCCGCCTGGGCGCGTTCCGCCGCCGCCTGGATGGTGCGCAGGGGGGCGGCCTCGGTTCCAGGCTGGTCATCGCCCGCACCGGCGGCGGCCTGGGACACCACCCAGGTCCTTCCCTCGGCGCTCCATAGCGGTGCTCCGGCTGCCCAGGCGATGCAGGTGAGCAGGGCGAGGCGGTGCAGTGGGCGCATGGGCGATAACTCTAGCACGTTGCTCTCCAGAGTAAAGAATATATAGGAATATATAACCAATACCTTGTTATAAATAGTGATAGATAAACGACTGAATTAGAATATATAAGAACACATGGTCAGTCAGGCGCTTGCTCACCCGCGTTCGATGCTGCTGGCGGATGAGATCGCCCGCAGCATCCAGACCGGCGAGTTTACCCCCGGAATGCGCCTGCCGTCCACCCAGGACCTGGCCCGCCGGCATGGCGTCACGGTGTCGATCATGCAGGCGGCCCTGGCCCAGCTGCACCGGCGCGGGCTGATCGAGCGCAGCCAGCGCGCGGGCTCCTTCGTCAGCCAGCGCGGGACCTCAGACCTGATCGGGGTGATGGTGGGCCGCAACGTGCTCACTGACCCCGACATGCGTTTCTATCTTCATCTGCTCGACTGCCTCGGCACCGAGGCGCTGGCGCAGGGGCTTTTCATCCGTCTCTACGCCCCGCCATCGGACGGATCGGAGGAGCGTGCCCTGTCCGAGCTCAACGCCGACATCGCCACTGGGCGGCTGCGCGCGCTGCTGGCGCTGCATCGCACCGAGGTGCTGCAGGACGTGCTGGTGCGCCATCCCTCGCTGCCGTCGCTCGACCTGCCGCCGATCGACTACCACGCGGTCGGGGTGGTTGGCGCAGGGTATCTGCTCGATGGCGGATCGTCGGCCATCGCCGTCATCCCGCCCGACGACTTCGAGGCCGGGGCCGCCTTCCTGGCCGGCGTGCGCCACGCCCACATCCAGCGCGGTCTGGGGCTGGACCACCTGCAGGCGCTGCCGGGCGGGAACCGCCGGCAGCACGGCCACGAGCTGGCGCTGCGCCTGCTGGCCGACGCTGATACCGCCACCCTGCCCACCGTCTGGCTGGTGGGCGACGACAACACCTTCAACGGGCTGGTCGCCACTCTGCTGCTGCACGGGGTGCCCCTGCTGCGCGACCACCGTTTCGCCACGCTTGCCAACCGTGGGATCGAGCCGTTCTTCCCCCTGAGCGTCGCCACCATCGAATTCGATCCGCTGGCCGCCGCCCGCAGCCTGCTCGCCAACCTGGCGGCGCACCTGGCAGGCCGGCAGCTGCCGGTCGCGATGCTGACCCCGCGCCTGGTGCTGCCCGCCTGAAGTCAGTGACGCCGCCGGCTCACCAGGCCAGGTCGCTGTCGAAGAACTCCTGGTGCCAGTGCTTGCCGGTGTCGGCCTTGAAGGCCAGGCAGGCGCCGTAGGGCTGGCTGGTGCGGCCCACCTTGACCACGATGCGGTTCTCGCCTGCGCGCAGGCGCACCTGGATGCCGAAGGTGGTCGGGGTCAGCGGCTGGTAGCTGGCGCTGGTGATCACCTCGACCCCGTTCAGCCACAGGCGCAGGGGGCCGGTGCTGCCGGCCATCAGCCATACCGGGTGCTCGGCGGCGCAGCGCACGCTGGTGGCGGCGTAGAGCGAGCCGGGGATGTCGGCCAGCCCCAGGTCGGCGAGCGGCAGGCGGTCGTCCTCGGCGCGGCGCTCCCAGGCGGGGGCGCCGCCGAGGTCGTCGGCGGGATCGAACAGGCGCGCCGGCGCGAGCTGGTCGAGCTCGATCCCGCTCTGCATGTGGGTCATGTAGGCGAGCGAGGGCAGGCAGGTGGCCGCCGGCGAGGCGCCGTGGTCGCCCTCGGCCTTGCGGCGCTCGTCCCAGCCGCGCCAGAACGGGCCGGCGATACGCCAGCGCGCCTGGCCGGTGGGCTTGGGCGCGGTCAGGCGCGCTGGCTGCGGCACCACCGCCAGCGGGGCGGGGGCGAGGCCGGCGGGGGCGCCGTCGATGCGCACCCCGGTGCCGAGTTCGCTGGCCACCCGCAGGGCCATGGCGCAGGTGGCGTCGGTCAGGCGGTCGAGCCCGCCGCTGCGCGGGAAGCCGAGCATCCATGGGCTGATGGCGTAGGTGTCGGGCACCGCCGCGCGCAGCGCCGCCGGCAGGCCGCTGGCCCCGGCCAGGCCGCCGATGATCGCCCCGGCGGTGGCGGCGGTGCAGTCGGTGTCCCAGCCGGCGTTGATGGCGAGGGCCACGGTGGCGGTGAGGTCGCCCTGGCCTTCGAGCAGCGCCAGCACGGTGAAGCCGAGGTTGGGCAGGGCGTGCAGCGAGCAGGGGTCGCCGTGCACCTGGATGATGCGTTCACGCACCGTGCGCCAGGGCAGCCGGCGCTGCCAGTCGAGCACGTCGGCGATCAGGCGCGCGAAGCGGCCGTCGGGGGTGACGTGCTCGAGGCCGCGGACGATCAGCCGGCGCAGGTCGGATTCGGTGAACAGCGCCGCCTCGACCGCGGCCAGGAAGCGCTCGGCGTCGACCGCGGCGCCGAAATGGTCGAGGCTGGCGTCGAGGCCGGCCAGGCGTGCGGCCTCGGCCGGCGCCCCCGGGCACACCGCGCCCCAGATCTCGGAGCGGATCGGACAGCCCATGTTCTCGCCGAAGAACCAGTTGTTGTGCCGGCCCGAGCGCGGCGGCGGCACGCCCTCGGCCAGGTTGCGGCAGGCATAGCCGTATTCGCACCAGGGGGCGTCGACGTGCTCGCGCCATTCGCGCGCCAGCTGCTCGGCGCCCAGGCGCGGGCCGTGCTCCTCCAGGGCATGCAGCCAGAGCAGCTGCAGATCGGTATCATCGTTCTCGACCAGGGTGGTCGGCACCACCTGGGCGGGGGTGAAGGCATGCGTGCCCTTGAGCCCTTCGACGGGTGCACCGGCGGTGCCACCGATGAACTTGCCGAGCCATAAGCCCAGCACCTGATCGCGGTAACGGGGATAGGTGAGGATTGTGTCAACCATGATATCACAGTTATGGAAGGCGGTCCGCCAAGGACCAGCGGGGCTTATCGGTCCGGATGGTGATTTCCGGTCGCGGTGGGCGGCACCCGGCGGCCGGCGAGACCGTTGAGCAGGATCGCGCGCAGGCGCACCAGGTCGGCGTGGTCGTGCCCGCAGGCCAGGCGCAGCTCGCGGCGGTCGCTGATCACCCGCAGCTGGCGCCGCCAGGTGGGTCCATCGACCACCACCAGCTCCTCGATCTCGTCGGCCGTCAGGGTGGTCGAGCCCTGGCGCAGGCCCTCGTCGCCGACCGTGATGGAGCCGCCGAACAGGCCGAGGGCGCGCATCGCCACCGCCGCCACCACCAGGGGGATGCCGAGGAACAGCAGCATCCAGCGCAGATGCCCGGGCAGCACCAGCAGGAACACCACCAGCGGCACCGCCAGGAACATGGCCGAGATGACCACCGCCGCCCCGATCGCGGTGGGGGCGGCGGCGATGCGCACGGTCTGCTGGCGTCCGAGGTCGTCATCGACCGCCAGGCGGCTGCCGGGGGCGGCCGGCGGCAGGGCGAAGTCGGCTTCGCTGGCGCGGCGGATGGCGGGGACGTCGAGCTGGTCGGGGGCGCGCACCACGGTGGCGCCGGAACTGCGGTCGTGCAGCGGGACGGCGGCGGTGCGCGCGGCGTCCTCGGCCAGGCGCCGGGCCGCCAGGGGCAGGTTGGGCGCCCCTAGCTCGATGCGCTGGCCGCTGCACACCAGCGCCACCGGGCGCACCGTGCGGCGGTTCTTGCCGGCGCCGCGCACCTCCTCCCAGCATTCCACCCGCTGCGGCTCGCCGATCGCCTCGTCGCCACCCCAGGTGATGCCATACCAGCGCCGGCGCCGGCGCAGGGTGCGGGCCGAAAGATCGACCTCGGTCGACCAGCGGAAACCGGCCAGGGCCAGGCTGCCGGCGGCGAGCAGGACGGGGAACCAGGCGTCGGACGGGACCGCCGGCCGCTTGTTGACCCGCACGTTGCCGCGTTCGGCGATGACGGCGTAGGCCAGCAGGGCGAAGAGCAGGGCGAAGATGATGCCGAGCACCTGCGGCAGCGCTCCGCTGCGGCTGATGGTCAGGATGGGTGTGCGCTCGGCCATGCCCTCAGGATGGCGGCACCACCGGCCCTGTCACGGGCGGGATGGCGGCCCGCAGCGCGGCTGTGAGCCGCTGTTCCATGCCATCCTGCCAGGCGAGGCGCTGGTCGCCGGCCTGAGCGAGCTGCATCAGCAGGAGTTCCTGGGCCGTCCCCTGCTCGCTGCGCAGCTGCTGGAGGTCCTGTCGCAGCGCGGCGAGGTCTGCGGCCTGGCCCTCGCCCTGGCGCAGGCAGGCGGCGAGGGTGCGATCTCCGGCGGCCAGGGAGCGGCCCAGATCGCCGAGACCGACCGCCAGGGCCTGCGCCAGCTGCTCGTCGGCGGCCTGGCGGCTGGCGGCCTGGGCGGCGCTCTGCGCGCGCGCGGCTTCGTGCAGCGCCAGCAGGGCATCCAGGCGCCGGGTGCGGTCGTCGCCGGCCTCGCCCAGATGGGCCCAGGCGGCCGAACTGTCCTGCGCCAGGCGCGATTGGGCTGCGCTCAGACGCTGGTGGCTGTCTTCCACCAGGCTGGTGGTCGCGGCCAGGGCCTCGCCGTGGCTGCGGTGGTGCTCCTGGGCCTGGAGGTGCAGCCCATCCAGGCGCGCGATCAGGGCCTCGAGCTGGGCGGCGGCGGCCTGGTCGCGCTGGCGGGTGTCCTCCTGGGCGCGGGCGAGGGCGCGCAGGGCCTCGACCTGGGCATCGCCCTGGCGGCGCGCCTCGACCACCTGCTCCTCCAGCCGCTCGACCAATCCGGCGAGGTCGGTGCAGCGCGCCTCTTCGGCCTGCAGGCGGGCCTGCATCTCCTGCATCTCGGTGGCGACCTGGCTGCGGGCGGCGGCCAGCGCCGCCTGCCACACCTTGCTGCCGACCAGGTCGGTGATCGCGGCCGGGGTCTGGGGTTCCTGGCTGGCCTGGGCTGCGGAGGTCTCGGCGTCGAGGGCGCGCAGGTGGGCGAGGATGGTGTTGGGCGAGCCCTTGCCCAGGTACCGGCGGACCTCGCGCCAGGAGGCACGGCGGCCGGCGGTGGCCAGGGCCCTGACCGCCTCGGCCACATGGTCGCGGGTGATCGGTTCGTCGGCTTGGGGCATGGCTGCATCCTGGGGGCCGGTAGGCCAATGTCAATATCAGATATCGATACATATCGGTATCTGATATTCTATGCAGTCAGCGGGAGTCACGGACCCTGTCGAGCCCCGACCATCAGTCGGGGGTTTTGTCCTATCAAAATGAAGATTATGACCAAAGTTGTATCGTTGGATGCACTTGTGCCGATACCCCATGAACCGACACTGAACTCGTGACCGACACCCAGCCGCTTTGGAAACCCGAATACAGTGTCGGTGTCGATACCATCGACCAGCAGCACCAGCGCCTCTTCGGGCTGTTGCAAGACCTCACCCTGACTGACCCTGTCAAGTCACATGCTGTTTTGGTACAAGAGGTTGAGGATTACATCAATTTCCACTTCGCGCATGAGCAGCACCTCATGTCGAAGTATCGCTATCCGCGCCTGCAGGCCCACCTCGATCAGCACCAGGATTTCCACCGCCAGTTCCAGTTGCTGCAGGCAGGAGCCAAGACCGATGCCAAGCAATTGGCGCGCATCCGCCTGATGGTCTACGCCTGGTTCACCCGCCACATCCTGGGTGACACCATGGACCGCGACCTCGGCGCCTGGCTGCAGGCCCGCGGCCTGCCGGCGGCGTAGGGGGTCACAGGGCGGGATCCGCCCTGGTTTCCTGCGGGTTCGCAGCGTGAACGTGGCGTGCCCAGCAGACTCCGGCGAGCAGCACCACCGCTCCCGCGATCTGCAAGGCGGCCAGGGGTTCGGCGAACAGCGGCCAGGCCACCACCGCCACCAGCGCCGGCTGGCCGAGCAGGGCCAGGGACGAGAACCCGGGCGCCAGGTGGGCCAGCGACCACACGATCAGGGTCTGGCCGAGCGCCTGCGCCACCAGGGCCATGGCGATCACCACCAGCCAGCCGTTGAGGGTGGCCGGCAGCACCGTCTCGCCGCGCAGCAGCGCCAACGGCAACAGCACCAGCGCGCCCGCCAGGGCGGCATGGGCCATGGTGCGCAGGGTGTCGGCGCCGTCGCGACGTACGCGGTTGGCGGCCAGCTGGTAGGCGGCATAGGCGAGCGCCGACAGCACCCCGAACAGATCCCCCAGCAGACGCCCCTGGTCCGCCTGTCCGCCGCCGCGGGTGAGCAGCAGGGCACCTGCGACCGCCACCGCCAGCGAGGCCCAGGTGGCCCAGCCGCGCCGGCTCCAGCCCAGCGCCACCGCCACCAGGGTCACCACCACCGGGGCGAGATTGGAGAGCAGGCAGGCGTTGGCGACCGTGGTCAGGCCGATGGCGAGGTGGTAGAAGGCGAGATCGATGCCGAAGCACACCCCCACCAGGGCCGAGCCGCGCAGCGGGGCATGGCCGGCGCGGGTGACCGCCGCCAGCGCCGCGAGCACCGGCCAGGCCAGCGCCAGCCGCCAGAAGGCGGTGGCGAGCGGGCCGGCCTCGCTGAAGCGCACCAGCACGGTGCCGGCGGCGATGCCGGCCACGCCCAGGGCGATGGCGGGAAGCGCGGCGGGATGGATCACCGGCGGACCAGCCGGGGGTCTCCCTGGCCCAGCGCCCAGCGCGCGAAGCCGTCGTCGGCGTCGACCAGGGTGAAGTCCGCGAAATCGAAGCCCGGCGCCACCGTGCAGCCGACCAGGGTGTGGCCGCCGAGCGGCCGCGCCGCCTGCCACACCCCCGCCGGCACCACCCGCTGCGGCAGGCAGTTGGCCGCCACCGGTCCCAGCGGCAGACGCAGCACCGGCGCGCCCGGCCCGGTGCAGGTCAGCAGTTCGAGCGGGGCGCCCTCGTGCCAGTGCCAGACCTCGTCGGAGCGCACCCGGTGCCAGCGGCTGACCTCGCCCGCGGCGAGCAGGAACAGGATCGCGGTGGAGGCTGAGCGCGTCCCGCCCGCCCCCGCCACCTGGGCCGGGGCGCGGAAGGTCTCGACGTAGTGGCCGCCCTCGGGATGGGGGACGAGGCTGAGCAGGCGCACCAGCTCCTGGGCACGGGTTTCAGCCATGCGTGTCTCCGCGGGTCGGCGGCAGCCAGCGCCGCAACAGGGCAATGAAGCGCCGGTCTAACCCTGGCGACAGCAGTTCGACCGGCGAAATCCCCCGCGTCCAGGCCAGGGCCAGGATCGCCGCCTCGGCGGTCAGGGTGGTCAGGAAGTTGGGCCAGGCGTTGAGCTCCCACTGGCCATCCCAGGTCCAGGTCCAGGAGCACAGGGGCGCCAGGTACGGGATGCCCCATTGGTCGCCATCGGGGCCGCGCGAGCCCGCCACGTCGCACAGGAGGTGGAGATGGAACGCGGCCAGGGCCAGCCACAGGACCCGCCAGGAGCGGTGGCACCAGGCCCATGCCGCCAGGGCCATGACCACCCCGGCGACCAGCGGATGGGTGACCTGGTGGTGCCACTGATGGTACCAGTCCTGGGCGCGGTCCAGCGAACCGGTAGCGAGTCCCGCCACCAGCCCGAGTCCGTCAGCGTCAGGTGCAACACCCGCCAGGGTGATGGCCAGGCGTTCGCGCCGGTCGCGACCGCCCTGGGCGATCAGCCAGCTGAGCAGTAGGTGGGTGGCGGGGGACACCGGCGGCGAGCGTGCCGCGCCATCCGGGCAAGGCCAGCCTGCGGCTCATCCGCCGCAGCAGTAGCGCACGATGTGGAAGAACGCCGGGGCGGCGAACACCAGCGAATCGACGCGGTCGAGGATGCCGCCGTGGCCGGGGATGAGGTGGCTCCAGTCCTTGATCCCGGCGTCGCGCTTGATCGCCGACATCACCAGCCCGCCGAAGAACCCGGCCAGGCACAGCGCCAGCGCCACCAGGGCGGCCTGCCAGGGCGGGAAGGGGGTCAGCCAGCACAGGGCGGCGCCGGCCCCGGCCGCGCTCAGCACCCCCAGCAGCAGGCCTTCCCAGGTCTTCTTCGGGCTCAGCACGGGGGCGAGGGGATGGCGGCCCAGGCTCTTGCCCCAGATGTACTGGAACACGTCCGACAGCTGCACCACCAGCAGCAGCCACAGCACCAGGTCGGGGCCGCGGGCGGTGCCGCCCAGCTCGGCGCGCAGCGGCAGGGTGGTGAGGGCGGGGATGTGGCTGAGCGCGAACACGCACGACATCAGCCCCCACTGGATCTTGGCGGTGCGCTCCAGGTAGCCCTTGGCATCGCCGGCGAGGGCGCTGCGCGCGGCCATGAACAGGAAGGCCCAGACCGGCACGAACACCGTG
>JAKLKR010000222.1 GCA_023150565.1 Planctomycetota bacterium
CCTTGGGGGCGAGGTGGTGTGCGATCCCGGCCACGCCTGCGAACTGGTGGGCCTGGCGCTGTGGCTGTTCGACGCCGGCGGCGCCGGCGCCACCCCCGGCGAGCGCGCGCGCATCGCCGCCCATGCCGGCTGGCTGCCGCACCTGCTCGCCGCCAGCGCCGCACGCGGCCTGCGCGGCCCCGGCATGTGCAAGCTGTGGTCGCTGTCGTCGGAACGGGTGGTCAACGGCGACATGCCCTGGTGGAGCCTGCCCGAGACCATGCGCGCCTGCGCCCTGCTCCTCGCCCGCCATCCCGCCCAGGCCGAACGCGTCGGCGCCGCGGCGCTGCTCGACCGCTGCGTCGACGGCTTCCTCGCCAGCTACGTCAACCCGCGCGTGCACGGCTGGGCCTGCCAGACCCTCGGCCCCGACGGCGCCCCGGTGCGGGTGGTGCCCGCCACCCCGGATGCGGATCCGGGCTACCACACCGGCTGCTGCCTCATCCAGACGCTCGACCTGCTCCCCTGAGAATCCCCATGCGCGCCTTCCACATCGACCTCAACCACGCCAACCCCACCGGCGCGCGCCTGCGCCACTGGCTGGGCGAACTGGCGGCGATGGGCTACGACACCATCCTGTGGGAGGTCGAGAACAGCGTGCGCTGGGACACCTGCCCGACATGCGCCACCCCCGACGCCTTCACCAAGGCCGAATTCCGCGCCATCCTCGACCATGCCGCCAGCCTCGGCCTGGCCGCCATCCCGCTCTTCCAGACCCTCGGCCATTGCGAGTACGTGCTCAAGGACCCGGCCTACATGCACCTGGCGGAACTGCCCGGGCGCATCGAGCAGTACTGCCCCAACCACCCCGAACTGCTGCCCTTCCTGCAGCGCTGGATCGACGAGCACCTGGAGCTGTTCGGCGGCATCCGCCGCTTCCATGTCGGCATGGACGAGGCCATCTTCTTCGGCCGCTGCCCGGCCTGCCGCGCCGAGGCCGCCGCCAACGGCCTGCACGGGCTGTTCGACCGCCACCTGCGCGCGGTCATCGCCCCCCTGCTGGCGCGCGGCATCACCCCGATGATCTGGGCCGACATGGCGCTCGCCCACCTCGAGACCATCGACCGGCTGCCGCGCGAGGTCGAGCTGTGCGACTGGAACTACTTCTCGTGGCAGGGGCAGGACAAGGCCTGGCTGTGGAGCCGCCGCCATCCCGAGACCCTGCACAACGAGATGGTCGATCCGGGCACCCTCACCGCCGACGAGCTGCGCAGCTTCGGCCCCGACCTGTGGCCGCAGGGCCGCCAGGCGCCGATCGACCCCACCTACACCGCCCACCACCTGGCCCGCCAGGGCTTCGGGGTGGTGGCCTGCCCCACCACCAGCTGCTATGGCGACAACGTGTTCGCCTCGCGCTTCCGCGACAAGCTGCAGAACACCGTGACCTGGGTGCGCTCGGGGGCGCGCAGCGACCTGCGCGGCTCGATCGTGACCTCGTGGACGGTGCACCAGCACCCCTGGGAACTGCAGCTGCACGGCATCGAGTGCGGCGCCCTCGCCCTGCGCCACCCCGGCGAGGACGTCGACGCCCTGCTCGACCGCCACGTGGTGGCGCGCTTCGGCTGCCCCACCGCCCCCCTGGCGCGGGCCTGGGAGCTGCTCTCCGAGCCCTGCTTCCTCACCCAGTGCATCACCCTCGACTACAACAAGCTGACCCTGCCCACCGACCCGCGCGGCGCGCTGCGCCGGCTCGACGCCTTCGCCGCCGGCGGCCAGCTAGGGGGCGAGATCGCCAAGGCCGCGGCGCGCCAGCAGGACTACCGCGAGGCGCGCGGCCTGCTCGCCCAGGCGGCGCGCTCGGCCCGCACGGGCGCCGACCTGCTCGCCTGGTGGGACCTGGCGGCGCGCAACCTCGCTAACCGCGCCGACTGCGCGCATGCGCTGCTGCGCTGGCGCGCGGGCGAAGGGCTCTACCCCGAGGCCGGGGCGCTGCTCGACGAGCTGCGCCGCCTGCGCCTGGAGACCGCCCGCGCCTACCGCCGGCTGGGCAGCAAGCCCCACCGGCTGGCGCAGCAGCTCGACTGGCTCTATGGAACCACCGATGCGGCCCTGGAGCTGGCACTGAGCGAGTAAGGAAACCCGTGGGAAACCGACCAGGACGATGACCTGAAGCCGCGGCGGATCACTCACCGGAACGCTACAAAACAGCGAAACACGCTAGGGAAACCAAGGCCTAATGGCTAGACTCGGGAGATGCGTATTCCCTCCAGCCGACGCGCCTTCACCCTCATCGAGCTGCTGGTGGTGATCGCCATCATCGGGGTGCTGGCAAGCATGCTGATCCCCGCCATCAACACCGCCAAGGCGGTGGCCACCAGCATGGACTGCGGTAGCCGCCAGCGCCAGACCACCCTGGCGCTGATCACCTACGCCAGCGACAACCGCGGCTGGCTGCCCTACCGCGAAGGCATAGACTGCGCGGGAGCCAATATCGTCCATGCCAGCTACCGCCGGGCCACGGTGGCGTTGTACCAGGGCGAGTACCTGCCCACCTCCTATGCCGTCGGCTTCGAACCCGGCTGGGCCTGCGCCCACGGCTGGAGCGCCTGGTCCAACAGCGTGGTGATGAAGTCCTACCGCAACCCCTCCGCCTGTCCCGGCCAACAGCCGGTCGACCCGACGACCAAGGTGCGCATCCAGCCCAAGGACTGGCAGTTCCAGATGCGCTGGTTCTTCGACAGCGGCAAGCTGCCTGGGGTGAGCGAGCAGACCACCGCCGCCGGCGGCAGTATGCGCCTGATCAACGCCAACCAGAGCATGCCCCTGCTCGGCGATGCGGTGCGTCTCAATAGCCCGGCCAACAGCGGCGGCTACTGGTGGAACTGGTCGCCCGTCCCAGGCGAATATTCCGTCACTCCACCCAACAGCACCAACTTCCTGCTGCGCAACCACCGCGACCGCGCGGTGGTGAGCTTCCCCGACGGCCGCTGCGCCACCCTGGCCCAGGGCCAGATGCGCGAGAACAACGTGCTCTATTCCGTCACCCAGCCCTGATGGCAGTCGCGGCCCACAATCAGGAATCCTGAGGTATACTGGCTCATGGAACCTCGCCGGGCTTTCACCCTGATCGAACTGCTGGTGGTGATCGCCATCGTGGCGATCCTGGCGGGGATGCTGCTGCCGGCGATCAATGCCGTGAAAAACGCGGCCAAGCAAACCTCCTGCTCCAGCAACCAGCGGCAGGTGATGATGGCGATCATCGGCTACGCCGGCGACAATGAAGGCATGACCCCCTACAACGAGGGGATCGAGTGCGCCAGCACGCCGCCTCTGCACAACGAGAACCGGTCGATGATCATCGCCATTCTCCGCACCGGGATGTTGGAGGTGCCGGTCACCAGCTACGTCACCGCCACCTGTGGCGACGGATTCACCTACTACTATCGCGCCGTGGTACGCTGGCCCAACGCCTTGAGTTGCCCAGCGCAGAAGCCTCCCGGAGCCGCACAGGAATGGGTGTACCACCCGCGTTGGTTCAACAACATTGATGCCACAAAGGCGTTCACTAGCCCAGGCGGGGCCGCCCGGATCGCTGAACTCAGTTCTCAGCAACCATTCCTGGCCGATGCCTATCGTTTCGGTAAGCCCTGGCTGTCGGGTGGATATTGGTGGAACACGGGAGCCCTGACCGTTGACAGAGCCTATTTTTCCCTGCTTCACCAGGGCAAAGGTGTCGCCGGCTGGCCGGACGGCCATGTGGCTTCCATTCCGCAGGCTGGACTGGCGGCAGCCGGGGTTGTGGTTTCCCAGGGACCGCCACCCTGATTGAATTCAGCAGGTTGGGGCTGGGGCGCGCCGCAAACACGAAACGGCCGGAGCATGCCTTGAGGTTCAATACGCCTGCCAGGCGCGGTCCCAGTAGTCCAGGGCCTTGAAGGTCGCGCGTGCCATGGGCGCGACATGGCCGTCCCAGTATCCGAGCACCAGCTGCTGGCGGTGGCGGTAGGCGACCATGCCATTGGGCGTGAGGATCGATTCATTCTGGTAGCTGTCGCGGTTGCCCCAGTTCAGCACCAGATCGACCGCATCGGCGAACATGAAGGTCATTCCTGGGGATTTGACCCGCGACAGCTGGATCTGGACGATGGTGTTGGGGGTGCCCCAGGCGCCGCAGGTCCCCCAATACTGGGCCATGTTGATCCCGGTCGACCGGTTGAGCGTGTACCATTTGATGATGGCGGCATTGCTGTTGGGGCAGATCACCGACTTGCACTTGTCCCAGGCGGTGATCTCCATCTGGTCGAGGAACGCCTGGTTGCGCGTCCAGGAAAGATTGAGGATGTCCGCACCGGCTGCATCCCAACCCCAGGCCGGTACCCCGAATCCCTCCCAGTCGTTGGCATAGCTCAGGTTCGCCAGCAGCAGCTGGCGGGTGCTGTTGGCGCAGGTCGACTGCCGCGCCGCCTCGCGCACGGTGTTGAGCGCCGGCATCAGCATCCCGGCCAGGATGGCGACGATGGCGATCACCACCAGCAACTCGATCAGGGTGAAGGCATGGCACTGGCGTCGCATGGCGGTCCCCCGTCGTCAGTATGCGCCAGATCCGCCTACGGCGCAAACTGGGGCATTGGATCCCGGGCAATCTTATAACGTTGTAATTTTTTTCAATCACTCCTCGTGCGGTTGTTGGGTTTGCGTTAGATCATCAATGTGATACCCTCTTTTCAGGAGCCCCCATGACCACCCCCGTGATCTTCTGGATTTCCTCCCCCGTGCTGCCCGGCGAGACCGTGCTGCTGTGCGGCAGCTTCGGCCCCGGCGCCACGGTCGAACTGTGCCGGTTGGAGGACGCGGGCGACGGCGCCATCCCCACCCAGGGCTGGACCGCGGCAGAGGTCAACCTGGCCAGCAGCGAAAGCCTGTACGCGGTGATCCCGGCGGATTGGCAGCCCGGCCTGGTGGCGCTGCGCGTGCGCGACGCCCATGGCACCTCCGCCCCGGTGGTGGCGAACGCCCCCGACGCCTGGTGGTGCCAGGGCGACCGCGGGCTGGCGGCGGCGGCTCCCGGCGGCTGGATCGCCGCCTTCGGCCGCGCCCTCGGCTGGGGCGATGACGGTCAGGGCGCCACCCTGGCCCTGGTGGCCGGCGACGGCACCCGCCAACCGCTGGTGGCCAGCGAGGCCTCACCCTGGCATGTACGCGCCACCATACCGGCCGACTGCCGCCCCGGCTCCTGGCGGCTGCTGGCCGGCAACGGGCGCGGCGGCAGCGAGTCGGTGGTGGGGACGGTGCAGATCGCCCCGGCGCCGGTCCACCCGCGGGTGGCCAATGTGCTCGACTTCAAGGCCGACCGTACCGGCCGCAAGGATTCCACCCTCGCCTTCATCCAGGCCTGCGAACTGCTGCTGGAATCAGGCGGCGGCGAGATCGTGGTGCCGCGCGGGCGCTACCGCCTGGACATGTGGCTGCGACCGGGGATGGCCGGCCAGCACTCGCCGCTGCGCCTGCCCCGGAACGTCAGCCTGCGCGGCGAAGGCCGCGATGTCACCACCCTGTGGTTCACCGACCAGGATCCCGCCCTGCCGGCCCTGATCGAATGCCAGGACGGCTGCGCGGTGCGCGATCTGGCGATCTACACCCAGGGCAAGCACCGCAACGCCATCACCGTCGAGGGCGACCACGTCACCCTCGAGCGCCTGCTCATCCGCTGCAACCTGCGCTACATGTGCTGCGACGGCAAGTCGCACCACGGCCGCCGCTTCGACGATCCCCAGGACGGCGCCGGCTGGGCGGTCGAACTGCACGGCCACGGCCACCGGGTGGTGGACTGCGACATCTTCCACAGCGGTGGCGGGTTCTTCCTGCGCCTGTGCAAGGGCAGCGAGGTGGCGCGCAACCAGGTGTGGGCCAAGGGCCTGTGCTGCCTCTCGGGTGGGGAAGGCAACATCTTCGCGGGCAACCGTTTCCAGCCGAATGCCATCACCGGCATGGGCAGCGGGGTCAACCTCTTCTTCGGCTCCACCGGGGTGCGCCACGTGTACTGGGCGCGCAACGAGATGCAGCACCTCTACGGCGGCGACCACGAGGCCATGACCCTCGACGGCCATGGCACCATGTACTTCGGCGCCGTCGAGCCCTGCGAAGCCGGCGCCGTGCTGCTGGCCCGCGATCCGGTGCTGGGCTACGGCACCCGCGACAGCCGACCGACCATGGATGGCGCTCATGTCTACATCCATGCCGGCCGCGGTGCCGGGCAGTACCGCGCCGTCACCGCCGCCGACGGTCGACGCCTGACCGTGGACCGCCCGTGGGATCTCGCACCCGACGCCAGCTCGGTGGTATCGGTGGGGGTGTTCAGCGGCCGGCTGATCTTCCATGGCAACATCCACCGCGACACCGGCACCTGCATCCAGCTCTACCCGCCCAACTGCGAATGCATCGTGGCCGGCAACCGCGCCATCCGCGCCAGCAACTTCAACTGCCTGAGCAAGCTCGGCTACAGCACCCAGAGCCGGTACCACCGCGTCGAACCGAGCTGGCGCAACCAGTTCATCGGCAACGTGGTCGAGGCCGGCAACGGCTGGGGCGGCGGCGAGGCGGAGATCGACCGCTGGATCGGCGGCGCCAGCACCCTGCTGGTGTGGGGCTGGCAGGTGGCGTTCACCGTCGATGCCCATGGCTGCGACCAGGATGCCCCCCTCACCGCCGAACACCTGGCGGCGATCACCGCCATCCCTGCACTACGCAGCACCACCATCGGCCTCACCCGCGCCACGGTCATCCGCCGCCATCACGCCTGCAACAACAGCAGCATCCGCATCCGGGGAGCGGCGGTCGACACCCTGATCGAAGGCTGCGCCATCGCTGATCACGATCGCGGCATCCGCATCGACCATGAACTGCAGCGCGATCACACCGAGAGCTGCGTACAGACCCACGTCGAGCCCGAGAACCTGCCTCCCATCCCATTCCTCGCGCCGGAGCGGGTGCTGCGGCGCTCCAACCGCTGCACCGGCGTCGAGCATCCGCTGCTCGGCACCGCCCTGGCCGATGCGGTGGTGGTGGAATAGATCCGACCGGATCCCGGCCGGCAGAGCGCCGGCCGGGTGCGGACTTCCGGTATGCACCGGTAAGGATTCGGAACCGGGCTTGAAGCCCGGTTCCGAAAGCCAATGCTTCCGCGATGGCCAAAACCCAGCTCGTCTCCGCCCTCCTCGCCGCCCAGAAGGAGCGTGGCCTGTCCACCGCCTCCCTCGCCAAGACCATCGGGGTGGCGCTGTCCTCCTTCACCACCCTGCTCAAGGGCAAGGGCGCGCCCAATGCGCGCACCGCCGAGAAGTATGCGGCCTTCCTCGGCGTCGATGCCGCCGAGATCAAGGCCATGGCCAAGCCGGGCAAGGCGGCCAAAGCCGGCAAGGCAGCCAAGGCAGCCAAGCCCGCCAAGGCCCGTGGCGGCCGCGCCCCCAAGACCGCCAGCGCCGACGGGGTGACCATCAGCCTCTCCGAGGCCTTCGACATCCTAAGCGACGAACTCTCGCTGGCGGTGCACCGCGCCGACAAGAAGCAGCGCACCATCATCGCCGCCATCCTCGGCGGCTGATGTCGGATCATCCCTGCCCCTGCGCATCGGGCCTGGACTACCAGGCCTGCTGCGCAGTCTGGCATCTCGGCGGCAGCGCCCCCACCGCTGAAGCCCTGATGCGTTCGCGTTACTGCGCCTTCATACGCAAGGACGTGCCCTACCTGATCCGCACCAGCCATCCGCTGCTGCGTGCCAAGGTCGACGTGCGCCAGTTGCGGCAATCGCTGTCCCTCGAGTGGTGCGGCCTGGTGGTGGTGGCGGTGGCAGGAGGCGGACCAGACGACCTGGCCGGCGAAGTGCATTTCCGCGCCCGCTTCCGCCATGCGGGCAAGGAACAGGTGCACGAGGAGCGCTCGCGCTTCGTGCGCGTCGACGGGGAATGGGTCTACCGCGACGACCGCGGCACGCTCAATCGCGCCGCATCAGCTTGAAGGCGAGGTGGCGCGAGAACGCCGGCGGGACCAGGGTCAGGGTGCCGCCCGGATGGGCGATGTCGCGCCGCTCCAGCACCCGCCCGCGATCGGCATCCCACCACTCCACCGACATCGCCCCCGGCCGCACCTCGTTCAACCGCACGCCAGCAGTGGGAATCCGACGTTCCGGTTCGCCGCGACCCCAGCCCTCGTCGAGCAGGTAGCCCAGGCCCCGGCCCGGGCGCAGCCAAGCCCGGCACCACAGCCCGCCCTCGACGGTGGGAGCGACGCAACGGGCCTCGCTGCCGCGCAGGTCCTCGCCTGCGAGGAAGCGGTTGACCGCGCCGTAAACCCCGAAGCGGTCCTCCTGATCGATCCACTCGAACCACCACAGCATGGGCGTTCCGGCGTGCCCGCTGACCAGCGCCGCCCACGGGCCGACCGCATGTTCAACCGCCATGCGGGCGCGGGAGGTCGCCCCGGCGCCGCCGCCGAACTCGGTCACCAGCACCGGCTTGCCCAGACCCGCCAGGCCATCGCGGGGGAAGCGGGGATCGCGGGTGCTGCGGCAGAGCAGATCGGCGATGGCGCGGTTGTCGCCCTTGTAGGCATCGATGGTGATGTAGCCGATGCCGGGCAGGCCGGCGATGTCGCGGTTGGCCGAGTTCCAGTCGCCGCACCAATGCGACGTGATGGGATGACGCCAGGGGTCGGCCGCCGCCAGCGCCTCGGCAGCGCGGCGGTGCCAATCCACCACCGTGTCCACCGGCGCCTGCACCAGGTTGACCTCGGCCCACAGCTTCCAGCCCAGCATCGCCGGGCTGTCGCCCCAGCGTGCCCCCAGGTAGCGGAACAGCCGGCGCTGGTAGGCGAAGGCGCGCGCGTCGGTGAAGAGTTGCGCCGGAATGTCGAGCCAGCCGCCCTGGTCGCGGGCATAGGCGTGCAGCTCCCAATCCTCCTCCGGTCCCGGCCCGGCGCGGCCCTGACCGTGGTTGAACAGGCTGAGATTGATGTGCATGCCCAGCGCCTCGGCACGGTCGAGCACGCGATCCAGGGCCCAGGCATGGCCGTCGTGGTAGCGCCCGGCGCCGCGGTAGCCGGGCCAGGAACGGTTCCATTCCAGCCCCAGGTTCCACGGGCTCAGCCACATCTCGCAACCGCTGGCACCACCTGCCGCCAGACGTTCGAGCAGGGCCATGCGGGTGGCGCTGCCGCGGTCGGGAGTGAGC
>JAKLKR010000223.1 GCA_023150565.1 Planctomycetota bacterium
CCGTCCATCAGCGACCCGCCGTGTCGCCGTGCCGCCGCGGTGGAAATTCTTCAGGTTGAGGCCGGGTGGTCGCCGTGGTGCTTGCCCTTCTCGGCCAGTTCGGCGACGTGTTCGGCCTCCTCGATCTCCTCGATGTCGTGCGCGTTGTGCAGCGGGGCTGGGAACAGCCGGCGCAGCCAGGCGTAGAACACCGGGGTGAAGTTGAGGCCGAAGATGGTCACCCCGATCATGCCGAAGAACACCGCGGTGCCGGTGGCGCGGCGCAGCTCGGCGCCGGCGCCGCTGGCCATCACCAGCGGCAGCACCCCGAGGATGAAGGCGATCGAGGTCATCAGCACCGGGCGCAGGCGCAGCCGGCAGGCCTCCATCACCGCCTCGAACGGGCCGAGCTTGCGGTGGATCTCGGCGTCGCGGGCGAACTCCACCACCAGGATGGCGTTCTTGCAGGCCAGGCCCACCAGCACGATCAGGCCGATCTGGGTCATGATGTTGTTGTCGGGCATGCCCAGCCCGGCCAGGGCCAGGCCCCAGATCCCGGCCAGGGCCGAGAGCACGGTCAAGGGCACGATCAGGATGATCGCCAGCGGCAGCACCAGCGACTCGTAGAACGCCGCCAGCACCAGGAACACCAGCAGCACGCACACCGGGAAGACGTAGACCGCGGTGTTCCCCGCCAGCTCCTGCTGGTAGGTGATCTCGGTCCACTCGAAGCTGATGCCGGGCGGCAGGGTGCGTTCGAGGATGGCGGTCATCGCCGCCTTGGCCTCGTCGCCGCTGATGCCGGGGGCGGCGCCGCCGTTGATGTCGAGCGCGAGGTAGGTGTTGTAGGTGGTGATGCGGTCGGGGCCCGAGGTCTCGCGCACGCTGACGAAGGCCGCCAGCGGCACCATCTCTCCCCGGCTGTTGCGCACCTGCACCCGCTCCAGGTCGGCGGCGGCGCGGCGATGGGGGGCGTCGGCGCTCACCGTCACCTGGTAGGTGCGGTTGAAGCGGTTGAAATCGTTGGCGTAGTACTGGCCGAAATAGCCCTGGAGCGCGTCGTAGACCTCGCCCAGACGCACCCCGGCGGCGTGCACCTTCTCCTTGTCGACATCGACCGCCACCCGCGGCACCCCGAGGGTGGAATAGGTCAGCACCTGGAACAGGCGGGGGTCCTGACTGGCTGCGCCCATCACTCCCTCGGCCGCCTTGAACAACGCCGGCAGGCCGAGGTTGCCGCGGTCCTCGAGGTAGAGCTTGAAGCCGCCGGTCATGCCCAGCCCGAGCACCGGTGGCGGCGGCAGGGCCATGCACAGGGCGTCACCGATGCCGGCGAAGCGGCCGTTGATCTCGCCCGCCACCGCGAAGGCGGACTGCTCCATGCCCGGGCGCAGGGCGTGGTCCTTGAGCCCGATGAACATCAGGCCGAAGTTCGACTGCGGGGTGAACCCGGCGATCGACAGGCCGGGGAACTGCACTACGTGCTCGACCGCGGGATGCTTGAGCGCGAGCGCGCCCATGGCGCGGATGGCGGTGTCGGTGCGGTCGAGCGAGGCGCCGTCGGGCAGCTTGGCGAAGGCGATCAGGAAGCCCTTGTCCTGGTCGGGGATGAACGAGGTCGGGGTGGCCTTGAACAGGCTGCCGGTGGCGACGAGCAGGCCGGCGTAGAGCGCCAGGGCGATCAGCCCGAAGCGCACCACCCGCCGGGTGGTGTTCACGTACCCGTTCGAGGCGGCGCCGAACAGGCGGTTGAACCCGGCGAAGAACCAGCCGAACAGCGGCCCGCCGGCGCGCTGGCCGGGGACGTGGGGCTTGAGCAGCAGGGCGGCCAGGGCGGGCGACAGGGTCAGCGAGTTGAAGGCCGAGATCGCGGTCGAGATGGCGATGGTGAGGGCGAACTGCTGGTAGAACTGCCCGCTCAGGCCGCTGATGAAGGCGGTGGGGATGAACACCGAGCACAGCACCAGCGAGGTGGCCAGGATCGGCCCCGAGACCTCGCGCATGGCCTGCTTGGTGGCGGCGCGCGGCGAGCGGCCGAGGGCGATGTTCCGCTCCACGTTCTCGACCAC
The DNA here is from genome assembly GCA_023150565.1 of Planctomycetota bacterium. Taxonomy (GTDB): domain Bacteria; phylum Planctomycetota; class UBA11346; order UBA11346; family UBA11346; genus JAKLKR01. Next base: position 2,049 of record JAKLKR010000223.1, read on the forward strand.
CACGATGGCGTCGTCGACCACGATGCCGATCGCCAGCACCAGCCCGAACAGGGTCAGGGCGTTGACGGTGAAGCCCATCGGCACCATCACCGCGAAGGTGCCGATGATCGACACCGGCACCGCGATGAGCGGGATCAGCGAGGCACGCCAGGTCTGCAGGAACAGGATCACCACCAGCGCCACCAGCACGATGGCCTCGGCCAGGGTGGTGACCACCGAGCGGATCGAGGCGCGGATGAAGTCGGTGGGATCGTAGACCACCGCGTACTGCACCCCGGGCGGGAACTGCGGCTTGAGCCGTTCCATGGTCGCGCGCACCTGGTCCGACACCGCCAGGGCGTTGCTGCCCGGGGCCTGGAACACCGGGATGGCGACCGCCAGCTGGTTGTCGAGCAGGCTGCGCAGGTTGTAGCTGCTGGCGCCCAGCTCGATGCGCGCGACATCGTCCAGCCGCACCAGCTGGCCGTCGCCGCCGCGGGCGACCACGATGCGGGCGAACTCGTCGGCGTCGGTCAGGCGGCCCTGCGAGGTGATGGTCAGCTCGAAGGCGGCTGGGGTGCCGGTGGGCTGCTGGGCCAGGCCGCCGGCCGCGACCTGGAGGTTCTGCTCGCGGATCGCCGCCACCACGTCGGCGGGGGCGAGGCGGCGGGCGGCCATCTTCTGCGGGTCGAGCCACACCCGCATGGCGTATTCGCCGGCGCCGAACACCGGCGCCTCGCTCACCCCGGGCACGCGCATCAGCTGGTCGCGGATGTACAGCCGTCCGTAGTTGGCGAGGTCGAGGGTGGAATAGCTGCCGTCGGCCGAGACCAGGTTGACCACCATCAGGATCTGGCTGGCCTCCTTGGTGGCGGTCACGCCCAGGCGGCGGACCTCCTCGGGCAGGCGCGGCGAGGCGCGCTGGATGCGGTTCTGCACCTCGGTCAGCACCGGGTTGAGGTCGGTGCCGATGCGGAAGGTGAGGTTGAGCTGCATCGAGCCGTCGGGGGTGCTCTGCGAGCCCATGTAGAGCAGGCCGTCGAGCCCGGTCATCTGCTGCTCGAGCGGACCGGCGACGGTGGCGGCGATGGTCTCGGGGCTGGCCCCGGGATAGGCGGCGGTGATCTGGATCGCCGGCGGCACCACCTCCGGGTATTCGCTGATCGGCAGGCGGTTGATCGCCAGCAGGCCGAGCAGGGTGATCAGCACCGAGAGCACGCCGGCGAAGATCGGCCGGTCGATGAACCACTGGGGCAGGCGCATGGGTCGGCCTCAGCGCGCCACGGCCGCGGTGGCCGGGTGTTCGGCCGGGGCGGCGAGGGTGTCCATCGCCACCGGCTGCGGCTGCACCGGCATGCCCGGGAAGAACACCTTGGCCAGGTTGGTCACCACCACCCGGTCGCCGGCGGCGAGGCCGCCGGCGATCTCGCGCAGTTCGCCGTGCGCCGGTCCGGGCACCACCGGCCGGAAGGCGGTGATGCCCTGGTCGTCGACCGTCAGCACGTAGCGGGTGGCGAGCTGGGACTGCAGCGCCTGCTCGTGCACCAGCAGCACCTGGCGCGGCGGTTCCACCTCGAGGCGGATGCGGGCGTAGGCGCCCGGGGTCAGCACCCGCGACGGGTTGGCGAGCCTGGCGCGCAGGCGGATGGTGCCGCTGGCGGCGTCGATGTGGTTGTCGATGAAGGTGATGCGGCCCTGGTGCGGGTGGCCGTCCTCGCCCGCCAGGCCGACCGCCACCGGCACCGGGGCCTGGCCGGCGGCGCTCGCCTGCAGGCGGGTGGCGAGCCGGCGATAGGCGGCCTCGTCGAGGTCGAACGCCACCTGCACCGGGTCGACCGACACCAGGGTGGTGAGCACGGTGGCGGGCACCGGCCCGCCGCCCTGCACCAGGTTGCCGGCGGTGGTGAGCACGGTGCCGATGCGCCCGGCGATGGGCGCGGTGACGGTGGTCCAGCCGAGGTCGAGGCGGGCGGTGGCCAGGGCCGCACGCGCCGCCGCCAGGGCGGCGGTGGCGGCCTCGGCCAGGCTCACGCTGTCGTCGACCGCCTGCTGCGAGACCAGGTTCTGCCGCGCCAGGTCGCGGTTGCGGTCGCGCGTCGCCACCGCCTGGCGCAGCTGGGCCTCGGCCTGGGCGACTCCCGCCTCGGCGCGGCTGGCGGTGGCGGTGAAGGGGGCCTGGTCGATGCTGAACAGCGCCTGGCCGGCGGCGACCTCGGCGCCGTCGGCCACCAGCACCTTGGTGATGGTGCCGCTGACCTGGGGCTTGATCTCGACCGTCTCGAGCGCCTCGATGCGCCCGGTGAGATCGCGCATCACCCCCAGCTCGCGGGCGATGGGCGAGGCCACCCCCACCGCCGGCGGCGGCGGCTTGCCCGTCATGCCATCCATCGGCGGGCCACCGCAGGCGCCTACCAGCAGCAGGCTGCCGGCCAGGACGATCCACAGCGGGCGGACTTGACGGGAAGGATGGGGGCTGGGCATGGCGTTTCCTGGAGCGGGATCTGGCGCGCAGTCTGTAGCTCGATCGACCGTCCGGTCAAGTATGACTGAATGGTTAGTAAGTAATCACAATCTGCATATCTTAGCTTAAGATTAGGCTATTTCGGTGGTTATGGATTGTGGGCATGGCCGACCCCGCTGATGCGTTGGCTGCGTTGAGGCCATGATCGAGGCCATGCCGACGATCGACCCCGCCCAGCTCGACGACACCGCCCGCTACCGCCTGCTGATCGGCGCGGTGGTGCCGCGGCCGATCGCCTGGATCACCACCGTCGATGCCGCCGGGGCGGTGAACCTGGCGCCATTCAGCTTCTTCACCGCCATCACCGCCAGCCCGGCCACCCTGGGGGTGTGCATCAGCCATCGCGAGCCCGAGAAGGACACCCTCGCCAACCTGCGCGCCACCGGCGAGGCGGTGGTGCACCTGGTGCCGCCGGCGCTGCTCGCGGCCTGCCACCAGAGCGGCGCCGCCTATGCCCATGGGGTGAGCGAGATCGCCGAGCTGGGCCTGGCCACCGTGCCGGCGCAGCAGGTGCGGCCGCCGCGCCTGGCCGCTGCCCAGGTGGCGCTGGAATGCCGGGCGCGCCAGTTCGTGCCGGTGGGCGATCCGCCCACCACCCTGTGCCTGCTGGAGGTGGTGTGCGCGCACATCGATGACCAGGTGGCGGCGGCCAACGGCCTGCCCGACCCGCGCAGGCTGGTGGCGGCGGCGCGTCTGGGCGAGCGCTGCTACCTGGTCGCAGACGCCTGGGGGGTGCAGGCCCTGCCGGCCCAGCAGGTGCCGGCGGGCAAGGGGCTGGCGGACGGCTGAGAGAGGTCCATCGTCGTCCCTGCCATGCCGCCCCTGCCCATCGTCCCCATCCCGCCCGGCCGCACCTGGAGCTGGCCGGTGCCCGGCTCCAAGTCGCTGACCAACCGCGCCCTGGTGCTCGCCGGCCTGGCCGAGGGCACCTCGGTGCTCGAGAACGTGCTGGAAAGCGACGATACCCGCCACATGCGCACCTGCCTGCAGGCGATGGGGGTGGCGGTGCGCGACGGGGCGCCCGGCCAGCTCATCATCGAGGGCGGGCGTTCGCGCCTGCGCGCCCCGGCCGAGCCGCTGTTCGTGGGCAACAGCGGCACCACCGTGCGCTTCCTGGCCGGGCTGGCGGCGCTGGTGCCCGGCGCCACCACCTTCGTCGGCGACCAGCACATGGCGAAACGCCCGATCGCCGACCTGGTCGACGGCCTGCGCCAGCTCGGAGTGGCGGTCGACTGCCCCACCGGCTGCCCGCCCATCACCATCCGTGGCGGCCGCCTGCCCGGCGGCACCATCCACCTGCGTGGCGACCGATCGAGCCAGTACCTCTCGGCCCTGCTGCTGTCGGCCGGCCATGGCGACGCCGACCTCGCGGTGGCGATCGACGGCGAGCTGGTGAGCCGCCCCTACATCGACATGACCCGCCGCCTGGTGCGCGACTTCGGCGGCCAGGTCGACGAGGTCGCCGCCGGCTTCCGGGTGCGGCGGGTGGCCGGCTACCGCGCCCGCAGCCTGCGCATCGAGCCCGACGCCAGCGCCGCCAGCTACCCCTTCGCGCTCGCCGCCGCCGGCGGCCACACCCTGGCGGTGGATGGGCTCAGCGGCGAATCGCTGCAGGGCGACTACGCCTTCGCCGCCCTGCTCGAGCGCATGGGCGCCCGGGTCGAACGCAGCCCGCACCGCACGGTGGTGCGTGGCCAGGGGCGGCTGCGCGGGATCGATGCCGACCTCCACCACATCAGCGACACGGTGATGACCCTGGCCGCGATCGCGCCCCTGTGCGAGGGACCGACCACCATCCGCAACGTGGCCAACATCCGCATCAAGGAGACCGACCGCCTGGCCGCCACCGTGGCCGAGCTGCGCCGGCTGGGGCAGCAGGTCGAGCACGGCGAGGACTGGCTGCGCATCGATCCCCGCCCGCTGACCCCGGCCACGGTCGAGTGCTATGCCGATCATCGCATGGCCATGAGCTTCGCCATGCTGGGCGCCTGCGCCGCCGGGGTGGCGATCGCCGATCCCGCCTGCTGCGCCAAGACCTACCCCGCCTTCTTCGACCACCTGGCGGCCTTCGCCCGCGTGCAGCCGTGATCAGCAGCCTGCGCATCATCGGCGGCGCCCTGGGCGGGCGGCGCCTGATCGCCCCGCCCGGGCTCGACACCCGGCCGCTGCCCGACCGCATCAAGCAGTCGCTGTTCGACTGGCTGGGCCAGGACTTCGCCGGCCAGGCGGTGGCCGACGTGTGCGCCGGTTCGGGCTCGTTCGCCTGCGAGGCCTTCAGCCGCGGCGCCGCCCCGGTGCATGCCATCGAGGCCGGCCGCCACGCCTGGCCGGCGCTGCAGGCCAACCGCCGCGCCTGCGGCGACCCCGCCGGCCTGGTGCTGCACCAGCGCTCCTTCCAGGCGGTGCTGCCCCAGCTCAAGGAGCTGGACCTGGTGTTCGCCGACCCGCCCTTCCCCTGGTTCGCCGACGACCGCGCCCAGCTCGACGAACTCATGCGTTTGGCCACCGCCAGCCTCAAGCCGCGCGGCCGTCTGGTGCTGCGCGGTGAACGCGGCCAGGAGCCGACCGCCCCGCCGCCCGGCCTCAAGGCGGTGCAGGAGCGCTTCTATGGGCGCAGCTGGGTGCGCCTGTATCAGCGTGGCCAGGGTGCTTTGCCGATGTGACCGGGGGATTTCCAGGCGGTTCGAGGCTGCCTTCTTGCCAAGCCAGCGCTGAGCATAATGTTGCACGCCATATGCGACCAGTCGTTAATCCTAAGTATTTATTTAACAGAAACTTAACGTCAATCCTGGCAATCGCCCTTCTGGGTCTGGCCGGGTGGGCGGCAGAACCAGCTCTGCCAACCGGTCTCCGTGAGGAGACTGCTGAGGGAAAGCAATGGTTGGAGCGCAACTGCAGGCCAGTCAGTGCCTTGCGGTTGAATGCCTTGGCGGTCGCACGGACCAATGCCGAACGGGCTGGCAGGGGCCAGGCCGTGCTGCGTGCCGATCAACTGATGATCGCGCCTACCTACCAGGAGGCGACGGATGAACCAGGCGGAGGGGATGTCCCCACCAGGGTTGACAACAGCGAAACCCCGTGGTTTCCCCCCATTCGCAGTCAGGGATACATCGGATCCTGCGTATCGTGGGGGATTACCTACTATGCCATGAGCTACGAAGTCTGCCGGCTCAAGGGTTGGCAGGCGAGCAGCGGTGACAACGCCTTCCTTTTCTCGCCCAAGTGGACCTACAATCAGGTCAATGGCGGGGTGGACAGCGGGTCCTACATGAGCGACACGTTCAATGTCCTGCTCCAGCAGGGGGCGGCGACCTGGAGCCAGTGGCCCTACGACACCGATTACCTGGGATGGTGCCTCGATTCGGCAACCTGGAAATCGGCTCTCCGGTGGCGATTGGCGTCAGTGCAGACGCTCTCCTTCGCCAGCACCTCCACCGGCATCTCCTCCCTCAAGGCGGCACTTGCCAATGGCTACGTGGCACCATTCGCGACCTATGTCACCTCCTGGGTGAAGGCACGGGTGGCCGACGACCGTTCGACCGCATCCGATGATCGCTACGTCGACGAATCCATTTGCTCGTACATGCAGGGTAACTACGGGGCCCACATCATGACCTTCGTCGGATATGACGACAGCATCTGGTGTGATATCAACGGGAATGGCCGGGTGGACAGCGGTGAAAGAGGGGCGTTCAAGGTCGCCAATTCCTGGGGGGCGTCCGACTGGAACAGGGGTTTCCGCTGGGTGTCCTATGACGCCTTCTACTCCAGCAGCCAGGTGTCTCCTGCCCCTACGGACCAGTCCTCGCGTCTTCCTCTCCTGCAGTCGATTTCGGCCTGCTACTACCTGACCGTCCGGGACCGCTTGCCGACCCATTACGGTCGGTTCACCCTCAACCACGCAAGCCGTGGCGACATGTCCATCTCGCTCGGGCTGTCAGCGGGAACCGACGCCGCCCCCACCGCGACCACCGCCCTGAGCGCGTTCGCCAAGCGCGGCGGGCCATATGCCTTCGATGGCGGGTATCAGGGCGTCGATGGCACCTTCTTCGGTGATATGTCCGACTTGGTGGCCGCGCACCCTTCGCTCACCCGATGCTGGCTGGTGGCGTCCAACACCGGCTATGCCCAACCACTGTCGGTGAAGGACTTCGCGATCGAGGATGCCGCCGGGAATGCGCTCGCGACCTATCAGGTGACACCGGCCGACGGGGTGGTCAACGGGGGGGTGACCGGCTGGGCCAGGTGGCATCTCCAACCATGTCGCCCGCTGCAGGATCCTATTCCCAGGCGCAGACGGTCGCCCTGTCTTGCATCACATCCGGTGCCGAAATTCGCTATACCCTGGACGGGTCCGAACCGACGGGGTTGTCAACGCTCTATACCGCGCCGCTGCTGATCTCATCATCGACCACCATCAAGGCATTCGCCAGCAAGGCTGGGTGGACATCCAGCGGCGTGGTGGTCCAGACCTACTCCATCTCCCTGCTGCCGACCACCCTGATCGAGGCCCTCGACCTCCGCCGTCCCATCTACTCCGGCCTCGCCCGGGACGGCCACTTCGGCCTCTCCGGGGGCGGCCGCACCTGGGAGGAGCCCTCCCGGGTCGACGCCCTGCGCCGGGCCTGCGACGGGCGGCCCGCGG
>JAKLKR010000224.1 GCA_023150565.1 Planctomycetota bacterium
AGGCCCGGCCGCCACCGAGCTGGCGACGGTGCCCACCGCCACCCGCCAGTCGGCGCCCAGCGGCAGGGGATCGGGTTCGCGCGCCTCGGCCGGATCGAGCACGGCGATGCCGCCGCGGCGGGTGATCTCCTCGGCCAGGCCGAGCAGGGCCACGCGGGTGGGCAGGGCGGTGTCCAGGCCGCTGAGCAGCACCACCGCCGCCGAGGCGGCCAGCGCCGCACCGGGGGCGTCGACGGTGGTCTCGTCGCTGAGCGCCATCGGCGCCACCCGCCGCGCCTCCTTGGCCGGGAAGCGGAAGATGCCGGGGAAGACCTCGGGGCCGTTCACACCCGGCGCCGCGCCGCCACGGACCAGCCACAGGCTGGCGATGACCACCGCGATGAGGGCGGCGAGCGGGAGGAGGCTGTTGCGCATGGCGAGGCAGTGAAAGAGGAAGGGAGGAAGGAGGAAGGAGGAAGGCAGAAGGAGGAAGGGTTGCTGCCCCGTATCCCGGATGGGTAGCGGACTCGTCCCCGGCCGTGGATGCGAGACGGCGTTCCTTCCTCCTTCCTACTTCCTCCTTCTGCCTTTCCTCCCGCCTTCCTCCTTCCTACTTCCTCCTTCCACCTTTCTTCTTCGTATCCCGCCGTGCCCGCCGACCCCATCGCCTCCCTCGCCACCACCCGCGGCCTGCTGCGCCTGGCGCTGCCCTTCGCCGCGGTGTCGGGGCTGGGGTACTTCCTGCATTTCATCAACCGCCTGTTCCTGAGCTGGTGGTCGACCGAAGCGCTGGCGGCGGCCATGCCCGCCGGCTTCCTGGCCTGGACGGTGCAGGGGTTCTTCATCATGTCCGCCGGCTACCTGGGCGCCTTCGCCGGCCAGCACCACGGCGCCGGCGAGCCGCGCGAGGCGGGGGCGATGGCGTGGCCGATGATGGCCATCGCCGCCCTCGCCGGCGCCTGTTCGCTGGCGCTGATCCCCTGCCGCCACGCCCTGGTGGGGATGTTCGGCACCGAGCCGGCGGTGGCGGCGGCGATGGCCGAGCTGTTCGCCTGGTACATGGCCGAGACCGGCCTGATCACCCTCAGCGCCGGGCTCACCGGCTTCTTCGGCGGCATCGGCCGGCCCGGCATCGTGCTGGTGGTGAGCCTGGCCTCGTGCGCGCTCTCGATCGTGCTCAACCACTGGCTGATCTTCGGCGGGCTGGGGGTGCCGGCGCTGGGCATCACCGGCGCCGGCCTGGCCACCCTGCTGGCCTCGCTCGCCACCGCCGCCACCTGGCTGGCGCTGCTGTTCGCCCCCGGCATGCGCCGCGAATTCGCCACCTGGTCGGGGCGCAACTGCGACCCGCGCCGCCTGTGGCGCTTCGCCAGCTACGCCATGCCGCGCGGCGCCACCGAGGTGCTCGAGATGCTCGGCTTCCTGGTCTTCAACGGCGCCGTCTCGCACCTCGGCACCCAGCCGCTGGCGGCGCACAATCTGGTGTTCTCCATCTACCTGATGGTGATGGTGCCGCTGCTCGGGCTGCTCAACGGGGTCACCGTCGCGGTCGGCCAGGCGGTGGGCGCCGGACGCATCCCGGTGGCCGAGGCGGTCATCCGGCGCGGGGCATGGATCACCGCCGGGGTGGCGGCGGCGGCCGGGCTGGCCTTCGGGCTCGCCCCCGACCTGGTGCTGTCGCCCTACGTCGCGGTCGACCCTGCCGATCCCGCTTCGGCGGCGCGCTGGCGCGGACTGCTCGACCTGGCCCGGCCGCTGATGTGGCTGGCCGCCGCCGCCATGCTCGCCGATGTCATCCAGTTCGCCTTCCGCTGCGGGGTGCAGGGCGCTGGCGACACCCGCTGGCCGCTGGTGGTGCTGACCGTCTGCGCGCTGCTGCTGATGGGCCTGCCGGCGGCGGCGATCTCGGCGGTGCAGCAGGCCGGCACCTGGCCGGCCTGGGCCGGTTCGCCGCTGCACTGGTGCTGGGCGGTGTTCACCGGCTACGTGTGGGTGGTGGCGGGGGTGATGTGGCTGCGCTGGCGCCATGGGCCGTGGCGCGCGATGAGCCTGCGAGAAGAAAAGGAGGAAGGAGGAAGGAGGAAGGAGGAAGGGCGGTGAAGAAAGGCAGAAGGAGGAAGGAGAAGGAGGAAGGATTGCCGTCCCATATCCAAAGCCGGGGACGAGTCCACGCATCAGGATACGGGGCAGCAATCCTTCCTCATTCCTCCTTCCTACTTCCTCCTTTCTTCTATTTCACCACCCACTTGCGCACCATCGCCGCCACCGACTCGATGGTCACCGGCTTGGACAGGTAGTCGTCCATGCCCGCCTGCAGGCAGTGCTCGCGGTCGCCTTCGAGGGCGTTGGCGGTGAGGGCGATGATGGGGGTGCGGCGGCCGCGGCCGGTCTCGAGGGCGCGGATGGCGCCGGTGGCGGTGTAGCCGTCCATCACCGGCATGTCGACGTCCATCAGCACGATGTCGAAGCCGCCATCGACCGAGGCCTCCATCGCCGCCCGTCCGTCCTCGACCAGCACCGCGGTGGCGCCCAGGCCGTCGAGGATCAGCCCGGCCAGACGCCGGCTGACGGGATCGTCCTCGGCCACCAGCACCCGCGCCGGGATGCGTTCCTGTTCCGGCTGCGGCCGCGGCGTGGGCACGCCCTTGTAGCGGGCGGCGGCGGTGCGGTGGGGGTGGGTGGTGACTTCGGCGAGCACGCTGAGCAGGGCGTCCTCGTCCACCGGCTTGGCCACGCTGGCGGCGCAACCCAGCTCCGGCCCGCTGCCGGAGCCGCGCTGGAAGAACGGCAGCAGCAGCACCAGCGGCACCGGCGCCCCGGCGGCGGCGGTCAGGCGGGCGGCGAGCTCGTGGCAGCCGCCGGCGGGGCTGCCATCGAGCACCACCGCGCCCGGCCGGCTGCCGTCGGCGGCCAGGGCGCCCACCCGCCCCACCAGCTCGGCGATGGCGGCCTCCTCGACCACCAGTTGCGCTGTCTCCATCTGCCGGCGCAGGATGCCGGCGCCGATGGCGCTGACCCCGGCCAGCAGCACCAGGGTGCCGGCGGGCGGGCGCGCGCGCGCCGCGGTCGAGGCGTCGTCGTGGCGCAGCGGCAGGTCGAGGATGAAGCGCGATCCCACCCCGGTCTCGCTGGTGACCACGATGCTGCCGCCCATCAGCCCGGCCAGGCGCTGGCTGATCGCCAGTCCGAGGCCGGTGCCGCCATGGCGGCGGGTGGTGCCGGAGTCGGCCTGCACGAAGGGCTGGAACAGGCGCGGCAGCACCGTCTGGGCGATGCCGCAGCCGGTGTCCTCGACGGTCAGCTGGAAACGCTCGCCGTTGCGCGCCACCCGCACCAGCACGTGGCCGCGGTCGGTGAACTTGGCGGCGTTGCCCACCAGGTTGAGCAGCACCTGGCGCAGCCGCACCGGGTCGATCTGGATCTCGCGCGGGATCTCGGGCGCCACCTCGACCAGGTACTCGACCTCGCCGTCCTTGGCCGGCATCAGCAGCAGGACCTCGTGCACCAGCCGGCGCAGGTCGCAGGGCTGCAGCTCGATCTCGATCTTCTCGCTCTCGATCTTGGTGAAGTCGAGGATGTTGTTGATCAGGGTCAGCAACGCCTGGCCGCTGGACATGGCGGTGCAGGCGTAGTCGCTCTGGTCGGGGTCGAGCCGGGTGCGCATCAGCAGCTGGCACATGCCCAGCACGCCGTTGAGCGGGGTGCGGATCTCGTGGCTCATGGTGGCGAGGAACACCGATTTGGCGCGCGCGGCGTCCTCGGCCGCGGTGCGCGCCAGCTCGGCGTCGTCGACCGCCTGCTTGAGCGCGGTGATGTCGTTGGCCACCACCACCACCCCGCGCCCGCCGCCAGGCAGGTCGATGGGGCGCTTGATGGTGCGGACCGTGCACATGCCACCGGCGCCCAGCCAGCGCCGTTCGCAGTCAATCTCGCCGCCGTCGCGCAGCAGGACCTCGTCCTCGGCACGGATGCGCGCCGCCTCGTGGCGGCTGCGCACCGCTCCGACCTCGCAGCCGATCAGTTCCTGGGCGCTGCGGCCGAAGAAGCGCGCATAGGCATGGTTGACCAGCAGGTAGCGACCGTGCTGGTCGCGCAGGGCGACCAGGCCAGGGGTGGTGTCGATCACCGCCTGAAGCAGGTCACGCTGCAACCGGGCGGCGCGCCGCTGGCGGCTGAAGGCGGTGTGCAGGATGGCGAATGCCGCCACCGCCGCCCCGACCCCGATCATGATGCCGTGGATGTCGTCCATCGTTCCACAGCCTACCCCAGGATTTCCCAACTCGCAAAGGGCTCGCACCTGGATCACCCAGGTCGCCGTGCCGCAGTGCTTTGCAGCGTGGGATCAAGGGCTTGCGGCGGCGCTGGCGGGCGCAGCGGGGGCGATCGCCGGGGCGGTCGCCGGCGCCCCCGGGGGCACGATCACAACCGGGCTGAGCCAGCCGGAACGGTCGGGGTCATAGCGCAGGATGCCGCGCACCACCACCGGCTGCCCGAGCGGGCGAGCCGCGCCCTCGGCCTGGTTATCCTTGGCGAAGGCGCACAGCACCTTGCCGTCGATGGTCAGGCGCACCGGACCGGAGGTGTCGACCGCGGTCACCACCCCTTCGACCTCGATGATCTCGCCCACCAGGCGCAGGTAGGCGTCGCCGCCCGGCATGGTGGCGGCGGTCAGGCGGCGGGTGGGGGCCCCAGACTGGACCCGGGCCAGGTCGCGCACGGTGGGATAGGCCGCGCAGCCGGCGAGGGCGGCGGCGCAGAGGAGCAGGGGCAGGCGGCGCATGGGCGGAAAAGCTAGAGCGCAAACCGGAAACCCCAAACCCCTTCCTCCTTCCTCCTTCCTGCTGCCCCCATACCTATGCCGCCATGCCTGCCGTACCCGTCACCACCCTCCCCCACTTCGCCGGCCTCGAGCTGCCGCGCTACGCCACCCCCGGCTCGGCCGGGCTCGACCTGCCGGCGGCGGTGGCGGCCCCGGTCACCATCCCCCCCGGCGGGCGGGCGCTGATCCCCACCGGCATCGCCATCGCTGTCCCCGCCGGCTTCGAGGCCCAGGTGCGGGCGCGCTCGGGCAACGCCGCGAAGCTCGGCCTGGGCCTGGTCAACGGCCCGGGCACCATCGACAGCGACTACCGCGGCGAGGTGCAGGTGATCGTGCTCAACGCCGGCAGCGAACCGTTCACCGTCGAACGCGGCATGCGCATCGCCCAGCTGGTGCTGGCGCGGGTCGAGCAGCTGGCCTGGGAACCGGTGGCGGCCCTGCCCGCCACCGGCCGCGGCGCGGGCGGATTCGGGTCGACCGGCCACCGCCCGTGATCCGCCTGCTCGCCGACTGCGGCAACACCTGCATCAAGCTGGCGCGCGCCGACGGCCGCCGGGTGGTGGACTGGGAGCGCCTGGAGCCCGGCAGCACGCGCCTGCACGACTGGCTGGAGGGCCACCCCGATGCCGCCGAGCTGGTGGTGCTGCCCGGCAGCCGCACCCAGGCCGCCCACCTCAGCGGGGCCTGGGTGCAGCGCTCACACGGCCGCCCCTGGCGCGAGGTCGGCCGCGACCTGCGCCTGCCCGACCTCGGCCAGTACCCCGGCTGCGGCGCCGACCGCGTGCTGGCCGGGCTGGTGGCCGGCGGCGAAGGCGACGCCCTGGTGGTCGACTGCGGCACCGCCACCACCATCACCGCCTGGTTCATGGGCGACCGCTGCGCCCAGTTCGGCGGCGGGGTGATCCTGCCCGGGGCGCGCGCCTGCCTGGCGGGCCTGCACGCCCTCGCCCCCGCCCTGCCCCTGATCGAACCGGGAGCGCCCGACGCGCGCGCCGACCAGACCAGCACCGCCGGGGCGCTGGCGGCCGGCATCGGCATCGGCTACGGCGCCCTGGTGCGGGCCTGCCTGGAGCGCCTGGGCCGCGACACCGGCATCGGCCGGATACGCTGGACCGGCGGGGCGGCGGCGCCGCTCCAGGCCGCCGGGGTGCTGCCGGCCGACGGCCACCGCCCAGTCCTGGTGCTGGAAGGGCTGGCGCAGCTCGCGGAATCGGGCCGGCGCTGACTTGCCCCCGGCGCGACCGACCTACATTCCCGCGACCCCACGGAGGAGCCATGTCCAGCGCCCGCCTCGTTTTCGCCGACGGCACCATCTTCCGGGGCCGCAGCGTCGGTGCGCTCGGCACGATCGGTGGCGAGGCGGTGTTCAACACCGGCATGACCGGCTACCAGGAGGTGCTCAGCGACCCCTCCTACCGCGGCCAGATCGTCACCATGACCTACCCCGAGGTCGGCAACTACGGGATCAATCCTGCCGACCTGGAAAGCGAGCGCGCCCAGGTCTCGGGCTTCGTCATGCGCCAGTGCTGCGAGGTGCCCTCCAACTTCCGCGCCACCGAGTCGCTGCCCGAGTTCCTCAAGCGTTCCAACATCGTCGCCATCGACGAGGTCGACACCCGCGCGGTCACCCGCAAGCTGCGCGTGGCCGGGGTGATGAACGCCATCATCTCGTCCGAGGACCGCAGCGACGAGGAACTGGTGCGCCTGGCCAACGCGGTGCCCTCGATGGACGGCCTCGACCTCGCCAGCCAGGTCAGCTGCAAGGCCCCCTACCAGTGGGACCAGCCGATGGAGGCCGCCAGCTTCGGCACTCCGGTGGGCTGGCCGCGGGTCGAGGGCGCGCACATCGTCGCCATCGACTGCGGCATCAAGCGCAACATCCTGCGCCTGCTCGCCAGCTGCGGCTTCACGATCACGGTGGTGCCGTCGTCGACCCCGGCCAAGGACATCCTCGCGCTCAAGCCGCGCGGGATCTTCCTTTCGAACGGCCCCGGCGACCCCGCCGCCACCACCGCCACCATCGCCACCGTGCGCGACCTGATCAAGGGCGACATCCCCTTGTTCGGCATCTGCCTCGGGCACCAGATCCTCGGCCTGTCGTTCGGCGGCACCACCTACAAGCTCAAGTTCGGCCACCGCGGCAACAACCACCCCATCCAGCGGGTGAAGGACGGCGCGGTCGAGATCGCCAGCCACAACCACGGCTTCGCGGTGCATCCCAAGAGCCTGCCGGCCGAGGTGCGGGTCAGCCACATCAACCTCAACGACGGCACCTGCGCCGGCATCGAGCACGTCAGCAAGCCGCAGTTCAGCGTCCAGTACCACCCCGAGGCCGGCCCCGGCCCGGCCGACCCGCTCTACCTGTTCCGCCAGTTCGCCGAGCAGGTGCGCGCCCGCGCCTGACGCGCACCGCGCCGGGGGTCCCATGCTCCACCTCGCCCCCGGCATCTCCTGCGACCCGTCCAGCCTGACGGTCACCCAATCGCGTTCCGGCGGCCCCGGCGGCCAGCATGTCAACACCACCGCCTCGCAGGTCGAGATGCGCCTGGCACTCGACGCCCTGGTCGGGCTGTCGCCCGCCGCCCGCGAACGCCTGGAGCGCCTGGCCGGCTCGCGCCTGACCGGCGAGGGCGTGCTGGTGCTGCACAGCGACGAGACGCGCAGCGCGCGCCGCAACCGCGAGCTGGCCTGGGAACGCCTGTGCGCCCTGGTGCTCGAAGCCGCCACCATTCCACGCCCGCGCCGCGCCACCAAGCCCACCCGCGCCAGCCGCCAGCGCCGCCTGACCGCCAAGGCCCACCAGGCTGACCGCAAACGTGACCGCCGCCCCGGCGAATAGGTTGTTTTTGACCTTGCGGTCGTAATGGACCTATGCTAGGTTCACGGCATCAGGAGCATGCCATGAGCTTCAGCGCCAATCGCGTCATCATCGCCGGAAACCTGGTGCGCGACCCGGAACCGCGCCCGGTGGGCAGCGACCGCAACGTGGCCCATTTCACCGTCGCGATCAACAACCGCTACAAGAGCGCCGACGGCGAACTCAAGGAAACCGCCGTGTTCATGGACTGCGAAGCCTGGGGCAAGCAGGCGGAACTGGTGTGCACCTACCTCAAGAAGGGCAGCTGCGCCTACTTCGAAGGCCAGCTCAAGCAGGACAACTGGCAGGACAAGGACGGCCAGCGTCGCTCGCGCATCAAGGTCCGCATCGACGTGGTGCGCTTCGTCGGCAACCAGCGCCAGGGCGGCGACGAGGGTGAAGGAGAGGGCGAGGGCGAACAGACCGCCAGCTCCGCCCCACCGGCCACCGCCGCCAACCCGGCGGCGATGCCGGCCCGGCCGGGGCCTTCCCGGGCCCGAGCGACCGCGCACAGCCTGGCCGCCGGTTGCGACACCGAGCCGCCATTCTGATCTGGGCCCTGGACCAGGCAGGCGGTGCCGTGGCACGGGCGTGCCGCCCGTGATCCGGGAGGATTGATCCTTGAAGGAGCCGTTGCTGGTTCGTGGTTGATGGTTATCCAGCGCAACGCCAGCGGGTTACCCGATGATTCTCGGGTTCACCCAGCGGGTGAGCCCGGACGGCGTTGCATCCTGTTGTGCATCAACCATCAACCGCCAACGGCGAAATCAGTCCGAGACCACCGGGACCGCCGCCACCAGCCCCCGCAGCACGAAGCGCGCTCCGGGATTCCCAGGTTCGTAGGCGAGGGTGGCGCCATGGGCCTCGGCGATGGCCCGGGCCAGGTTCAGACCCAGACCGGTGCCGCCCACCCGGTCGCTGGTGAAGGCGTCGAACAGCCGCGGCACCAACGCGGGGTCGACCCCCGGACCATCGTCGGCGACCGCGAAGCCGTCCGCCGCCAGTTCCACCGCCACCCGGCTGGCAGCGCGGCCGTCGCGTCGTGCCTGCAAGGCATTGAGCAGGAGATTGAGCAGCAACTGGCGCAGCCGGCGGGGATCCGCCTGCACCGGTGCTGCTGACGCTGGTGCCGGCACCAGCGCCAGCGCGATCCCGGCGTGGTCGGCCTGGCGGCGCAGCAGGCGCAGCACATCCGCCGCCACCACCGCCAGGTCGCAGGGCTGGCGCTCGACGTTCATGCCGCGGGCGAAGCCGAGCAGTTCATCCACCGTCAGGTCGAGGCGGTCGAGTTCGTCGGTGAGCGGCGCCAGACGGGCGTCGGCACCCGGGGCGCGCGCCGCCAGCTGCACCGTCAGGCGCACCGCCGAGAGCGGGTTGCGCACCTCGTGGGCGATGGTGGCGGTGAACAGCCCGAGGGTGGCCAGGCGCTCGTCCTGGCGATGGCGGCGGTCGAGTTCGACCAGGCGGGCACGCATCGCCTCCAGTTCACGCGCCAGCGCCCCCACCTCGCCGTCGCCCACC
>JAKLKR010000225.1 GCA_023150565.1 Planctomycetota bacterium
CCGAGCGGTCGCTCGTGCGCCAGGGCCGGGCCCAGGCGCGCCGCCGCCCACGCCGCCAGGCGCTCGCGCTCGACCGCCACCAGGCGCGCGCGCACCACCACCGCCAGGTAGCGTTCGGCGAGATCGTCGTCCTTGCCGCCGGCGGCGCGGTAGCGGCGCAAGGTCTCCTCGGCCACCTGCAGGTGGTCCAGGCGCAGGCGGCAGAACAGCAGCCGGCGCCAGGCGTCGGGATCGTGCGGGCGGGCGGCGGCGTAGTGCACGAAGGCCTGCTCGGCCTCGGGCAGGTCGCCCAGCGCCTCGCACACCTGGCCGAGGTCGAACCACGCTACCGGCGCCTGGTCGGCGGCAGCGTTGCCCGACAGCAGCGCGCGCGCGGCGCGCAGCAGCCCCAGGCGCAGGGCCAGGCGGCCGAGCTGCACCAGCGCCCACGGCGGTTCCGCCCCCGCCAGCGCGGCCCAGGGCTCCTCCTGCTCGGCGTCGAGCGCGCTCCAGCGTGCGCGCGCCGCCTCCAGCACCTTGCGCGGCTCGCGCGGGCAGCGTTCGAGCAGGTCGGCGACCTGCGCCGCCACCAGCAGGGGGCGGCGGCCGAAGCGCTCGACCAGGCGCGCCAGCCCGGTCTCGCCGCCCCAGTGGCCGGAGCCATTGAGCACCAGCGCATCGAGGAAGTGGGCGTCGAGGCGCTCGGCGGTGGCTTCGGTGTCGAGCTCCTCGGCGTTGCCGCCGGGATCGATCAGCCAGGCCTGGGCGGCGTCGGTGGCGCGGTCGTATTCCAGGTAGCAGTCGCAGCGCAGGTCGGGCAGCCAGGCCCACATCGCCATCACCCGCGCGCCCAGCACCGGGTCGAGCTGGCGGGCCTGGCCGGGGGCGAGGTGCAGGCGGGCGCGGGCGAGCTGCACGAAGTCGCCGAAGGTGGCGGGGAAGTGCCCGAAGATCACCGCCAGCCCGCCCATGCGGGTGGCGCGGCCGGCCTCAGGGGTCCATTCGACCTCCACTCCCGCGGTCACCAGCGGCGGGGGCCGTAAGCGCCCTGACCGCAGCGCAGTGCGCTGCCGGTGCCATTCGTGCTCCAGGGACAGGAGCGGGAGGGCCATGCGTAAAGCTAACGCAAATGGCGCGCCGGGGAACCGCTGCGCACAGCGCCATCCTGGTGTAGGCTGCCGCTGCCGTGCATCGCCTCGCCCTCCTGCTCGCCTGCGTCTGCGTCCAGGCCGTCGCCCTCGACGTCCCCACCGGGGTGGTGGCGCTCGCCAGCGCCGACCCCCAGGGCGACCCCGGGGCCTCGGCGGTGGTGGTGGCCGACGGGGTGGCGGTGACCCTGGCCGAGGTCCTGCCCGCCGGCGCCGCCACCGCCGCCCTGGTGGTGCCGCCGGGCCGCCGGCGCGAGGCGCGCATCGAGCGTCGCGGCGAGCTGGCGCTGCTGCGCTTCGACACCAGCGGGCTGACGCCGGTGGCGCCGGCGGCGCGCGCCGCCGCCCCCGGCGACGTGGTGTGGACCGCCGGCAACGCGGTCGGCGCCCTCGCCCTCGACGGCAGCCCGGCGCTCAGCCGCGGCATCGTCAGCGGACGCTACGCCCTGCCCGCGGGCGGGCCGCCGCTGCGCGGGCGCGGCGGCCGGGTGGTCAGCACCCTGAGCGGCGAGGTGCTGGAGATCGACGCCGCGGTCAACGAGGGCTCCCAGGGCGGGGCGCTGCTCGACCGCGAGGGCCGCCTGATCGGGCTGGTGACCCTGGCCCAGGCGCGCGAGCGGCGCCTGGGCACCGCCCTGCCTCTGGCGCGCTTCGCCGCCGCCGCCGGCCTGCCGGCGCCCGCCCCGGCGCCGGCGTCATCGGTCAGCGCGCCGGTGGCGCTGGTGCGGCTGGAACGGCCCAACGGCCTGGGCAACCCGCCCGCCCCGCCGCGCCCGCCGCGCAGCGTCGACGAGGTCCCGCCCTACGAACGCGGCCGGGTGCAGCGCGGCTGGGACATGCACTACCACTTCCAGCAGATCCAATGGACCGACCAGCCGGTGAGCGCGGTGGTGATTGACCCCGCGCGCGGCCTGCTGCTGACCGCCGCCAGCAACTGCCGCGACGGGGTGGTGCGCGGCAGCGTGATCCTGCCCGACCTCACTTCCGTGCCCTGCCGGGTGCTGGCGCAGGACCGCGGTCTCGACCTCGCCCTGCTGGCCGCCGACGGCCCCCTGGCGCTGCCGGCCGCCCGCCTGGCGACCGTGCCGGCGGCGGTCGGTGATCCCGTGCGGGTGGTGGGCCGGCATGCCGTGGACGGCCAGCCCACCTGCACCGCCGGCCAGGTGTCGGTGGTCGCCCGCCGCCTGCAGAAGAGCGCCTCGCACGCGCTGCAGATCGATGCGCGCTGCAACTACGGCTCGCTCGGTGGCGCGGTGCTGGCTGCCGACGGCACCCTGCTGGGGGTGGTGGCGCTGCTCGGGCCGGAGCTGTCCTGGCTGCCCAACAGCGGAGTGGCGATGGCGATCGACGCCGCCGCCATCGCCGCCGCCCTGCCGGCGCTGCAGGAAGGCACCAGCCGCGCCCAGCTGCCGGTGCTCGGCCTGGGGGTGAAGTTGCAGCGCGCCGACGGCCCGCCGCGCATCGAGGCGGTGGTGCCCGGCACCGGCGCCGCCGACGCCGGCCTGCGCCCGGGCGACCAGCTGGTCGAGGCCGACGGCCGGCCCCTGGCCAGCGTCCCGGCCCTGGCCCGCGCCCTGTCGCGCCATCGCGCCGGCGACCGCGTGGCCATCACCGTGGTGCGCGGCGCCCAGCGTCTGCAGATCACGGTCGAGCTGCGGGAGTTCCAATGAGCCGTTGCAGGGGATTCCAGGGCACGGCACCGCTGCTGGCGATCCTTCTGGGCATGCTGCTCCACCGCTGGGCCCCCGCCGCCGACCTCGACCGCCTAGCCGCCTGCACGGTGATGGTCGGTGGCGGCAGCGGGGTGCTGGTGTCGGCCGAGGGCCTGGTGCTGACCAACCACCACGTCGCCGGCGACCGCCGCACCTGGGAGGTGCGCCTGAGCGACGGCCGCGCCCTGCCCGCGCGCCTGCTCGGCACCGACCCGGTGGGCGACATCGCCCTGCTGCGCATCGAGGGCGGCGGGTCCTATCCCGCGGCGCAGCTGTCCACCGACCCCGAACCGCGTCCCGGCCAGGCCGTGATCGCCGCCGGCAACCCCTTCGGCCTGGGCGATTTCGACGATCAGCCCACGATCACCTTCGGGGTGCTGTCGACGGCGCGGGTGGCGCGTGGCAGCTACGGCGACTGCCTGGTGCACGACGCCCCGGTCAACCCCGGAAACTCGGGCGGGCCGCTGTTCGCCGCCGGCGACGGCCGCCTGCTCGGCATCAACGGCCAGATCCGCTCGCGCTCCGGTTTCCGCGCCAATAGCGGCATCGGCCTGGCGATCAGCGCCGCCCAGCTGGCGCTGTTCGCCCCCCGCCTGGAGGCCGCCCGTTCCGGCTACGTGCACCGCACCGCCGCCCCCGCCGGCCTGCGCCTGGAGGACGGCCCCGACGGCCCGCTGGTGGCGGCCTGCGGCCCGGGCGCACTGCGCCCCGGCGACCGCCTGCTGCGGGTGGCGGGGCGTCCGGCCAGCTCCGCCGCCACCGCCCAGGCGCTGTTCGCCATCCTGCCGTGGAGCGCCGGCGCCACCGTGCCGGTGCAGGCGCTGCGCGCCGGGGCCGAGGTGGCGCTCGCGGTCGAGGCGGCGCGCACCCCCATCCCCGGCCAGCCCCGCCACGGCCTGCAGGTGGCGGAAAAGGCCGCCTACCTGGCGGTGACCGCGGTGGCCGAGGGTTCGCCCGCGGCGGAGGCGCGCATCATGGCCGGTGAGCGGGTGCTGGCGGTGGCCGGGGTGCCGGTGCGCGAGCGCGTCGACTGGCTGCGCGCCACCGCCGGCCTGGGGGTCGGCGACCTGCTGCTGCTGCGCCTGGCCGCCGCCGACGGCAGCGAGCGCACGGTCGAGGTGTGGCTGGACGTCGAGGGGTCGGAGGACTGACGCCTCAGTCGCCGGCAGTGGTGGTCCACAGACCAAAGGCGTTGCCCACCACCCCGCCCGCGGTGCCGGTGCCATAGGTCGCGCTGACCGCCATGGTGGCGGTGTGCCCGTCGGCGAACACCCAGTTGAGCTTGCCGCGGTGGCCGTCGCGGGTGAGGTTGCCGGTGTTGCGGGTGACCGCGCAGCTCTGGTTGGCGATGACGTTGGCCGAGGTGCCGCCGTCGATCTGCAGGGCATTGTCCCAGCGTTCGATCAGCAGCACGGTGCCGCTGGCGTCGACCCGGCCGATCGGAGCGGTGCCGAAGGTGGTGTCGGTGCGGGTCCAGGTCAGGGCCTTGGCGTTGGTGGCGTCCGACTGGTCGGCGACCCCGGGTTTGGAATAGGATCGCCGGCCGGTCTCGTTGGCGGTGCCTCCCCAGGCACTGAAATCACGTCCTGCGATCGGCTTGGACGAGGTATTCGACGGGCACCACAGCACCTTGACGTTCTGGTAGTAGGGGAACAGCACGCGATCGAAGGTCACATGGGTGGCCGCCGGCGGGATGTAGGCCGGCGCCAGCAGCCCCTCGTTGTCCTCGGCGTACATCATCTCGGCCAGCCCCAGCTGGCGCAGGCTCGAGGCGCAGTTGGCGCTGCGCGCCGCCTCGCGCACCAGGTTCACGGCCGGCAGCAGCATGCCGGCGAGGATCGCCACGATGGAGATCACCACCAGCAGCTCGATCAGGGTGAAGGCGCGGCGCATGACTGCCTCCTGGGCTAGTTCCTGACCTGGATCCGGGCCAGCAGCGCCTCGGCGCCGACACCCTCTGCCACAGCATACCACATGCTGCCGTCGAATGCCGCCTCGCCCGCCGGGGGGTTGCCGAACAGGTCGAGCAGTTCGCCGGGGCCGTTCAGCGCCAGGGTGGTGCGGCGCGCGGGCGTCGACACCGACGACAGCGCCACCAGCGCCTCGCCGCCGCCCTCGAACAGCCACGCCCACAGCCCCGGGGCCAGCTCGTGGCTGCGCACGAAGCGCTTGCCGCCCATCTGCCAGGCGAGGTTGGCGTGGGCGATGCCCGAGGGGTGCAGGTAGCCGTCGTGGGTCACCAGCACGGTGAACTTGCTCTGCCGGGTGCCGTTGTGGCAGTGCATGCTGTAGAGGAACCACTTGGCCACCCCGTTGGCGCGCAGGCCGACCAGGTATTTGCACAGGCGGTCGGCGCTCAGGCGCCAGTTGTCCTCGCCCCCGCCCTGGATCGCCGCCAGGCGGTACAGGCCGGTGCCGGGGGTGGGGTTGGCGGCCACCGCCGAGCCTTCGGTCATCCAGATCGGGCGCTGCGGGTCGCGCGCGCGCACCGGGGCTATGCCCACCGCCAGCTCGGCGGTCAGGCCGTCGCCGGGCGCGCCCAGGGCGCGGTCGAGGTAGTGGTGGTAGCCCACCGCCTGGCAGGTGTCGAGGCCGCCGTGGGCGATCACGCCCTGCGACCACACGGTGCCGCTGATGCGGGTGGGGCTGCCGCGGTTGTCGGCCGAGGTGGTGTTGAGGCCCACCACCACCGCCTGCGGGTTGACCCGGCGCACGGTGTCGTGCGCGACCTTCTGCAGGGCGGCGAAGTCCTTCTGCGGTTCGGCGCTGGTGCGGTAGCCGCCGCGGCCGGGCACCGACGGATCATGGCGCACCGCCCACCACTCGCTGATCCACGGCTCGTTCCACACGTCCCAGTGGTCGATCACGCCCTTGTAGCGTTCGCCCACCACCGCCACGTAGCGGGCGTAGTCGGCCAGGTCGCGCGGCTGGAAGAACTTGTCGAAATACCCGAAAGAGCCGGAAGCCTGCACCCCCGAACCCTGGTAGTAGGACGCCCACCCCGGCGCGGTGCCGAGTTCGCCGAGGATCATCAGGTTATGGCGGCGGTAGCGGCGGATCTCGTCGTCGTGGAAGGTCCACTTGCCGCGCTCGGCCTCGAGGTTCCACCAGCCGATGTATTCCAGCCCGGAGTCGTGCAGGCGCACCCAGTCGACGCCCGCAGCCTTGCTCATCAGCAGGTGGCGGGTGGTGGCCAGGGTGTGCACGCCGAAGGGCGAGTCGGGGGCGTCGGCGCCCCAGTGGCGCGGCCGGCGCAGGCGGTTGACCACCAGCTCGGCCACCGGCGAGATGCGCGCGCCGTCGCGTTCGACCCAGGCCTCGATGCGCCAGGCGCCCCACGGGCGGGCGGTGCAGGCGGCGGTGAAGTCGAAGGCGCCGGCCCCGGCGCTGGCGGGCGCGGCGGGCAGGGGCGTGGTGGCGCCGTAGAGGTCGGTGGCGGTGGCGCGCAGCTGCGCCCCCGCGCCGGCCTGGCCGCACACCCGCCAGCGCACCTGCGCCAGCTCGTCGTGGAACTGGATGCGCGCGGCGTCGGCGGCCGAGGGCGGCAGCCCGAGCGCCACCTCGCAGGCGGCGGGAGCGGTCCAGCCGTCGCCGCGCCCGACCGGCCCGGCCTGGGGCGCGTCGATCCACAGCGTGCGCCCGGGTCCGGAGACCTGGAACTGGTACGAGCCGGTCATCAGCGAGGGCTGGAAGTCGACCGCCACGCGCTGCCAGGTGTCGCCGGCGGCGGCCTGCTTGTGCGCCACCGCGACCCCGTCGGCGAGCACCGCCAGGGTGACCTGGCCCTCGCCGCGCACCGCCAGCGACACGCGGTGCAGGCGGGTCGGCACCAGCGGGCTGAAGGGTTCCGACAGCAGGCGGGGGAAGGAGGAGGTCGAGCCGAGCCTCAGCGCCGGCTCACCGCTTGGCCCCGTCACCGCGGGATCGGCCGCCACCGTCACCTCGTCGCCGTCGGAGCGGTTGCGGTCGATCATCCAGCCGTGCGCCAGGCCGAGGGGGAAGCGGGTGGTGCGCAGCAGATTGGCCGGGCCGCCATCGGGATGACGGGCCTCGATCTCGGCCGCCAGCTGGTCGCGGTCGAGGCGTTCCAGCGACAGGCGCACCAGGTCGATGCGGCCCGGGCTGCCGATGTTGAGCCACACCCCGATGCCGGCCTGGGCGCCGTCGATCTGGAACAGCCATTCGTGGTCGGCCCAGTCGCTGCCGAGCTGGGGCGACACGCTCCACAGGAAGTCGAAGGGCTCGCCGCGCCGGCGCACCCCGAGCTGGACCTGGGTGCGCGACCAGTCGCGCGCGCGCAGGCGCAGGCGGTAGAAGCTGGTGCCCGCCTGGTCGGGCAGCCGGGTGCACAGCTGCAGCCGGCCGGCGCCCAGGCTGCGGGTGTGCACGCGCAGGAAGGCGGTGCCCTCCTCCTCCAGGGCGGTGAAGCCGGCCTCCACCTGGGCCCAGCGCGAGCTGTCCTCGGCCCAGCCCACCGGCAGCACGCCGTCGAGGCGGCAGGCGCTGGGGGTGGCCGGCGCCACCGGCGCCACCGGCGCGGCGAAGGTGGTGGAGAGCAGAGGTTCCGCCGCCGCGAGCGGCAGGACGAGTATCAGCAGGAGCAGGAATCGACGCATGATGGACACCTTGTTAATGCTTTTACTTCCGAACGACCGCAGTCGTTGAGGGTTGCCCAAAACCCGGAGATTCGACCGCCACGACGCCACGACGCCACGGCCGGAATTGGACTTTCGCCGACCTCCCTTCGCACCCAACGGGTGAAGAGGCAGATCTCAAAACACACTTCCCTCGTGGCGTCGTGGCGTCGTGGCGGTGATCCATCTGCTCTTTCCCGGGCTACTGCACGCACAGCCGGCCGGCGCCGGAGGCGGGCAGGGTGAGCTGCCACAGCCCGGGCCGCACCTCGCAGGCCGGCACCGCCGCCCCGGCGAAGGTGGCCCGGCGCGCGCCGGGGTCCAGGCGGGCGAAGGCGGCGGCGCTGCGCCCGGGCTCGCCGTCGAGCTGCAGGTCGCAGTCGATGCCGCCGCCGTCGGCGCGCCGGCTGGCGGTGAGCCACAGATCCGCACCGCCGGTCAGGCGGCCGGGGGTGTGCAGGGCGGCGTGCCATGCCAGCACCGGCGCCGACAGGGCGCCGAAGTGGTGCCAGCCGGCGCCGCGCCCGGTGACGATGGGGAAGTGCTCCCACGAGCGGCCGCTGCGCGCGGTCTCGGCGGTCCAGGTGGCGAGCGCGGTCTCGGCGATGCGCAGCGCCAGCCCGGCGTGGCCGTGGTCGAGCAGGGCGCGCCAGAAGAACCACTGATGCGGCATCCACACCGTGCCGTTCCAGTAGCCGTCGGTGCGGTAGTAGGGCGCCGACTGGCTGACGGTGGTGACCCCGTAATCCGTCCACAGCTCGCGCGGGTCGGACAGATGGCCGACCAGGCGCGCCTCCTGCTCGCCACGGCAGATGCCGGCCACCAGCGGATAGCAGCCGTCGGCGCCCATGTTGAAGTTGGCGCCCGAGGCATGGCGCAGCAGGCCGCAGGCGCGGCCGTCGGCGTCGTGCTCGACGTAGCCGAACCAGCCGCTGTCGGCGTCCCAGGCGTGCGCCTGCACCGCCTCCGCCAGGCGGGCGATGTCGGCGGCGTACTCGCCGTCGTCGTCGTGGCCGGTGAGCCGGCCGAGGCGGCGCAGCAGGCGCGCCGAGCGGATCACCTGGCAGGCGGTGACCATCGGCGCCACCCGCCCGGCCAGGCCGGCGGCATGCACGTGCAGCTGGGGCGGGTAGTCGTCCCAGCCGCCGCTGTTGTAGAAGTGGTCCCAGGTGGCGAGCAGGCGCGAGCCCCAGCGGTCGGTGCGGCTGGCGGGGTGGCGTCCGGCGAGGAAGCGGTGCAGCTGGCGCAGGCCGGGGTAGGCGGCGGCCAGGCGCGCGCGGTCGGCGCCGCGGTTCCACAGCACCTGGGCCAGGTGCACCATCACCGGCACCGGCGAGCCGTGGTGCAGCCAGGCGGCGTGGCGGTCGCCCTCGGGCATCAGGTACTGCTGCAGGATGTCGAGCGCCACCGCCGGCGCGACCTCGGACAGGCCGATGCC
>JAKLKR010000226.1 GCA_023150565.1 Planctomycetota bacterium
GCAGTCTACGTCGTAGCCCAGCGGCGGCACGCCACCGACCCACTTCCCGCGCTTGCGGCTCGCCGCCATCTTGTCGCGGATGCGCTCGGCAATGGCGGGTGGCTTCGGCCAACCCGCCATAGGCCAGTTCCTGGACGCGGTAGATGAGACGGCGACGCATCAGATCGGGACCGTAGCCAGGCGGCGCAGTGCCGAACAGACGGGTCCATTCCTCGCGCATTTGGGCCCGGTCAAGCTTGCCGATGGCCGCGATCTGGGCGAGGACCGAGGGGTTGTCGGCGGTCGGCGTCATGGCGTCGCCACCAGCTGTTCTTCGGCTTCGACCGGCGCGGCCGTACCGACGGTGATGGCTGGCTCCGGCTCGCTGCTCCGCTCTGGCAGGCCGACGCCCCCGCGTGCCCGGCGTCGGAGCCGCCGAA
This sequence comes from Planctomycetota bacterium, assembly GCA_023150565.1. Classification (GTDB taxonomy): domain Bacteria; phylum Planctomycetota; class UBA11346; order UBA11346; family UBA11346; genus JAKLKR01. The sequence continues at coordinate 420 of JAKLKR010000226.1, forward strand.
CTACGCCCAGAGCGAGAATTTCAGCCACCGTTTGACCACGATCACTGAGGGTGCTGCGTTTCGGCATGGTCATCTCCCGTTTAGGTATGGGTTGCTAGGTTATTGGCGGCGCACCATGCACCGGCCGGGTCATGGTGATGCCTGGTCAACGGGCCAGCGATGGGGCTTGAGACCAAAGAACACCAAGCCGTTGCGGTTCCCTCCGCACAAGGCCGACGCCGCCGCGCTCAGGCTGCGGTAGACCGTGCCGTTGAGGTGGAAGCCATCGGCCTGGACCGACACCACCAGCTCCTGTCCACGCCAGGTGCGGCGGATCTCAGTACCGACCTGCGGCGTGAGAGGTGCAGCGGGTGCGGCAGGGACTGCCGGTGCAACCGACGGCGGCATATCCGCGACAGTGATCGCGGCCGACTCTGGTGTGGGTGAAGGCTCCTCGTTCACGGGAACCGCCTGATCCGAAGCCGCTGGGGTAGGTGTCGCCGCGAGGCGCTTCAGCAACCAGGGACGGTTGCGGGAGGGCGTTGCCTGGCCGAAGGCCTCCTGGAAGCGGAGTTGGAGCTCCTTGGTGGAGAGGGATGCGAGGGGACTGGACAGCATGGTTCACCGACGGTGGGGGTTGGCCGGCCCGGCGGGCGGGCACGCGGCGGAGGGTGAAGGGCAGGGGAAACGCCGCCGCCCTCACGGCGGCTTCCAGAAGGGCAGCCCGCTCACCGGAATAGCTCTGGCTGGTCGCGGCGGAGGCTGAGGAACCCCCCGCTGGTGGTGACGATGACATGGTCGACGAGAGGAACGTCGACCGCACGGCCGGCAGCAACGAGACGGCGCGTAACGGCAGCATCAGCGGCACTCGGTGCGGTGTCGCCGGTCGGGTGGTTGAGGTCGCCTGCATCTTCGGGCACACCCCGGACGCCGAGCGCGATCGGATCATCGCCCGGTTCAAGAAGGGGGCTCTGCGCTACCTCGTGAACGTGGCGGTACTGACCACCGGCTTCGACGCGCCTCAGGTGGACTGCGTGGCGCTGTTGCGGCCGACGCTTTCTCCGGGCCTCTACTACCAAATGGTCGGACGCGGCTTCCGCCTCGCGCCGGGCAAGCAGGACTGCCTGGTCCTCGACTTCGGCGGCAACGTGCTGCGGCATGGGCCAGTCGATGCCCTGGCCATCAAGGAGCCCGGGAAGGGCGAGGGCCAGGCGCCGGCCAAGGAGTGCCCGCAGTGCCAGGCGGTGATCGCGGCCGGCTTCGCCGTCTGTCCGCAGTGCGGGTTCGTCTTCCCGCCCCCGGAGCGGGAGAAGCATGAGCGCGAGGCCTCGGCAGCGGGTGTCCTCTCGGGCCAGGTGACTACCACCGTGCACCGGGTGCGCGCAGTGTCCTATGCGGTGCATCACAAGCACGGAGCTGCCCCCGAGACGCCCACAACCCTGCGTGTCGAGTACGCGGTCGGTCTCGGCCAGGTGCGCAAGGAGTGGGTCTGCTTCGAGCATACCGGCTATGCCCGCGGTAAGGCGGAGGCGTGGTGGCGGTCGCGCAGCCGGGTGCCGGTACCGACCACGACGGCCGAGGCCTGCCGCCTCGCCTGCGCCGGGGCGCTGGCGCCGACCACGTGCATCACCGTCCGCAGCGTCGCCGGCGAGGACTTCGAGCGCATCATCGACCACGCGATCGGGCCGATCCTAGAACCACGCGAGCCCGGCGAGGACTGCGAGGAACTTGCCGCCGTCTCATCCGGCCCCGCGCTCCCCGACGATGGAATTCCGTTCTAATGCCGCAGGAATCGCGCCAGCAGCAGGTCCGTGATCTGACGTCGACCATCGTAGACAGCCACGACCAGCACGTCCGTGGCACGCAGCTTGTAGAGGATACGCCAGGGTCGTTCGCCGATCTCTCGGACCGTGGTGATGCCATGCCACTGCAGTTCGGGCACGATCCGTCCGCGTTCCGGCAGGGTGGCCAGGGTAGCGATGCGGTGCTCGATCCGGTCAAGGACCTTATCAGCGTTGATGGCGCTGTCGCGGGCGATGAAGTCCACAATTTCCAGGATGTCGTCGCGGGCGCCGTCGTCGTAGATGACGTCCCAGCGTCTCATGCGCTGGCCTGGCGCCGTGCCGCCAACCGCTTACGAGCCGCTGCGAACACCGCGGCGTGGGTGTGCACGCGGCCATGACGGACGTTCTCCTCCGCCATCGCCACCAGCTTCAGCATGGCCATCGCCTGCTGGGTGCGCTCATAGGACTCGGGGTCCTGGATGACCGCCGCCGTAGATCCCTTCTGGGTGATGATCAGCGGACCGCCGCCGTCATGGATCGTCTCGATCACCTGGGCGAGGTGGGACTTTACATAGCTGACGGACTGGGCGCGCACGGCCATAGGTCACCTCGGATACAAAAACGGTACTGAAATCGGTACCGCCGGCAAGCCACATCACCCTGGAGCGACATCATGCACATCATCTTCGCCACCGCCATCGCCGCTCCCCCCTTGGAGCGTGGGCTGCTCACCTGCCCGGTTTGTTTCAGCCGTCAGGTCACGCTCAGTAACCTCGACTGCCGGGCGCTCGGTTCGACCCATGGTGAGGTGACCATCGGCCGCGACGGTCTGCGCATCGATCCGTCAACTCCCAACCTCGAGGGCGGCGCCACCGTCGGCCTGCGTTGCACCTGCGAGCAGGGCCACGAGTCGCTGATCCGCTTCCGCCAGATGCGCGGCTCGACCATCGTTGAGCGCAGCATCCTGCCCTGGACAGCGCACCCGGCTGGAATCGGAGCCGACGCCTGATGGCGTCGCCGCTCCTCCGGGATGTGCCGCCATGATCGACGCAGGCGCCATGCGCGCCTATCTGGCTGCTGGTCTCTGCGTCCTGCCCGCCCGCTTCCCCGAGAAGCGGCCGGCGATCGGGTCGTGGAAGGACTACCAAGCGCGGCTGCCCACCGCCGTCGAGGTCGACGCGTGGTTCGCCAACCCACACCCAGCCTGTTGCCTCATCTGCGGCGCCGTCTCAGGCAATCTGGAGCTGATCGACTTCGATTGCGCGGGCGAGGCCTTTGCCGCGTGGTCGGAGCTGGTCACCGCCGAGGCGCCGGGCCTCCTCGATCGGCTGGTGGTCGAGACCAGCCCCTCGGGCGGCTGGCACGTGGTCTACCGCTGCAGCGACCCTGTCGGCGGGAACATGAAGCTCGCCCAGCGCCGGGAGGACCTCGACGGTCCGGCCAAGGTCGTGCGCTTCGGCAAGGCCTACAAACCGCGGAAGGACCGCGACGGGCGCTGGCACATCGTCCTGACCACCATCGAGACCCGGGGCGAGGGCGGGCTGTTCCTCTGTGCGCCGTCCCCGGGCTACCAGCTCATGCAGGGCGAGTTCACCGCCCTGCCGGTGCTCACGGCCGACGAGCGCGAGGTCCTTCTGCGCTGCGCCTGGGCGTTGAACGCCGTCCTCCCCGAGACCCAGGATCCCCAGCCGACCGGCGCCAACGACCGACCCGGGGACGATTTCAACCGGCGCGGTGATCTGCCCGCCCTGCTCACGCACCACGGCTGGACCCTGGTGCGCGATGGCGTCAACCAACACTGGTGCCGGCCGGGCAAGACCGGCAGCACCTCGGCGACGCTCAAGGATGGGGCGTTCTTCGTTTTCTCGTCCAACGCCGACCCCTTCGAGGCCAACCGCGCCTACAGCCCCTTCGCGGCCTACGCTCTGCTCGAGCACCATGGCGACTACCAGGCCGCCGCCACGGCGCTGCGCTCCTCGGGCTACGGCGCGCCGCCGGCCCCGACCGGCGATGTGGACCTCTCCGGCCTGATCCGGCCAACCCCAACCGCGCTCACCTTTGACCTCCAGACCTTCGCCGACACCCCCGAACGGGAGATCGCCTGGCTGTGGCCGGGCGTCATCCCCAAGGGCATGCCATCGCTCTTGGGTGGCAAGCAGGGCCTGGGTAAATCGTTCCTCATCTGCGACCTGGCAGCACGGGTGTCCTCGGGTCAGCCCATGCCCGACGGCACCCAGCAGCCGCCTGGACGGGTACTGCTCCTGGCGCGCGAGGACGACGCCATCCCGCATCGCGCCGGCGGCCAGCTCTACCGCGGCGAGCGCACCCACATCGGCTGGACGGCCAAGGAGATCGTGCTGCCGACCATCCCCGGCTCGCCCGCGTCAGGCGCCATCATCAAGGTTGCCGGCATCACCGGGCGTATCCGCGGCATGAAGTTCAAGCGGCCGGACGGGCGCGCGGTGCGGCCGTCCCTGGTGGTGCTCGATGATCCGCAGACCGACGAGAGCGCGCGGAGCCTCAGCCAGTGCCAGCACCGCGAGTCCATCCTCGCCGGTGCCGTCCTCGGTCTGGCCGGCCCGGGGAAGAAGATCGCCGGCGTCATGCCCTGCACGGTGATCCGGCCCGGCGACATGGCCGATCGCATCCTCGATCGGGATACCCACCCGGAATGGAACGGCGAGCGGACCAAGATGGTCTACGCCTTCCCCACTGCCACGAAGCTGTGGGAGATCTACGCCAAGCACCGGGCCGACGGCCTGCGCGCCGGCCGCGGTCTCGCCGATGCCACCGCCTACTACTTGGCCAACCGCGACCTCATGGATGCGGGCGCCGTGGTCGCCTGGCCGGCGCGCCACAACCACGACGAGCTCTCTGCGATCCAGCACGCCATGAACCTGCGGTTGCAGGACGAGGCCGCCTTCTTCGCCGAGTACCAGAACGAGCCGCTGCCCGAGGTTGCCTTGAGCGGCGACGACCTGACCGCCGAGCAGATCGCGGCCAAGCTCAACGGCCTGGGCCGTGCCGAGGTCCCTGGCCAGGCGCAGCACCTGACGGCGTTCATCGACGTGCAGCAGAAAGCGCTGTTCTGGGTGGTCTGCGCCTGGGAGGACGATTTCACCGGCTACGTCCTCGACTACGGCACCTGGCCGGACCAGCGGCGGCCCTACTTCACCTTGCGGGATCTGCGCATCACCTTGGCCTCCGCCACCGCTGGCGCCGGGGTGGAAGGGGCGATCTATGCCGGTCTGGAAGCCTGCGTCGGGGATCTCCTGGGTCGGCGCTGGCAGCGGGATGATGGTGCCGCCCTGGCGATCGAACGCCTGCTCATCGATGCCAATTGGGGGCAGAGCACGGACGTCGTGTACCAGTTCTGCCGGCAGTCAGCGCACACTGCACTGATCCTGCCCTGCCACGGACGCTTCGTCGGTGCGGCCTCGATCCCCTTCAACGAGTACCAGCGCAAACGTGGAGATCGTGTCGGCCACCACTGGCGCATCCCGGGTGTGATCGGCAAGCGTACCGTCCGCCACCTGCTCTACGACACCAACTTCTGGAAGACCTTCGTCCACGCCCGCCTGGCTGTGCCGATGGGAGACCCCGGATGTCTGTCCCTGTTCGGACACGACCCGGAGCGGCACCGCCTGCTCGCGGAGCACCTCACCGCCGAGTACCGGGTTCGCACCAGCGGCCGCGGGCGGGAGTTGGACGAGTGGAAGCTGCGCCCCGAGGGCCTCGACAACCACTGGCTCGATGGCGTGGTGGGGTGCGCGGCAGCGGCGTCCCTGGTGGGGGCGGTGCTGGCGGGAACGGAGGCCGGCGCCAGGGCGGCAGCCCAACCGCGGCTCCGCCTCTCCCAGCTACGCCACCCGGCGCGGTAGGGGTGCGCAACCGGCTAGTGAGACCGGCTTTATATAGCGGCTTTATATTGTCACAAACGACCATATCTTTATTCGTAAGCAATGACTGCACAGTATTCTATAGACAGCAGCTCAGCGGATGATGGACCGGCTTTTACCGATCCATCCCCGTACTTCCAGAGCGCATCGCTGAACCCGATCCACCCGACCATGGGTAGTGACTGGGTCAACGCCTGCTCGGAGTTGCTGGTGGCGGCCACCAGATTGCAGGAGCAGTTGCCACCGGCGACCCGTCTGGCGTTGGCGCCGCTGTTGGCGCACATGAACTGCTACTACTCGAACCTCATCGAAGGACATCGCACCTACCCTGGCGAAGTCGAGCAGGCAGTGCAGAGCGGAACGGCACGCGCCACAGCCACCGATCAGCAACGCATGCTGGTCCACGAAGCCGTCGCCCATATCCATGCCCAGTCCGAGATCCGCGCTCGTCTGCGCACCGATCCGGCATGGGAACCAGTCGCCGCTGAGTCCCTGGCGTGGATGCACCAGGTCTTCTACGGGCATCTGCCCGCAGAGTTCCGCTGGACCGCCACCAAATCCGGCTCCCAACGCATTGCCATCGTGCCCGGCGCATGGCGCGACCAGCCGGTGGTGGTCGGCGAGCACATCCCGCCCGAGGTCGCCAGTCTGCCCGAGTTCCTGGCGCGATTCACCGAAGCGTATCGTGGCTGCACCAAGCCCAACCCGGCCAGCATCGCCAGCATCGCCGCCAGCCACCACCGCTTCGCGTGGGTCCACCCCTTCGTGGATGGCAATGGGCGCGTCGCGCGTCTGCTGACCGACGCCCTGGTCGAGCGCAGCTGCCTCGGCGCCGACGGCCTGTGGTGCGTCGGACGCGGATTCGCCCGCTCACTCGATCGCTACCGCACCCTGCTCGCCGGCGCTGACCGGGGCCGGGAGCACGACACCGACGGCCGCGGTCCGCGGACCCAGGCCGGGCTCGACCGCTGGTGCGCCTACGTCCTCGAGGTGATGCTCGACCAGGTGCGGTTCATGCACGGTCTGATCCGTCCAGCCGACCTGCGCGAGCGCATCATGACCTGGGCTGAGCGCGAAGCTGCGCAGGGCCGCCTTCATCCACGCGCTGGCCGCCTGATCGCCGAGGTGGTGACCACGGGATCAGTCAACCGGACCGAAGCCGTGGACATCCTGCGCTTGACCGACCGCTATGGGCGCGAGCAGATCCGTATCCTGATCCAGCAGGGCCTGGTGGCCGCCAGCGAGCGAGAGCCATTGCGCCCCGCCTTTCCGCTGAAAACGGTGCCGTGGTGGTTCCCGGGATTGTTCCCGGGTGATGTTGAGCAGCAGCTCAACCAGTTGTAGCCGTTACCGGCGGCGGCTCCCGGTTGTTCAGCCACCCCATCACGCTGGTCACCGAATAGACGGCGTACATGGCCAGCAGCCCCCAGGCCGCCGCGCTGATAGCCCAACTGATCAGCAGCACATTGCTGGCGATCCACAGAAGGAATCCCATGCGCCGTAGGCGTGGGGTGCGTTGACTGACGAGGACCGCCCCGATCAGGCCAAGGGCGACCCCAGGGTATTGCAGCAGGTCCAGGTTCATGGGCGCGGACGCTACCGGGAGCAGCCGCGTTGGCACGCGGCAGAGCCTGGACAGCAAATTGCCTGGGACAGTTTGACGAGTCACGGGGGATATAACCAGTAGAGGCGCTTGCCTCTCGCCCCCATGCCCGACCCCACTCCCACCGAAGCCGCGATCGCGCAGAACGCCCAAGGCCCCAAGAAGGCCCAGGGCGATGCCGGCTCGGTCGAGCAGCACAGCCTGCCCGACCAGATTGCCGCCGATCGCTACCTGGCGGCGAAGCGCGCGGTGCGGGCACGGGGCCGGGGCATCGTCATCAGCAAGCTCATCCCCCCGGGGACGGCATGAACGTCATCGGCCGCATCATCGAGGGCCTCCGGGCCATCGGCCGTTCGCGCGTCGCCGTCCCTGGGGGTCGCCGGGTCCGGGCGCGCTACGACGCCGCCCTCACCACCCCGGACAACCACCGTCACTGGGCGCTGGCGGACGGGCTGTCGGCGGACGCTGCGGCGTCGCCGGCCGTCCGCCGGACCCTCCGGAATCGCGCCCGCTACGAGGTTGCCAACAACAGCTACGCCCGCGGCATCGTCCTGACCCTGGCCAACGACACCGTGGGCACCGGCCCCCGGCTGCAGTTGCTCGGGATCGATGGGGCTGCCGCCCGCCAGGTGGAGCGCGCCTTCCTCGACTGGGCCAAGAGCATCGACCTGGCCGAGAAGCTGCGCTGCCTGCGCATCGCCCTGTGCGAGGACGGCGAGGGCTTCGCCCTGCTGACCACCAATCCCGGCCTTCCCGGGCCGGTGAAGCTGACCCTCACCCTGATCGAGGCCGACCAGGTCACCACCCCGCTGGGGCGGATCGACACCCGGGCCAACGCCGTGGACGGGATCCTCTTCGATGCCGCTGGCAACCCGGTCGCCTACCAGGTGCTGCGCTCCCACCCAGGCGGCCCCACCGGCTGGATCGCCCAGGCCGACCCGGTTCCGGCGGCGGCGATGATCCACTACTTCCGCCCCGACCGCCCCGGTCAGCGGCGGGGCGTGCCCGAGATCACCCCGGCGCTCCCGCTCTTCGCCCAGCTCCGGCGCTACACCCTGGCGGTGATCGCTGCGGCCGAGACCGCCGCCGATTACGCCGGCATCGTCTACACCGACGCCCCCGCCGGCGGCGAGGCGGATCCGGTCGAGCCCATGGACACCATCCGCCTGGAGCAGCGCGC
>JAKLKR010000227.1 GCA_023150565.1 Planctomycetota bacterium
ACGGCGTAGCGCTCCAGTCCGTGGTCGCCGCGCGCGGCGGCGGCCAGGGCGCGCGCCAGCTCGCGGCGCGGCAGCAGGGCGGGATCGGGCAGGGCGGGGCCGAAGGGCGCCAGGCGGGCGTCGAACGAGTCGCGCATCACCGCCAGCGCCAGCGGCCCGAGCGACACCGCGGTCGGCACCAGGCGGTGGCGCGGCGGTTCGGCAGCCGGCGCCCCGGCGCTGGCGTAGTAGCCGGACTGGGCGCGGGCGGTGACCAGCCCACGGCGTTCGAGCAGGCGGTAGGCGGCGGTGACGGTGGTGATGCTGGCGCCCCAGGTGCGGCAGAGCGCGCGCACCGAAGGCAGGCGGGTGCCGGGCGGATAGGCGCCGGCGCGCAGCGAGCGCTCCAGGCCCTCGGCGATGGCGCGGTAGCGGGAGGCGTCGCCGGGCATGACGGCAGCATGGCCGGCGGGCGATACAGTTCCAGCCGGCCCGGGGCGATACAGCCCGGGCGCGGGCGCGGCTGTATCGCGCCCCCGCGGGAGCACCGCCCTGCCCCCCGGCGCCGGCGGCGCTAGGATGGCGGCATGAACGACGTCCAGCAGCGCGTGCAACGCATCCTCGACCGCCAGGTCGCCAGCGGGGCCGAGACCGCCCTGCAGGTCGCCGCCTACCACCGCGGCCGGCTGGTGGTCGACGCCTGGGCGGCGGCGCCCGGGCGGGTGATCGACGGATCGAGCCTGTTCCCGGTCTATTCCACCGGCAAGGGCGTGGCCGCCACCGCGGTGCACATCCTGGTCCAGCGCGGCACCCTGGCGTGGGACGACCCGGTGGCGCGCTGGTGGCCGGAATTCGCCGCCCACGGCAAGGGCGCCATCACCCTGCGCCAGTGCCTCGACCACACCGCCGGCATGGCCATGCTGCCCGCCCACGGCAGCCTCGACGGCATCGCCGACTGGGACGGCATGTGCCGCGCGCTGGCGGACATGGCGCCCTTCCCCGCCCCGGGCAGCGAACGCCACTACCACGCCATCACCTATTCCTGGCTGTTGGGCGAGACCGCCCGCCGCGCCGACGGGCGCGACTTCGCGCGCATCGTGCGCGAGGAGATCGCCGCGCCGCTGGTGCTCGACGGGCTGTTCTTCGGCATCGACGACGCCCACCTGCCGCTGGTGCAGGCGGCCGAGCCATCACCCCCGGCCACGCCCGCCAACCCGCCCCCGGCGCCACCGACCGGCAATGCGGCGGTGATCGCCGAACGCCACATCCCGTCCTGGGTCAAGCCGCTCGAAGGCTTCATGGCCCATGCGGCGGTACGCCGGGCCTGCATCCCGGCCTCGAACGGGATCATGAACGCGCGTTCGCTCGCCCGCCACTACGCCGCCCTGGTCGGCCACGGGGTCGACGGGGTGCGCCTGCTGTCCGACGCCACCCTCGACCAGGCGCTGGCCAACCGCCCGCTGCCGGGCGAGAAGCGCGCCGGCTGGGGCCTGGGCTACGGCCTGTCCGGCCCCGACGCGGCGCCGGGCGCGGTGTTCGGCCACGGCGGCTATGGCGGCTCGACCGGCTGGGCCGACCGCCGCCACCAGCTCGCGGTCGGCTTCGCCAAGGGCCGCATGGGCGGCGGCGGCGACGAGGTTTTCGCCGAGATCAGGCGCTGCCTGGACTGCCCGGGCTGAACCGGCCCGCTGCTCAGCCGGCGGCAAGCCCCTCCGGCACGCCCTTCCAGGCCAGCGAGAGGGTGCCGAAGGCGGCGCGGGCGGCGCTCAGGTCGCCGGCCTTGGCCGCCTGTTCCAGTTCGGCCGCCGCCTGGGACAGCGCCATCAGGCCGAGGTTGGCGGCATCGCCCTTGAGCGCGTGCGCGCGACGCGCGGCCAGGGCGATGTCCTTGCCCGCCAGCGCCTCGCCCGCCTCGACCACCAGGCGCGGGGCATCGTTGAGGAAGGCCGCCACCACCGCCCCGGCGGCCTCGGCGCCGATCTCGCCCGCAAGGTGGGCGCGCACCGCCTGCGGATCGTCGCGCGGCGGCGCCACCGCCACCCGCAGCGGCTCCGGCGCCTGGGCGGCCGTGTCGCCGCGCGGCATCCAGCGCTCCAGGCAGCGCTGCAGGTCCTCGGCGCGGATCGGCTTGGCGAGATGGTCGTCGAAGCCGGCGGCCAGGCAGCGTTCGCGGTCGCCAGCCATGGCGTTGGCGGTGAGCGCCACCACCGCGGTATGGGCGCCGGTGCCGGCCTCGCGGGCGCGCAGGTCGGCCACCACCGAGAAACCGTCTACCTCGGGCATCTGGCAGTCGAGCAGCACCAGGTCGAAGGGCTTGGCCGCGAGCAGGGCGATGGCAGCGGCGCCGCCGGTGGCGGTCTGCGGTTCGCAGCCGAGGTTGCGCAGATGGCCGACCACCACCAGGCGGTTGACCTCCTGGTCGTCGACCGCCAGCACCCGACCGTTGCGCAGCGCCACCCCGGGCAGCAGCGCCACCGCCGAGCTCGGTTCGTCGGGCGCCTGGCGCGGTTCGCGCACCGCCGCCAGCAGGGCGGCGCGGCGCACCGGCTTGGCCAGCCGGCGGGCGGGGCGGGGCAGCCCGGGCGGGGCCCCGCGCAGCCCCACCAGCAGCAGCACCGGCACCGGCTGGGCGCAGGCGGCGCAGACGGCCATCAGCGCGGCCGCCTCGGGATGGTCGGCGTCGACCACCGCCAGGGAGGCCACCGCGGATTCGCTGACGATCTCGGCCCCGTACCATTCCAGCTGGGCCTCGACCGCGTGCTGGAAGCCGGGCGCGGCGCAGGCCACCAGCACCCGGGTGGCGGCCGGCAGCTGCGGCTCGGGATCGTCGGAACCGCCGGCACGCGCCATGCGCACGGTGAAGGCGAAGGTCGAACCGCGTCCAGGCTCGCTGTCGACCTCGATGGTGCCGCCCATCAGCTCGACCAGGCGGCGGCTGATCGCCAGGCCCAGGCCGGTGCCGCCATAGGTGCGGGCGGTGCCGGCATCGCCCTGGACGAAGGGCTGGAACAGGCGGTCGCGCACCGCCGCGCTCATCCCCGGGCCGGTGTCCGACACCGCCACCCGCAGGATCACCTCGGCGCCGGCGGCCTCGGCGTCGGCCCACACCGTGACCTCGCCGCGCTCGGTGAACTTGACCGCATTGCCGACCAGGTTGGTGAGCACCTGGCGGAAGCGCTGGCTGTCGCCGGCGAGGGCGTGGGGCAGGCCGTCGCCGGGGATGAAGGCCAGTTCGACCCCCTTGGCATGGGCGCGCGGGGCGAGCAGGTCGAGCACCCGTTCGGCGATCTCCCACGGATGCAGGCGCACCTGCTCCAGTTCCAGCCGTTCGGCCTCGACCTTGGAGAGGTCGAGCACGTCGTTGATCAGTTCGAGCAAGTCCTCGCCCGAGGCGCGGATCACCTCGAGGCGGGAGCGCCGTTCGGCATCGGTCTCGCCACCCAGCAGCAGTTCGGCCATGCCCAGCACGCCGTTGAGCGGCGTGCGCAGCTCGTGGCTCATGGTGGCGAGGAAGGCGCTCTTGGCGCGGTTGGCCGCCTCGGCGCGCTCGCGCGCCGAGGCCAGCTCGCTGCTGCGGGCGCGCAGCTCGTCCTGGGCCCGGCCGAGGGCGGCGAGCGAGCGGTTGATCGCTCCCGCCAGGGCGGCGATCTCGTCGCCGCCGCCGGGCACCCCCACCAGCCGCCCGGCCTCGCCGGAACCGGCGATGGCGTCGAGCTCGCGCCCCAGGCGCGCCACCGGACGCACCACCGCGAAATGCAACTGCACCAGCACCAGGGCCGCCGCCGCCCCCACCAGCCCGGCCAGCGACCACATCAGGGTGGCGAGCAGGCGGTCGCCCTGCTTGGCCGAGATGCGCGGGACCTCCCAGGTGAGCACCAGGGCGCGATTTCCGCGCACATCGTCGATCGCATGCCAGCCATGCAGGTGGTCGGCATGCGGCTCGACCACCATCAGGCTGCCGGTGCCGTCGAGCGCCAGCGGCGCCGCCGCCAGCGGGATGGCCTGGAGCGGCAGGTCGGACATGCGCGCCAGCCGGCTGACCTCCTCGCCCTCGAACCAGCGCAGGAACACCAGGGTGCCGCGCGCGGGGCCGGTACCGTCGCCGGGCAGGATGGGGGCGGCGACGTAGAGCGCGGTGCGGCCATCGGCCAAGGTCGCAAGCCCGCCCGCACAGACGGACCCGCCGGATCCGGCAACCGGCAGTGGCACCGGACCGGGGCCGGCGAAATCGGCCGGGGAGGATGCCGGCGCACCCTCGGAATCGGCGGCGAACACACTAACCGGCCGTCCCTGGGGATCGAGGAAGGCGATCACACCGAGGTGCATGCCGGTGAAGGTCGAGGGGATGAGGTTCTCGCGCTCGAAGGCGGGCGAACGCTCGGCCATGTAGGCGTAGGCGGGATCCCACTGCGCCCAATCGCTGATCTTGCTGCGCAGGGTGTCGAACTCCATCGCCAGGGCGGCATCGACCCGCCGCACCAGACGCCGGTGCTGATCGGCCTCAAGCTCGGCGACGTGATCCGCCACGCTGCGATGGGCGATCCAGGCCAGGGCGACGGCCAGCACCGTCAGGGTGCCGACCACCACCACCAGCACCTTGATGTGGATGCTGAGGCGGATCATGCCGGGGCGGGAGCCGCCCCGAGCACGGCGGTCATGCGTTCGAGCACCACCTGGCGGTTGAACGGCTTGAGGATGTAGCCATTGAGCCCGAGTTGGATGGCGTCGCGGACGTGGTAGGGGTTCGACTCCGCGCTCACCATCATGATGCGGGTGGCCATCAGTTCGGGGTCGGCGCGCACCACCTTGAGAAAGGCCGGCCCGTCCATCTTGTCCATGTGCCAGTCGAGCAGCACCAGGTCGACCGGTTTCTCGGCGCGCAGCACGCGCAGGCCCTCCTCGCCATCGGCGGCCTCGCAGGTGGCGGCGCCGATGCTGGCGAGGATGCCCTTGAGCAGGGCACGCGAGGAACTGGAGTCGTCGATGATGAGGACCTTGGCCATGGGGGTAGCCTACCTCAGGGAATGCCGGGGGCGCAAGGGGGGGTGAAGAAAGTCAGAAGGAGGAAGGAGGAAGGAGGAAGGAGGAAGGGTTGATAACCCCGTATCCGGTACTCTCCTGGGGTCCTGGACCCGGCCCCGACGCGGGATGCGCGGGGCATCCCTTCCTCCTTCTCCCTTCCTCCTTCCTCCTTTCTTCAATGCCCTGGCTCCTCCCCCCCGACCCCCGCTTCCTGCCTGACGACGCCGCGGACCCCGCCGGCGCCGATCTGACCTGGGCCTACGACTGGCCGGCCGGACGCGGTCTGGCGCGCGACCTGGCCGCCCTGGCCGACTGCCGCGGCCGGCGGGTGGCTGATCTGGGCTGCGGGCGCGGCGGCCTGGGGGCGGCGGCGCTGCAGGCGGGGGCGGCGGCGGTGGCCTTCTGCGACGGCAGCGCGCGCGCCCTCGCCTATGTCGCCGAGGCCGTCCGCCTCAACCAGGCCGGGGATCGTGCCCGCTGCCATATCCACCGCTGGGGCGAGCCCCTGCCGGATGGCCCCTGGGACCTGATCCTGGGTGGCGACCTGCTCTACCGTCCGGCGGTGGTCCCGGCCCTGCTCGCCTCCATCGCCGCCAGCTTGGCGGCGGAGGGCTGCGCCCTGCTCAGCGATATGCGCCACCAGGCCGACGACGAGATCGAGGCCAGCGCTGGACAGCAGGGATTGACCACCCGTTGGCAGCAGGCCGATGGCTACGCCCTGTATCGTTTGAACCGGCTTGCATAGCACCGCAACACCTGAACGTTCCCAATTGCAGCAATCCGCTGAGTAATACACTCACCGGGATACCCCGATGAGCCCATTAACCGTTGTCGCCTGGACGGCGGGCGCGATCTACGCGACCGCCGTCGTCCTGCTCGCCCTGTACGGCCTGCATAGTCTCTGGCTTCTGGCGCTGTTCCTGCGCCACCGCACAGCCGCCCGCGCCACCGAGGAGCGCGAACGCGCCGCCGCCCTGCCGGCCGAGCTGCCGGCGGTGCTGGTGCAACTGCCGGTGTTCAACGAGCGCGACGTGGTCAACCGCCTGGTCGACGCCGTCGGCCGCCTGGACTGGCCGGCCGACCGCCTGCACATCCAGGTGCTCGACGATTCCACCGACGACAGCGTCGAGATCGGCCGCCAGGCCTGCGCCGCCCTGCGCGCGCGCGGGCTGCTCGCCGAGAGCATCCACCGCATCGACCGCCGCGGCTTCAAGGCCGGCGCGCTGCAGAACGGCATGACCCGCTGCGCGGCGCCCTTCATCGCCATCTTCGACGCCGACTTCACCCCCGAACCGGACTTCCTCAAGAAGGCCATCGGCCCGCTGCTCACCGATCCCGGCCTGGCCCTGGTGCAGGGCCGCTGGGAGCACCTCAACCGCCACGAGAGCATGCTCACCTCGGCGCAGTCGCTGGGCATCGACGGGCATTTCGCGGTCGAGCAGGGCGCACGCGCGTGGTCCGGCCTGGCGATGAACTTCAACGGCACCTGCGGGCTGTGGCGGCGCCAGGCGATCGAGGACGCCGGCGGCTGGGAGCACGACACCCTCACCGAGGACATGGACCTCAGCTACCGCGCCCAGCTCAAGGGCTGGCGCTGCACCTACCGCCTCGGGCTGGCGGTCCCGGGCGAGGTCCCGGCCTCGGTGTCGGCCTGGCGCGCGCAGCAGTTCCGCTGGGCCAAGGGCTCGGTGCAGACCGCGATCAAGCTGCTGCCGCGGGTGTGGCGCAGCGCCTGGGGTCTGGAGGCCAAGATCGGCGCCAGCCTGCACATGACCCACTACTTCGTGCACCCACTGATCCTGGTCAGCCTGTTCTCGGCGCCCTTCGCCCTGCTGCTGGTGCGGCAGACCCCGGCCTGGGTGCTGCTGTGCGGGCTGGCCTGCTTCCTGGTCGGCGCCTCGGCCCCGATCATCACCTATGTCACCAGCCAGCTGGTGCTCTACGGCCGGCCCGGGCTGCGCAACCTGCGCCACCTGCCGGTGCTCGCCGCCCTCGGCACCGGCATCGCGGTGTCCAACAGCCAGGCGGTGGTGCAGGCCCTGATGGGCCGCCAGTCGCCCTTCGTGCGCACCCCCAAGGGCGGCTCGACCGCGGTCGGCAAGGCCACCGGCAGCTACCGTGCGCGCACCGTCAGCGGCATGGCCGAGCTGTTCTGCGCCGCCTGGGCGGCGGGGGCCATCGGCCTCGGCATCACCACCCTGCACACCTGGGTCACCCCGCTGCTGGCCCTGTACCTGTCCGGCTTCCTGTGGATGGCCATCCTGCTGATGCGCGAACGCTTCGCCGGCGCCGCCGGCCAGGCCTGGCCCAGCCCGCTGACCTGGCTGGTCCCGGCCGGCATCGCCTTCACCGCCCTGGCCTGGTTCACCGGCCGGCTGGCGCCGTGGAACCACCCGGGGGTCGAGAGCCTGGGCGCGGTGGTCGGCCTGGGCGCGCTGTTCCTGGTCGCGGTGGTGGCGGTGCGCCACCGCCCCGGCGGCCGCGCCACCCTGGTGTGGATCGCGCTGGTGGCGATCGCCGCCCGCCTGGCCCTGCTGCCCGCCATCCCCGGCCCCGAGGCCCATCGCGCGGTGGTCGAGGCGCGCCAGGCCGCCGCCGGCCTCGACCCCTACCGGGTCGCCCCCGCCGACGCCGCTTCGACCGCGGTCAACGCCCGACTGCCCGAGGCCTGGCGCGCCCAGCTCGCCGACCCCCAGGATGCCTCGGTCACCGCCCCGGTCACCGCCGCCTACCAGCGCCTGTGCTGCGCCCTGCGCTCCAACCCGCGCATCCTGCAGTTCGGCGGCCTGGTGCTCGACCTCGCCGCGGTCGGCCTGGTGCTGGCGATGCTGGTGCGCACCACCCGCCCCGCCACCGCCCTGCTGCTGGCGGCGTGGAACCCGGCCTCGCTGCTGCTGTTCACCGGCGCCGGCAGCCCGCTCGCCGCCGCCGCCCTGCTCCTCGCCCTCGGCCTCTATCTGGCCAGCGGCAGCCACCTGCGCCGCGCCACTGCGGTGCTGTCGCTGGCCGGCCTGGCCGCACCCATCGCCGCCCCGGCGCTGCTCGCCAGCCTGTGGGGTGCGCGCTGGCAGCGCTGGCTGATCCCGCTCGCGCTCGCCGGGGTCTGCCTGCTCGGCCTCGGCAGCGGCCTGCTGGCCTGGCCGGGCACCCTGTTGCGCGGCGAGGGCGGGGTGCTCGCCCCCCTGCTCACCGGCCTGCTCGCCCCCGCCCTGCCCGAGCACCTGCTCACCCCCATCGTGGGCGTGCTGCTGGTGGTGGCGCTGATCACCGGCCTGACCCTGGCCACCCAGCGCCTGCGCCGCGGCTGGGACGCCGCCGACCACCCCGAACTGGCGGTGGTGCCGCTGGCGGTGACGCTCGCCTGCCTGCCCGGACTAGGCCCGTGGGATCTGTGGCCCCTGGCCCTGCTGGCGCCTTTCGTGCGCTCCACCGGCCTGCTGCTGTGGCCGCTGGTGGCCCCCCTGGCGCTGCTCATCCCGGACCCCGCCTGGGCGGCCCTGGTGGTGCACCTGCCCCCCCTCGGCCTGGCCATCGCCGAAGGCCTGACCGGCTTCGACCCGGTGCGCCTGCGCCGCCGCGCCGAGGTCGAGGACGCGATCGCGGGGTGATTTGAAGAAAGGAGGAAGGAGGAAGGCAGAAGGAGGAAGGGTTGATAACCCCGTATCCCCCAAGCCTCTGGAACGCTCCCCCCGGCCTGAATGCGAGAGAGCATCCCTTCCTCCTTCCTACTTCCTCCTTCTGCCTTTCCTCGCACCGCTCCCCCGGCCTGGATGCGAGAGAGCATCCCTTCCTCCTTCCTCCTTCCTCCTTCTG
>JAKLKR010000228.1 GCA_023150565.1 Planctomycetota bacterium
GCGCATCAGGTAGGCGGCGCAGATGCGCTCGCCGGCGGCGAGGTGGTAGGACAGCGGCCCGACCATGTAGTGGTCGCTCGAGCAGCCGCGGTGGGCGTCGACATCGAGGGCGGGGATGAGGTAGTTGACGTGGAAGATGCCCTCGGTGAACCACACCGGGCCCTTGTGGCCGTGCCGCTCCATCACCGCCAGCAGCTCGTGGACATCAGCCTCCAGGCTGGGCTCCTCGGGGCGCGTGCGGTAGGGATGGATGGCGACGATGTCGCACAGGCTGGCGCCGCCGGCGGCGAGGAACTCGTCGATGAAGGCGATGCCGTCGCGCGGCGCCATGTTGCAGGGATCCGGGGTCATGATCAGGGCCTGGGGGTTGGCCCGGCGCACGCCCTTCACCGCCGCCGCCATCAGCCTGACCACGTCCTCCATCGGCTGGCCCTTGCGCCGGCTGGGATGGAACGAGCACGCCTGCGGCTCGTTCCACAGCTTCCAGTAGCGGATGTCGGGCCAGAGCATGGCCTTGGCGTAGGCGTCGTCCTCGAAGGTCCTGAGCACCTCGGGGGTCGGCTCGGGGACCTTGGTGTAGAGGTCATGGGGGCCGGAGAAGCCGCCGGAATCGAGGATCGAGGAGAAGTTGAGCGTCCCCTCCCGCGCCATCAGGTCGAGGTACTCGTGGTTCGGGTTGGCGCGCGCGACGGTGGGATGCTCGTAGGGCGGCGGGTCGAAGTTGATCTCCGAACCGATGCCGACCCGGTGCAGCCAGGCCAGGCGGCGCGCCCAGTCGCCGTCGCGCGGCCGTCCATAGGCGCAGAACAGCCGGCGCTGCGCCGCCTCGACCGCGGCCGGCATCACCGCCAGACGCTCGAATTCGCGGTCGCTGAAGCCCTCCGGGCCGCTGAGGTCGAGGCGCACCTGGTAGAGGCCGACCGGCCGGCCCTCCAGCCAGGGCAACGGATGGCGCGCGCGGCCATCGGCGGCCAGGGTGAAGGAGGCCTGCTCGCGGTGCAGTTCCTGGCCGGCATCATCGCTGATCGCGACCGCCAGGCTGCCGGCGGTGCCGGGGTCGCCGGCCAGCTCGACCACCGCCTGCACCGGTGCGCCGGGGAGGACGATGTGGTCGCGCGCCGCGGTGGCCAGGCTGGCGCTCACCGGCTTGCGCACGAAGGCGGTCATGGGGCCTTTCTCCAGCTGCACGCCATCCAGCCACACGGTGCAGTCCTCGGCCGGGATGCCGAGGTTGAAGCCGATGGCGAGCAGCGCATTGGGGGCGGTGAAGGTCACCTGGTGGCGCTTCCATTCGGTGCCGACATCGACGGTGACGCTGCCCGGGAACACCGGCCATTGCGCCGACACGTTCGAGGTGCCCAGCTTGCGCCCGGCGCGATCGGCGCGGGCGTGGAAGCTGAGCGTATAGCTGGCGCCGGCCTCGACCGGGATGGCGAAGGCGTTGAGCGGGGTGGGGGCCTGGCCCTTGAAGCCGGTCATGCGCAGGCAGCGGCGGCCCTCGAACGGGCCCTCCTCGACCGCCAGGTACTGGTCGGCCACCCGGGCCTCGCGCACCACCCCCCACGGGCCGTAGTGCCAGTGCCGCAGGCCATCCTCGAACCCGGGGTTCTGCACCAGGTTGCGGCTGAGCCGGTAGCGCGGCACGTGCAGGCGGCCGCCGCGCCAGAAGTCGATGCCGGCGTGGGTCTCGTCCTCGCTGCTGGCGGCGGGCTGGCCGAGGTCGAGGTCGAAGGCGATGAGGTTGCCGTCGGGGGAGAAGCTGAAGCGCACCGCCGCCGGGCTGCCCTCCTCGCTCAGCGCCAGGCGGCCGGCCACCGGCCGCAGCGCCAGGGCGCGGTCGGCGACGCCGGGGAACAGCACCACTTCGCGCGGCCCCGCCGGCTTCCAGCCCGGTGCCAGGCGAACTTCCCCGCCGTCCACCAGCAGCGACCCGCCCAGGCGTCCGCGTTCGATGAAGGCGTTGATGCAGGCGTAGCCCAGCACCGTGGCCACCGGCTGCGGCCAGTCGAACGCCGTCTCGACCCGCACCGTGCCGGCATCGGCCAGGGCCATGGTGGTGGTGATGCGCAGGTCGCGCTCGGCGCCCTGCGGGCGGAACGCCCCGCTGAAGCGCACCGTGCGTGCCGCCTGGTCGACGGCCAGGGCGCGCTGATCAAGGTGCTTGCCGGTGAACCAGCGTTTGCGCTCATCGCACGAGAGGTGGAAGGCGAGCCGGTCGCCGGATGGGTTGACGTAGACGATGGCGCCATCGCCATCCAGACGCAGCGAGCATCCGCCGCTGCTGATCACCCCGTCCGAGCGGAACTCCGCCGCCCCCAGGTCGGCGGCCAGCAGCACGACCAGCAGGCACGGCAGGGGCGGGAATGCGAAGGTCATGGCAGGCTCCGTGCGAACACTGATGATATTTCGTTATACCATCGACATTCACCCGCGTTGACCGGAACCCCGGCCCGCAGCGATCCGCGCGGCCGGGTGGTCAGCCGCGCCCGAGGCCGAGCAGCTCGCGCACCGTGCGCTCGGCCTCGGGGTCGTCGGGGTGGTCGCGCAGCCAGGCCATCACCCGGTGCTGGAGCTTGCCGCCCAGGCGGTGCAGGGCGCGGCGGGCGGCCTCGTCGGCCTGGGCGCCCTCGGCCTGCACCTGGGCCTCGAACCAGGCCGCGACCTCGGCCAGCAGCTCGCCGCGGCCGGGGCGCAGGTTCAGGCAGTGGTCGCGCACGTGCTCGTCGACCACCGCCTCGGCGGCCTGGACCTCCTCGACGCGCAGCTGGCGGTTGGCCGCCACCACCCCTTCGAGATGGTCGATGTTGTAGAGGTAGACGTCGTCGAGCTCGCCGGCCTGGGCGTCGATGTCGCGCGGCACCGCCAGGTCGATCAGCACCAGCGGGCCGCGGCGCTGCGCCATCGCCGCGCGTACGTCCTCGGCCATCAGCACCAGGTGCGGGGCCGCGGTCGAACTGACCACGATGTCGTGGGCGGCGAGCGCCGAGCGCAGGTCGCTCCAGGGATAGACCGGCGCCCCCGCCAGCTCGGCCAGGGCCATGGCCCGCTCCGAGCTGCGGTTGACGATGCCGATGCGGCCCGCTCCCTGCCCGACCCCCTGGTCGAGCAGGTAGCGCACCGCCAGCTCGGCCATCTCGCCCGCGCCCACCACCAGCAGGCGGGCGGCGGCGAGGTCGCCGTGCACATGGCGGGCGAGGTCCACCGCCACCGAGGCGATGCTCATCTTGTGGCGGCCGAGGGCGGTGCGGTTGCGCACCTCCTTGGCCACCGCCAGGGCGCGCTGGAACAGCGGGTTCAGCCCGGGGCCGGTCAGGCCGAGGGCGCGTGCCGCCTCGTAGGCGCCGCGCACCTGGGCGATGATCTGGTATTCGCCCAGCACCAGGCTCTCGAGCCCGCCGGCGACGCGGAACAGGTGGCGGATGCAGGGCTCGCCGCGCCGCCAGTAGGCGTGGCCGGCGAGCTGTTCCGGGCACAGGCCGCCGATCGCCGCCACCGCCGCCAGGGCGTCGGCCTCGGCCGGTTCGCCGCCGAGGTAGCATTCCAGGCGGTTGCAGGTGCTCACCACCACCGCCTCGCGGCAGCCCGGCAGCGCCGCCAGCCGGCGGGCGAGCTCGGGCACCTGCGCCGACCCCACCGCCAGGCGTTCGCGCACCGCCAGCAGGGCGTCGAGGAAGAGCTGGCGGTCGTCCTCGCGCGGGTCGCGGTCGCCGGGCCGGCGCCGGCGGTCGCCGGCGATGAGGTCGAAGGCCGCCGGCCGCCCGTGGCGGGGGAAGGTGTCGCGGTCGAGCCCGAGCAGCACCAGCACCCGGCAGGGGATGGTGCGCGGCGGCTTGAGCCCGGCGCACAACACTCCGCCCCCGCCGCCGCCGGCGCCTTCGCCCTCGGCCAAAGAGCGTGTGAGGAGGTCGGCCACCGCCTGCGCCGGCCAGGCGCGGGTGCAGCCGTGGGTGGTCTCGGCGGCGGCCAGGCGGCCGAGCTCGGCGCGCGCCGCCTCGGCCCCGTCGCCCGCCGCCAGCAGCACGCCATCGTCGATCGCCGCCGCCAGGCGCCGGGACCATTCCGCCGGGCCGGCGGGCCGGCTCCAGGCCGCACAGGTGGCGAGCAGCGCCTCGGCCCAGGCGGCGAAGCGGCCGAGCAGGGCTCCGTCGCCGGCGGGGTCGGCGGGGTGCAGCGGCCCGTCGGCGGCGGCCAGGGCCTCGCCGTCATCGCCCGCCAGCCAGCCGGCGAGCAGGCGGTCGAGGCCCTGGCGCCAAGTGCCGTCAGCCGCCGCCGGCAGGCCGAGAGATACCCGGTGGCCGGCATCGCGGCCGAAGCGGATGCCGGCGCGGTCGCTCCAGGCGGCGATGCGCTCGCCGTCGCCCTCCGCCAGTTCCAGCGCCGCCGCCACCGGCGGCAGGCGCAGCAGGGCGAGCACGCGCGAGCGCTCGCAGCGCGACGGCACCAGCGCGAGCAGGTCGAGCAGGGCGCGGCAGAGCGGATCGGCGGCGCCGGGGGGACGGTCGGGCAGGCGCACCGCCAGGGGCGCGAAGCCGTCGCGGCGGGCGAACACCGCCTCGACCAGCGGGGCGTAGGTGTCGAGGTCGGGGGTGAGCACCGCCACGTCCTCAGGGCGCAGGCCGGGCAGCTCGCGGAAGGCCAGCGCCACCTGGTCGCGCGCCACCTCGACCTCGCGCATCGGCCCGTGGCAACGGTGGATGGTCAGCGAACGGTCGACCGTGGCAGCGCGCGGCAGGGCCGGGGACGGCACCGGCGGCGGCGGCAGGCGGCCGTCCTCGCCGCCTGGCTCATGGCGCACAGTGAGGGTGGCGATGTCGCTCTGCAGCCGCGCCAGCACTCCGAGGTCGGCCTCGGCGTCATCGAGCGAGAAAGGAGGATCGTCGTCGGACCAGGCCTGGCCGCCGCCGGTATGCTCCTGCAGCAGGTTGAACCACGCCCGTGCCGGCCGCCCGCAGGAGGCGAGCAGGGGATGGCCCTCGTCGAGGTGCTGGTCCGGTTCCACCCCCGCCCGAGGGGCGGCGTGCCGGCGGATGCGCAGCGCCTCGCGGCGCGAGCGGATGTCGCCCCAGAACAGCGGGGTGGGCTCCAGCACCCACAGCGTCACCGGCAGATGGGCGCCAAGGGCGGCGAGCAATTCGACCAGCAGCGGCGGCAGGCCGGACACCGCGAAGGCGGTGAGGCGCGGCGGCAGCGCCGGCAGGGCGTGGCCGGCGGCCAGGCCGTCGAGCAGCCGGCGCAGGCGCCGCCCGGCGTGCTCGCCCCCCTCCGCCACCAGGTCGCGCCACAGCGCCGCCTGCCAGGGCTCATGCGCCTGGTCGCCGGCCAGGCGGCCGGATTCCCACCCCGCCAGCCAGTCGGGACGCAGCAGCTGGTAGGTGTCGAACACGTCCGCCAGGCGGTCGAGCAGCTGCAGGCGCGCGCGCGGCTCGGCCGCCGCAAGCCAGCCGGCGGGGGCGGCGAACAGGGGATCGCCGGCATGGCGGTCGAGCAGGGCATCCAGGCGCCAGCGCAGGGCGGCGCGGTCGAAGGGGTCGTCGGCCGCCCGTTCGCCGGCGAGCCGGGCCAGCAGCGCGCGCGGGGTCAGCACCGCCAGCGAACCCGCCACCCCCAGGCGCACCGCCATGCGCTCCTCGAACCAGGCGCCCATCAGGCGCGACTGCACCAGCAGCGGTTCATCGACGAAGGGCGCCAGCGGGGCCGCCGCCATGCCGTCGAGGCAGGCGTCGGCCAACGCCTCCAGGCGGTTGTGGGCGCGGATGGTGAAGGTCATCGGCCGGAACAGGCTCAGCGGCGGTCGCGCAGGGTCTCGCGCAGCAGGTTGACCATGTCGGCGCCAGCGGGGGTGAGGGCGTAGAGCATGGTCTGGCGCGAACGCCAGGTGAACTCGCTGCCGGCGGCCTGCGCCTTGCGCAGGCCGCCGATGGCCTGCTGCAGCTCGGCCTCGAGCTCGGCCGGGGTCATGCTGCTGCACACCTGCACGCTCGCGTCCTTGACCAGCCGGGCCATGTCCTCGGTCATGGTGCGGGGGGCGTTGCGCAGCTTGCCGCCGAGGGCGATCACCAGCTGCTCCCAGGTCGACCAGCCCTTGCGGCCGGCGACGGCCATCAGCAGGGCGATGGCTGAATCGCTCAGGGGCTGGGTCATGCCGTTCTCCGTCCCCAGGATGGCCGCGCCCAGCCGCCAGTCCAGGCGCGGCAGGCGGGATGGACGCGGGACAGCCACCCACCCCCCGGCGGGCCCCCGGCGCTTGCCCTGGGGGGGCCTCCGCCCAACCTCCGCCCCATGATCCTGTACCTGCAGCACGAACGGGGCGACGGCGAGGTGGACACCTACCACCTCAAGCCCGGCCGCCGCTACCACATCGGCCGCGGCTCGACGTGCGAGGTGCGCATCCTGGACCTCAAGCTCAGCCGCAAGCATTCCGCCCTGGAATGGATGGACGGCGCCTGGCGCTTCCTCGACCTGGGCAGCACCAACGGCTGCCGCCTGGACGGCGAGGAGGTGCTGGGGGCGACCGCAGTGCATCCGGGATCGCGCATCGAGCTGGGCCAGACCACCCTGCTGGTGGCACGCCTGGCCGACGACCAGGACGACCCCGACGCCACCCCCACCGTGGCCACCGTCAGCGAACCGCCCAAGCGCCACCGCACCCCGGCCGAGCTGATGCCCGACGAGGAATCGTCGGCCGCCACCGCCGCCGCCGCGGTGGAACGCAAGTCGGGCGAGATCCCGCCCGAGGCGATGGCCTCCGACCCCACCCCGCTGGCCAACCGCGCCCTGCCTCCGGCCGCGCCCGCGGCGGCGCCGGCGGCACCGGCTCCGGCGGCGGCCGCCACCCAGCCGCCCACCACCAAGATCCCGGCCGGCGAGGCGACCTTCTTCGTCACCGTGCTCGGCCGCCGCATCGGCCCCCTCGCCCGACCGCAGGCGCGCGAGCTCAAGGCGCGCGAACTGCGCGGCGACCTCAAGCCCGAGGACCTGGACGGTCTGCCCCAGGGCTGAGATGGCGCGCCGGACCGTCCCCTTCCTCGTCCCGGCCCTGCTGACCGTCGTCGCCACCGCGCTTGCCGGCGCGGAGGGCGGGGAGCGCGGTTTCCGCATCGAAAGCCCGGGCGCGCGCCTGGGTCCCGACGGCATGGTGGCGGTGGGCGGGGCGGTGGCCCGGCTCGACGGGCACATGCTGCTGGCGGACTCCATCCGCTACGATCTCGCCGCCGATGCCGTGTGGGCGAGCGGCAACGTGGTCTACCGCATGCCGGGGGTGCGCATCTCCGCCGCCCGCCTGGGGGCGCGGCCGCGCCAGCACAGCGGCGACGCCTGGGAGGTCGAGGCGGTCATCCAGAGCAAGGACCGGCGCATGGTGGTGCGCGCCGAGCACATCGAGTGGCGCGAACGCACCCTGGTGCTGCACCATGTCACCGCCGGCTTCGGCCACGGCGGCATCATCGGCTTCTGGATGCCACGCATGACCATCACCCTGGCCGAGGGCTGGGACGAGGTCCGGCGCACCGCCAAGGGCAGCGAGCGCGGCAAGGGTGCCCCCGCCGCCGTGGTCACCCAGCAGGCCGCCGCCGAGGCGGTGGACGGCATCGAACTGCTCTCGCCCGCCGTCACCCTGGTGCACGTCCCGGTCATGTGGCTGCCGTGGATGTACCGCGACTTCAGCCGCGACTACCCCTGGTCGCAGGTGCGCTTCGGGGAATCGCGGCGGCTGGGCTACTTCATCCGCTACTGGGTCGGTACCGACCTGCCCGCCTTCGCCGGCTGGAAGACCAGCGTCGAGGCGCGCGGCGACCTGCATTCCATCGCAGGCGGTGGCGCCGGCGCCCGTCTGGCCTGGAGCAACGACCGCTGGGGCACCGGCGACGTGTGGGCCTATCGCCAGCCGGCCGAGCACGTGCGCGGCGGCCCCGGCAACAAGCAGGAGCTGGAGGTGCGCCAGGCCGACTTCGTCGATGCCGAGCACCGCCTGCCGCTGCTGTTCGGCCCGGGCGCCGGCGCCGCCTACGGGCGGTTCACCGCCCTGCCCGACCCCGATCCCACGGTGGCCGGCTGGCCGGCCGACACCACCGGCCTGCGCTGGATGTCGGACTACTTCCCCGAACGTCTGGAGCGCCGCCCGCCGCCCCAACGCGGCGGCACCGCCGCCTATGGCGTCGGCCCCGGCACCCTGGTGGTCGACACCGTGCGCCGGCCCAACGACGCCATCGACATGACCGAGCGCTGGCATTCGGTGCAGGCGGTGGTGCCGCCGGTGCAGCTGCTCGGGCCGGTGCACCTCGCCGGCCAGGTGTGGGAGGAGGACCTCCACCGCCAGAACACCGACACCAGCGCCAACCGCATCAACTGGCAGTCGACCATCCTCGCCACCAAGTGGTGGGGCGGCTTCGGCGCCGATGCCCAGGCCGGACTCAAGGGCCTGACCTACGGCGATGGCGTGATCGCCGGCGTCGAGCAGCCGCAATGGCAGAACCGCCGCCAGGGGGTGGCTGACGGCGGGGTGAGCGTGCGCCTGGCCGAGAGCTTCGGCGACGGCTGGAAGCACATCATCACCCCCCGCCTGGGGCTGCAGCTGCTCGGCCAGGGGGTGGGCGACGCCCTGCCGGTCTACGCCTTCGGCGATCCGCGCGACAGCCTGGAGGAGGACAAGCGCTTCCTCACCGCCGGCTTCAGCACCAGCCTGGCCAAGGGTGCACCGCTGT
>JAKLKR010000229.1 GCA_023150565.1 Planctomycetota bacterium
GCCGTCGCCGGCGCGCCACAGCCCCACCGCCGCCTGCACCCCGGCGCGGAAGCGCGTCAGCGCCGCCGCCGGCACCGCCACCGGCAGGTCGCGGCCGAGCAGGGCGGGGGCGCGCGGCTGCATCCAGGCCGCGCGCGGGCCCGGCAGCGGGGCGTAGCCGTGCACCTGCGGGTGCTGGGCGCGCAGAGGGTCGTAGGCGAGGTCGAAATGCACCCACAGCGGCCGGCTGCCGCCCGGCGAACCCAGGTCGGCCGCCGATCCCGGCTGGATCAGGTAGCCGCACCCGGACGGGATATCGTAGGTACGCCCATCGACCGTGATGCGTTCGGCGCCCTCCAGCGAGACCACCGCGATCCAGTGGGTGGCGACGCGCAGGCCGGTGCGCCACGGTCGCGGCCGGCGCGTGTCGTCGGCCAGGTGGATGTGCGGGCACCAGATGCCGGGGTCGGCAGCCATGCCCGAGCCTAGCCTTATCGGACGAAATGTCGATCACGGCGGACGTCCTGCCGGCGGCGCTACGGCCCCCGCCGGCGAGCATGAGGCCCATCAAGGAGCCTTCCCATGGCCGGCTGGACCAACCCCTACGAACTGCTCAAAGAGGAATTCGTGCAGCGCGCCGACGAGGGCTGCGCCATCCCCGCCGCCCTGCGCCAGGCCTTCGCCGAGCTGCATCCCGAGCACGACCGCTGGAACTACGCCCGCGTCGATCCCATCTACGACGCGCTCATGGCCCTGCCCGGGGATGCGGCGCTGGCCGCGCGCGAACCCGACGACCTCGCCGCCATCCGCGCCCTGCGCCCGGAGGGCGTGCGCGACCTGGGCTGGAAGCCGGGCGAGGCCGAGCTGCTCGACCGCCTGCACGGCGCCTGGACCGGGCGCGCCACCGGCTGCGCCCTGGGCAAGCCGGTCGAGGGCATGGGCATGGGCCGTCGCGACGGCAAGCTGTGCGGGCGCATCGACATCAAACGCTACCTGCAGAACCGCGGCGACTGGCCGCTGACCGACTACTTCAGCGGGCGCGATGCCGGTGACGGGCTGAAGATCTGGTGCGAGGCCTCGCTGCGCGAGAACATCGCCTACATGGAGCCGGACGACGACATCCACTACAGCCTGGTCGGGCTGGGGGTTATCGAGAAGCACGGACCCGACTTCGCCTGGTCGGATGTCGCCGCCTTCTGGACCGAGCGCATCCCCTTCGCGGCGATCTGCACCGCCGAGACCCAGGCCATCCTCAACTTCTGGAACCGCGGCGGCCGCCAGCGCGGCTCCGGTGCCGCCACCCCGGCGTTCACCCGCACCTGGCGCAACCCCTACCGGGAATGGATCGGGGCGCAGATCCGCAGCGACGGCTGGGCCTTCTGCTGCGCCGGCCGGCCCGAGCTGGCGGCCGAGTTCGCCTGGCGCGACGCCAGCTGGACGCACGTGCGCAACGGCATCTACGGCGAGATGTTCTGCGCCGCGATGCAGGCCGCCGCCTTCGTCGAGCACGATCCGCGCCGGCTGGTGGCGATCGGCCTGGGCGAGATCCCGCGCGACTGCCGCCTGGCCCAGGCGGTGCGCCGGCTGGTCGACGAGTGGATCCCGGCGAGCAAGGACTGGGAATCCTGCATGGAGCGGATCGAGGCCGCCTTCCCCGACATGCACGTGGTGCACACCATCAACAACGCGCTGATCTGCGTGATGGCGCTGTTCTACGGGCGCATGGACACCCGCGACACCCAGGCGATCGCGGTGATGGGCGCGCTCGACACCGACTGCAACGGCGCCACCGTGGGCTCGATCGTCGGCGCCGCCGCCGGCCGCCGTGCCTTCCGCCAGGACCTGGCGACGGCCCTGCACGACACCATCCGCCCCAACCTGATCGGCTTCCAGCAGGTGACCATGACCGATCTCGCCGCGCGCACCGCGGTGCAGTGGCGGCGGGTGGGCGAGTACGCCGCCGCCCGGCGGTAGCCCGGGCCGCCGTTCAGCGCAGGGCGGCGAGGGCGGCGCGCAGCAGCTCCTCGGCCGCCATGCCCGGGCGGGCGCTCTTGGCGAGGGCGTCGGCGGCCTCCTTGGCGCCGAAGCCGAGCACGATGAGCGCGCGCTGCGCCTCCTCGACCGCCTGGGCGCCGGCGGGGGCGTTGGCCGCCGCCGGGCCGGCGGGGGCGGGGTTGCCCTCGATCTTGTCGGCCAGCTCCAGCACCAGGCGCTCGGCGGTCTTGGCGCCAACCCCCTTCACGCGCTTGAGGGCGGCCACGTCGCGGGTGGCGAGGGCGCGGCGCAGCTCCTCGACCCCCAGGGCCGAGAGCACCGCCATCGCCACCGCCGGGCCGACCTGCTGCACCGAGGTGAGCAGGTCGAAGCAGGCGCGCTCGGCGGGATCGTGGAAGCCGTAGAGGATGAGGTCGTCCTCGCGTACCACCAGGCGCACCGACACCGTCACCTGGCGCCCGTCGAGCGGGATGTGGCGGCGGGTGTGGTCGCTGACCCGCAGGGAATAGCCCACCCCGCCCACGTCGAGGGCCAGGCGGCCGCCGGTGTCGAGGCTGGCGGGGATGCCACGCAGGAAGTCGTACATGCCCGGAGAGGATGCGCGGCGGCAGCGCGCGCCAATCGGCGCTTGGAGGCAGGGACGCCACCCTAGACTCCCGCGCCTCCACCTCCGGAGTCCGCGTGGGCCGTACCGCATCCGTCATCGCCGTCGCCGCGCTCGCCGTGGCCGGGTTCGCCGCCGAACCCCGCCTCGAGATCGCCGACGTGGTGCTGGAGGGCAACCGCGCGGTCCATCCCGACCGGGTGCGCTTCGTGATCGAGGCGCGCGCGGGCAAGACCTTCACCCAGTCCGCGCTCCAGCAGGCGGTGGCCGACGACGTCAAGGCCATCGAACGCATGGGGCCGTTCACCAGCACGCGCAGCGAGCTGGTCTACGGCGACGACGGCCGCACGGTCAAGGTGGTCTACCGCTTCAAGGAGCTGCCCTACGTGGCGGACATCCGCTGGGAGACCTACGAGCGCCTGGCCCGCCAGGGCGGCCGCCTCGAGCGCTGGGAGGGCCAGGGCGACTGGGAATGGGGCACCCTGGGCTACTTCGACAAGGATTCGCTCGAGAAGGTCATCGAGACCAAGACCGGCTCCTGGCTCAACCCCATGCTGATGGAGAACGACCGCCGCGCGGTGCTGCGCAAGCTCTACGAGGACGGCCGCCGCCACGCCCGCGTCGAGGTCGAGCAGCGCGAGAAGGACGGCGCGGTGACGGTGGTGTTCCGGGTCGACCGCGGGCGCGACGTCGAGGTCGGCCGGGTCGAGGTCGAGGGCCTGCCCGCCGAGCTGTCGCTGCGCATCTTCGACCCCGGCATCCTCAACCCCCAGGGCCTGCTCAACGCCGCCGGCAAGCCCTACCAGCCGGAACTGGTGCCGCTCGACGAGGGCTCGGTGGTGCGCACCCTGCAGGACCTCGGCTGGCTCGACGCCAGGCTCATCCGCACCCGCCGCGAGATGACCGACCTGGTGCGGCCCACCGACGAGCGCCGCCGCCACGGCCCCGAGCTGGTCCCGGACGGCGAGTTCAACGACCGCGTGGTGCTGATCTACACCATCGAGGCGGGCAGCCGCTACCGCCTGGGCAAGGTGCAGTTCGTCGGCAACACGGTGGCCTCCAGCGCCGACCTGCGCGAGGCCTTCCGCATGGCCGAGGGCGACTGGTTCAAGCGCACCGACCTCTACGGCGACGGCGGCCGCGCCGCGCGCCGCGGCGACGACGGCCTGGGCGCGATCGAGCGCTCGCGCCGGGTGGTGTCGAACCAGGGCTACGCCCGCTGCGAGGTGCGCGTCGACCGCCGCGTCGACACCGCCAAGCACATCGTCGACCTCACCCTGCACGTCGAGGAGGGGCGCAAGTACCGCATCGGCCGCGTCGAGGTGCACGGCAACCGCGTCACCCGCGACTCGGTGGTGCGGCGCGCGCTGTACCTCAACCCCGGCGACCGCTGGAGCGACGACGAGTCCGACGAGTCGCTGCGCCAGGTCGAGCGCACCGGGGTGTTCAACGGCCCGCGCACCCCGCCGCGGCCGCTGCGCATCGAGAAGAGCTTCCCCGAGGACCGTCCCGACGAGGTCGACCTCGAGGTCCAGGTCGACGAGCGCTCGACCGGCTCGCTCAACTTCCAGCTCGGCTATTCGACCGCGAGCGGGGTGTTCGGCTCGCTCGGCTACACCGAGAGCAACTTCGACATCCTCAAGGTGCTCTCGGGCGAGGCCTACCGCGGCGCCAACCAGAGCCTGTCGTTCCAGCTCTTCGCCGGCGAGGACCGCACCTCGGTGTCGGCCTCCTGGAGCGACCCGCACATCTTCGACGGCCCGCACAGCCTCGGGCTGTCCGGCTTCCGCTCCGACAGCACCGCGCTGGAATGGCGCGAGATCCGCACCGGCGGCACCGCCACCGTGGGGCGCTACTTCCTGCGCGACGACCTGCTGCTGCAGGCCAGCTACGGCTACACCAACCTCAAGGTCAAGGACGTCAGCTACAACGCCCCCGACGACGCCGTGACCGGCAACTTCTACTGGAACACCCTCGGGCTGGCGCAGACCTACGACCGGGTGAACGACCGCCAGACCCCCACCTCGGGCTATGTCCTGACCACCGGCGAGAACTTCAACGGCGCGCCGCTGAGCGGCAGCTCGGACTGGCTGGAGGTGAACGGCAAGGCGATCGGCTTCGTGCCGCTGCATCAGACCGAGGAGGGCGGCGTGACCTTCCTCAAGCTCGCCGGGCGCTACCGCCAGGAATGGGCGATCGACGACAGCTTCGACGTGCCCTTCTATGCCCGCTACCGCGGCGGCGGCTCGGCGCCGGCGCACCGCGGCTTCGAGCAGTACCGGCTGTCGCCCACCGCCTACAACCGCTGGAACTACTTCAGCTACACCGGCGGCACCCTCGACGTGCTGTTCACCGGCGAGCTCTCCTATCCGGTGCAGCAGATCAACGAGGGCCTGCGCGTGGTCGGCTTCGTCGACTACGGCAACGTCTGGGGAGAGGGCAAGAGCATCTCGCCCACCCACATGCGCACCGCGGTCGGCCTCGGCATCCGCCTGCCGCAGGCGATGCCGATCAGCCTCGACTTCGCCTGGCTGCTGGGCAAACGCGAGTCGCACGAATCCGGCACCCAGATCCACTTCGGGATGTCGGCGATCAACTTCTGAGCCCGCCCCGGCGCAGCGCCCGGCTGCGCACCGTGCGCCAGTCCATGCCCAGGCGCCGCGCCGCCTCGCGCCAGCCGCCACCGCCGGCGGCGACCTGGGCGCAGTAGCGGTCGAGCAGCTCCTCGGCGCCCAGGCTGCCGGCGCGCACCGCCTCGGCGAGGTCGGCCCCGGCCGCCGCCGCCGCCTGCGGGCGGTAGGCGCCGCGCAGCAGCAGGCTGCGCATGCACTGCTCAAGCTCGCGCACGTTGCCCGGCCAGGGGTAGGCGTCGCCCAGCTCGCGGCGGATCCAGGCCGCCGATTCGCCCGCCACCTCGGCCGCCAGCGCGCTGCCGACGATGCGCCCGGCCGCCGCCTGGCACAGGCGGTCGAGCTCGCCGGGGTCGGCGGCCAGCAGCTCGCGCAGGGCGGGGGTGCGGATGTGGTCGGCGCACAGGCGGTAGTAGACGTCGGCGCGGAAGCGCCCGGCGGCGATCTCGGCCGCCAGGTCGCGGTTGGTCGCCGCCACCAGGCGGCCGCGGAAGCTGCGTTCGGCGTGCTCGCCGACGCGGGAGAACCGCCGCGTCTGCAGCACCCGCAGCAGCTTCACCTGCACCGCCGGGTCGATCTCGCCCAGCTCGTCGAGGAACACGCAGCCGTGCGCCGGGCACACCTCCAGCCAGCCGGCGCGCTCCTCGACCGCGCCGGTGAAGGCGCCGCGGCGGTGGCCGAACAGCTCGGCCTCGACCAGGGCGGGCGACAGGGCGCTGATCGCCAGCGGCAGGAAGGCCTGGCCGGCGCCGCCCGCCAGGCGGCCGCGGCGGGGGTCGACCGCGATGTAGGCCGAGGCGCCCACCGCCTGCGCCACCAGCTCCTTGCCGCTGCCCGAGGGGCCGGTGACCAGGGTGGGGAAGTCGCGCATGCGCTCCCACAGGCAGGCGCGGTAGCGGCGCAGGTCGGCGCCGAACACCGAGCCCCAGCAGGCGGCGCGCAGCGCCACCATCGGCGCCGAGGCCCCCACCAGCTGGGCGTGGATGGCGGCGAAGCAGCGCCGGATCTGGATCAGGCAGGCGAGCAGGTGGGCGCAGCCGGCCTGCGCCAGCGGCTGCGGCAGCAGCTCGCCGGCCTGGGCGGCGAAGTCGTCCCACCACGGGATCGGCGCCTCGGCGCCGGCGCCGAGCAGGGGGTCGATGCGGGCGCGGAAGCGCTCGTAGAGCACGTAGATGGCGATGCCTTCGTGCAGTCCGGGATCGCCGCCGGCGGGCGCGGCGGCGAGCAGGGCCTCGGCGCGCGCGGCCAGGGCGGCCAGGTGGGCGCCGCCGCCATGCCCCTGCAGGTGCCAGCCCTGGCCGGCCGGCGGCGGCGGCAGGCCGAGCAGGCGATGCTCCAGCTGCAGGCGCTCGGGGGTGAACGGGTTGACGTAGGTGAGCGCGGTCAGGTCGGCGGCGGCGGCGCGTTCGGCAGGGCTCCAGGTCATGGGTGCATGGTACATAGGATGCCCCATGACCATACAGCCAATGTATTGCTGGGATCGGCGGATAATCGCAAGTGGTTGTCCCAGCAAGACCGGACGGCCGGCACGCCTGCGACAAGGCGGGGGCAGGAGCCTTCCCATGAGCAGCCTCATCCGTCTCGTCCCCGTCCTCTGCGCCGGCTTCCTGGCCGCCGACCTGCATGCCGCCGCGGCGGTGGTCGCCGACGGCGGCCTGGGCGGGATGCTCGACATCACCGACCACCGCGTCGAGGTCACGGTCGACAACGGGATCGCCACCACCCGCGTCACCCAGGTGTTCCGCAACCGCGAGGACCGCACCATCGAGGCGCTGTGGACCTTCCCGGTGCCCAAGGCCGCCTCGGTGTCGAACTTCTCGATGTGGATCGGCGGCAAGGAGATGGTCGGCGAGGTGGTCGAGAAGCAGCGCGCCCGGCAGATCTACGAGAGCTACAAGCAGACCAGGAAGGACCCCGGCCTGCTCGAGCAGACCGACCACAAGACCTTCGAGCTGCGCATCTTCCCCATCGCCGCGCGCGCCGAGCAGCGGGTCGAGATGGTCTATC
Source organism: Planctomycetota bacterium (assembly GCA_023150565.1). GTDB lineage: Bacteria > Planctomycetota > UBA11346 > UBA11346 > UBA11346 > JAKLKR01. The sequence continues at coordinate 7,216 of JAKLKR010000229.1, forward strand.
AGCAGGAGCTCGACATCGACCACGACTGGGCCACCTACGTCTATCCCCTGGCGATGGCCGACGGGCGCGCCCAGGCCGGCAACCGCACCGCCGGCGCGCTCGGCTTTACCTTCGCCGCGCGCAGCGCCATCCCGATCAGCGAGATCGCCTGCCCCAGCCATGGCGAGCAGGTGGTGTTCACCAAGCCCGACCCCGGGGTGCGCGAGGGCAGCCTGGAGGTGCGCGACGGCGACCTCGGCCGCGACGTGGTGATCGCCTACCGCACCGAGCGCGCGCGCACCGGCGTCGACCTGGTGGCGGCTAAGGACGGGGCGGGCGACGGCCACTTCCTGCTCACCGTCACCGCCGGCGCCGATGCCGCCGCCAGCAACCCGCCGCAGGACCATGTCTTCCTGCTCGATGTCAGCGGCTCGATGGTCGACGACCGCAAGCTGGCGACCTCGAAGCGCTCGCTGGCGGCCTTCATCGACGCCCTCGGCCCCGAGGACCGCTGCGAGCTGATCGTGTTCAACAGCGAGGCCAGGCGCCTGTTCGGCAAGCTCACCGCTGCCGACGGCAAGGCGCTGGAGCAGGCGCGCGCCTTCCTCGAGCGCCAGGAGGCGCGCGGCGGCACCGTGCTCGCCCCGGCCATGCGCCTGGCCTACGGCTACGCCCAGGCCGACCGCATGCTCAACGTCATCATCCTGTCCGACGGGCTCACCGAGCAGCGCGAGCGCGCCGAGCTGACCAGGCTGATCGGCGAGCGTCCGCGCAATTCGCGGGTGTTCTGCATCGGCATCGGCAACGACGTCAACCGCCCGCTGCTCGACCAGCTCGCCGGCGACAGCGGCGGCCTGGCGGCGTTCATCTCGCAGGGCGACGATTTCGCGCGCCAGGCGCAGGCCTTCAAGCGCAAGCTCGAGAAGCCGGCGGCGCGCGACCTCAGGCTGGCGATCGAGGGGGTCCAGGTCTACGACCTCGAGCCGCAGCGCCTGCCCGACCTCTATCACGGCACCCCGCTGCGCGTCTACGGCCGCTACAAGGGCAGCGGCAGCGCCAAGGTCGCGCTCGACGGCACCATCCTCGGGCGCGAGATCCGCGCCGTGTCGCCGGTCGAGTTCCCGGCCCAGGGCAGCCAGCCGGCGGTCGAGCGCATGTGGGCCTGGCACCGCATCCAGGGCCTGCAGCGCGAGGCCGACCGCCAGGGCGGCGACCGCTCGGCGGTGATCCCCGAGATCGTGCGCCTGGGCGAGGGCTATTCCATCGTGAGCGAATACACCTCGTTCCTGGTGCTGGAGAACGACGGCGAATTCCAGCGCTGGGCGCTGCAGCGGCGCAACCTGGTGCGCTATGCCAAGGACCGCGCCGCGCTCGACCAGGTGCGCACGGATCTCGCCAGGCTGCGCGACCGGGCGGCGCAGGACGCCCCGGTCGAGCTGGCCGCCGCGCCCGCCGCCGCCCCGGCCCGGCCGCAGCCGGCGGCCCCGGCCCC
>JAKLKR010000022.1 GCA_023150565.1 Planctomycetota bacterium
GCTCGCGCTCCAGCGCCTGGTGCGCGACACCCCGGTGGCCGACGGCGTGGCGCGCTACTGCCTGGCGCTGGTGCGCGCCACCCGCCCGGTGGCGCTGGGCGGCCACGCCACCATCGCCCCCCTGCTGCGCTGGGGCGCCGGCCCGCGTGCCGGGCAGTCGCTGATCCTCGCCGCCAAGGCGCGCGCCACCCTGCACGGCCGCGCCTACGTCGGGCTCGACGACGTGCGCGCGGTGGCGGCCCCGGTGCTGCGCCACCGCCTGCAGCCCGGCTACGAGGCCGAGGCCCAGGGCATGGGCCGCGAGGCGATCATCGCCAAGCTGCTGGAGACGGTGCAGATCCCCACCGGCGACCTCGAACGCGAACGCGCGGTGGCCTCGGCGGTGCGGTGAGTCAGCAGCGGTTCGCCCACCGGGATCGCTGACAATCCAGGGATGTTTTCCCTGGGAGCGCCGGGCTCCAGCCCGGCAGTTTTCCCACTCGAATTGCCGGGCTGGAGCCCGGCGCTCCCAGGGAAGACCGGTCGCCCAGACCACCGCCGTCAGATCAGCCCGGACCGCCCGCTCTCCTTGAGCTTGTCGACCACGTTCTTCACCATCTGGCCCTTGCCCTTGGGCAGCACCAGCACGGCGTCGCGGGTGGCGACCACGGTGATGCCGGTGAGACCGACCGCGGTCACGGTCTGGCCGCTCTCGGCCACCAGCAGGCTGTCGCGGCATTCGAGCGCCACCACCTCGCCGCGCGCGGCCACGCCCTGGGGGTCGCGCGGCAGGTGGTCGTAGAGCGCGTCCCAGCTGCCCACGTCGTCCCAGGCGAAGCCGCCGGTGACCACACGGATGTCCTTGGCCTTCTCGATCAGGGCATAATCGATGCTGATGCGCTGGAGCGGCTGGTAGACATCGTCGAGCACCTGGGCGAAGCGCGGCGTGCCCCACGCCACCCCGACCGGGGCGAGGGCGTCGGTCAGCCACTGGCAGTGGCGTTCCAGCTCGGCCAGCACCACGTCGGCGCGCCAGGCGAAGATGCCGGCGTTCCAGCGGTAGCAGCCGGCGGCGACGTACTCGGCCGCGCGCTTGGCATCGGGCTTCTCGACGAAACGCTCGACCCGGCTGACGGTGATCTCGCCGCCGGACTCGCTGCGCAGCTGGCCGGCGACCTGGATGTAGCCGTAGCCGGTGGCGGCGAAGCGCGGGGGGATGCCGAAGGTGACGATGCCGCCCTTGGCTGCCTCGTCGGCGCCCACCGCCAGGGCGCGCTGGAAGGCGTCGGCGGGGGTGATGACCGCATCGGCGGGCAGCATGATCATGGTCGCGCCCGGGCTCAGGCGCTGCACCACCAGCGCGGCCAGGGCCACGCAGGCGGCGGTGTCGCGCCCGACCGGCTCGGCGATGACGTGCTCGGGCTTGAGCATCGGCAGCTGGCGGCGGGTCTCGGCCGCCAGGGCGGCGGTGGTGACGATCAGCACCCGCTCCGGCGGGATGAGCGGCTGCAGGCGCGCCACCGTGGCCTGGATCATGGTCGCATCGCCGACGATGCGCACCAGCTGCTTGGGGGTGGCGGAGCGGGAGACGGGCCAGAAACGGGTACCGGAACCGCCGGCCATGATGACCGCGAAGGGAGCGTTGGACATGGGGGGAAGGGATAATGGGAAAGGAGGAAGGAGGAAGTCAGAAGGAGGAAGGGATGCCGCGCGGCTGCGCTCTTGGCAACGCGGAAACGTACCGCCGCGGCGAGGCCCGCCGGTGTACCAGGAATGGTCAGCCGCGGCTCAACCCTTCCTCCTTCCTCCTTCTGCCTTCCTACTTTCCTCCAGCCCCTTCCTCCTTTCGTCCGTCACCGCCGTTCCTCATGCAACGCCAGCAGCAGCCGGTTGAGCGGCAGGTGCGGCGCCTCGTCGGTGGCGCATTCGACGAAGGCGAGCTTGCGCCGGCGGCAGATGGTCGCCATCTCGAGCCGGTGGCGCTCGACCTCGGCGGCGTAGGCGCTGCGCAGGGCGCGCGGCTCGGCGGTCAGCTCGCCCTCGCCTTCGAGCCCCTGGAAGCGGCTCACCGCCTCGACCCGCAGGTCGCGCTCGTCGGGGTCCAGCACCCACACCAGCGCCAGGTCATGGCCGTGGTGGCGCAGGCGGTCGATGCAGGCGGCGATCGCCGCCGGCTCGTCGAGCAGGTCGCTGATCAGCACCACCAGCCCGCGCCGGGTGGCGGGGGCATGCAGGCGTTCGAGACCCTTGGCGGCATCGGTGCCGAGCGCCGGCTGGTGGGCCTCCAGCGCACGGCAGATGCGGGTGAGCTGGCCCTGGAGCGCGGGGGGATGGTCGACCACCGCCTGCTGGTTGAACAGCACCAGCCCGGCGCGATCGCGCTGCTCGCCCACCAGCCAGGCCAGGCAGGCGGCCAGCACGGCGGCATAGCGGTACTTGTCGACCCCGGCGCGGGCGCCTCGGTAGGCCATCGAGGCAGAGCCGTCCACGCACAGGGTGCAGCCGAGATCGGTCTCGGCCTCGTAGCGTTTGAGCACCAGGCGGTCGGAGCGCCCCAGCACCTTCCAGTCGAGGTGGCGCGGGTCGTCGCCGGGCACGTAGCCGCGGTGCTGGGCGAACTCGACGCTGGCGCCCTTGAACGGGCTGCGGTGCATGCCCGCCATGTAGCCCTCGACCACCCAGCGCGCACGCAGGTCGAGGCTGTCGATCGCCGCGAACACGGCCGGATCGTAGGCGCCCATCGGAACGGTTCCGCTCAGAGTCTGTGAAGAAACCCCGACCGAGGAGACGGTCGGGATCGTCGGGTGGCCGCAAGGAGGACGAAGTGAGCGATACTGGAGGTATCGTGAACGGAGTCCGACGCCGCGGACGCCGACGAGACCGACCGTATCCGACCGAGGGGGTTCTTCACAGGCTCTTAGGCGGGCTTGACGGTGTCGAGCAGGCGCTTCACCACCGTGTCGGTGGTGATGTCCTCGGCCGCGGCGGCATAGGAGCAGGCGATGCGGTGGCGCAGCACCGCCGGCGCCACCGCCGCCACGTCCTCCCAGCTGGCGGCGCATTCGCCGCGCAGCACCGCGCGCGCCTTGGCGGCGATGATGAGGTTGATCGAGGCGCGCGGGCCGGCGCCCCAGGTGATCCATTCGCGGATGAAGGCCGGCGCCGCCGGGTCCTTGGGGCGGGTCGAGCGCACCAGGTCCTTGGCATAGGCGAGCACCCCCTCGGCCACCGGCACGCGCATCACCAGCTCCTGCAGGTCCTGGATCTGCTGGCGGTCCATCACCGGGCGCAGCGACTTCTCGTTCACCCCCATCTGCGGGCTGGCGACCCGGCGCATGACCTCGAGCTCCTCGCCGTCGCTGGGGTAGCCGACCGCGATCTTGAACAGGAAGCGGTCGAGCTGCGCCTCGGGCAGCGGGTAGGTGCCCTCCTGGTCGAGCGGGTTCTGGGTGGCGAGCACGAAGAAGGGCGGTTCCAGGCGGTGCTCGGCCCCGCCGGCGGTGACCCGGCGCTCCTGCATGGCCTCGAGCAGGGCGGCCTGGGTCTTGGGCGGGGTGCGGTTGATCTCGTCGGCAAGCACGATGTTGGCGAAGATCGGGCCGCGCATGAAGCGGAAGGCGCGGGTGCGGGTCTCGGGGTCCTCCTGCAGCACCTCGGTGCCGACGATGTCCGAGGGCATCAGGTCGGGGGTGAACTGGATGCGCTTGAAGGACATCTCGAGGCAGCGCGCCAGGGTGCTGATGGTGAGGGTCTTGGCCAGGCCGGGCACGCCTTCGAGCAGGCAGTGGCCGCGCGCGAGGATGCCGATCAGCAGCAGCTCGACCACGTCCTCCTGCCCGACGATGACCTTGCCCAGCTCGGCACGCAGGGCGGCGGAGCGCTCCTGCAGCCAGGCCACCTGCTCCGCGTCCCGCCCGCCCGCCACCGCTGACGCCTCGCTCATGCCGCCTCCTGGGATGACCCGAAGTGGTTATACGGGCGAGGATGGACAACGTTAGCAGTCAACCAGAGGGCGCCCGGGGGGTCGTCAACTACCGCGATGGTCTACGCATGCGCAGGCCTCGCACCCGCCCCCGCCGGCGATGCTCCCCCTACAGATCAGCCATCCCCCCTGCAATCCGGCCGATGTCTGGCAGGGCCAACCACCCCATCATCCACCCCCATGGCCAAGCCCTCCCCCTGCTCCCTCGGCATCGATTTCGGCAGCGACTCGGTGCGCGCCCTGGTGGTCGACACCCGCTCCGGCGCCGAGCTCGGCACCGGGGTCTGCGCCTATCCGCGCTGGGCGCGCGGCGAATTCTGCGACGCCGCCCGCCAGCGCTTCCGCCAGCATCCCCTCGACCACCTCGAGGCCATGACCGCGGCGGTGCGCGCCGCCCTGCGCGCCGCCGGAGCGGCCGCGCGCGCGCAGATCGCGGCGATCGGCGTCGACACCACCGGCTCGACCCCGGTGGCGGTCGACGCCAGCGGCACCCCGCTCGGCCTCACCGACGGCTTCCGCGACGATCCCGACGCGCTGTTCGTGCTGTGGAAGGACCACACCGCGGTGGCCGAGGCCGAGGAGATCAACGCCCTCGCGTCCAAGGGCCGTTGGAAGGGCATCACCCGCTGGGTCGGCGGCATCTACTCCTCGGAGTGGTTCTGGGCCAAGGCCGCGCACGTCACCCGCGGCAACCGTCGGGTCGCCGCCGCCGCCTCCTCGTGGGTCGAGCACTGCGACTGGCTGGCGGCCGAGCTGAGCGGCACCACCGCCCTCGACACCCTGGTGCGCTCGCGCTGCGCCGCCGGGCACAAGGCCCTGTGGCATCCGTCGTGGGGCGGCCCGCCCCCGGCCGCCTTCCTGGCCCGGCTGCATCCGCGCCTGGCGGCGGTGCGCGCCACCCTGCCCGCCACCACCGCCACCTGCGACCACCGCGTCGGCGGCCTGACCGAGGGCTGGGCCAGGCGCCTGGGGCTGCGCCCGGGCATCGCGGTGGCGGCCGGCGCCTTCGACGCCCACCTCGGCGCGGTCGGCGCCGGGGTCGGCCCCTTCACCCTGGTCAAGGTCATGGGCACCTCGACCTGCGACATGCTCACCGCCCCGGCCGGCAGCGTTGCCGGCACGGTGGCCGGCATCTGCGGCCAGGTCGACGGCTCGATCGTGCCCGGCCTGATCGGCCTCGAAGCCGGCCAGAGCGCCTTCGGCGACGTCTACGCCTGGTACCGCCGGCTGCTGTCCTGGCCGTTGGCGGACCTGGGCGCACGCGGACGCGCCGCCGCCGACACCCTGCTGCCGCGGCTCGAGGCCGCCGCGCTCGCGCTGCCGCCCGCCGGCGACTGCCTGGCCCTCGACTGGTTCAACGGCCGCCGCACCCCCGACGCCGACCAGCGCCTGCGCGGCGCCATCAGTGGCCTGCACCTCGGCCACGACGCCCCGGCGCTCTACCGCGCCCTGGTGGAATCCACCGCCTACGGCGCGCGCGCCATCGTCGACCGCTTCGCGGACCAGGGCGTGCCGGTGAAGCGCGTGGTCGCGCTGGGCGGCATCGCGCGCAAGTCGACCCTGGTGATGCAGGTGTGCGCCGACGTGCTCGAACGCGCAATCGCGGTGGTGGCCAGCGACCAGTGCTGCGCCCTGGGCGCGGCCATCGCCGGGGCGGTGGCGGGCGGCATCCACCCCAGCGTGGGCGCGGCGCAGAAGGCCATGGCCAGCAAGGTCGAGCGCACCGTGCGCCCGCAGCGCGCCCACGCCACGGCCTACCGCGAGGGCTTCCGCCGCTACCGCGCGCTGGGCGCGGCGCTGGGCGGCTGAGCCCAGGTCACCCCTTGCGCCGAAGCTGCCACTGGTGCGGGCGCGGCGCCGCCGCCTTCCACAGCGCGTCGGTGGTCTCGACCACCTCGCGCTCGACCTCGGCCTGCTTGGGCTTGTACTGGAGGTAGGTCTCGATCTGCCAGGCACCGTACTGGTTCTTGGCGGCCTTGGTCTTCTCCAGGCGCTCCTGCAGCACCTTCTCGGCGCCGGCGAAGTCGTCTTCCTTCAGTCCGGGCACCTGGCTGAGGGTGAAATGCCAGATCGCGGCGATGGTGCGCAGGCGCTGGCTGACCAGGGTGTGGCGGTGGTCGTTGAGCTTCTTCACCGCCAGCGCCTGCTGGTACTGCGGGGTCTTGGGGTTGAGCGCGAGGTTGACCCCCTGCGCCCAGGCCTCGGCGGCGGCTTCGTGCACCGGAATTCCGTCGATCAGCAGTTCGTAGCTGCCGGGGGCCAGGCCACGCACCGTCAGCAGCTGGCGGTCGAGATCGTCGACCAGCGGCACCAGCTCAAGGGCCTTGCGCGCCCCATCCGCCACCGGGAAGGGCAGCGACTGCTCCAGGCAGGTGAAGGCCAGCGAGTCGGCGCCCGCCTTGAATTCGCTGACGGTGCAACGCTCGCTGGACGCCAGCTTGCCGGCGTCGATGGCGATGGCGGACACGCACGGGCCCATCCCCTGCGCCTTGAGCACCAGGAAGGCCATCACCAGGTGGCCGGTCTCGCCGGGATGCACGCGATCTCCGCCGACGATGGTGAAGGCGGGATCCCTGGCCTGGCCCTCGGCGTTGATGCGGGTCATGGGCCCGTGGAAGTCCACCACCGTCCCCTGGTATTTCGCCGCCAGTTCGCGGCCCAGCACGGCGCAGCGGCCGAGGGCGTCGTTCACCCCGAACAGGTTGTCGGTCTTCTGGTTGCCGGTCTGGTCGTAGATCGAGGGGGTGAGCAGGATGATGCGGCACTTGAGCGCCTGCAGGCGGGCGAACAGCTGGTCCATGTTGCGGGCATGCCAGTCGAGCGAGCCCTGCTGCTTCTTGAGATCGGCCTCGCCGGTCTTGTCGGTGCCGTACAGACCACGGTTGACGTCGTTCATGCCCAGCATGACCGTCGCCACCGTGGGCCGGTGGGCGGCGATGTCGTAGTCGAAGCGTTTGAGCGCGCCGGCGGCGGAGTCACCGGACAGACCGCAGTTGTAGCCCGCGAAGCGCGCCGCCGGGAAGCGGGTGGCGTAGAAGAGGGTGATGTTGGCGTGGTAGCCGCCACCATGGGTGATGCTGTCGCCGATGAAGCACACCGAGTCGCCGGCGGCGAAGGGCGGCACCGCCGGCTCGGCGGCCAGGACCGGAGCGGCCAGGGCCAGTACGGCGAGCGCGGGCAGCAGGATGGAGCGCAGGGGCAGGAGCATGGGGCCACCTCGGGTGATGCTGGCTGCCCCACCCTAGGCAGCCATCCTCGCCTTCAAACCGGCGCCTCGGCCCGATGCCTGGGACGAACCGGACCTTCGCGTGCAAGTACCGTATGACAACGACACCATCACCTCGACCGTATCATCGACATGAGCTTTCCGGCCACCGCCCTGTTCGCCCTCGCATTCGCTTGCCCCTTCGCCGCCGCCGCCAGCGACGATGAGCGCCCCTTCCCCTTCCAGGTCGCCTGGGACGAGGCCGGCCCCTCGGTGATCGACAGCTCGGCGCTGGTGCCGGCCCCGCTGGCGGGCGGGCCGCTCCAGGTCAAGGACGGCCACCTCGCCGACAGCGCCGGCAGGCGCGTGCGCCTGCTCGGGGTCAACTTCTGCGCCGGGGCCAACTTCCCCGAACCGGCCGAAGCCGGCCCCATCGCCCGCCGGCTTCGCCGCCTGGGCATCACCTGCGTGCGCCTGCACCACATGGATTCGGCCTGGGCCAAACCCAACCTGTTCTCGGCCGAGGGCGGGGTGGCCGAGCGCCCGGCGGCGGACAGCCTGGCCCGCCTCGACGCCCTCATCGCCGCCCTCGCCGAGCAGGGCATCCGCGTCGACCTCAACCTGCACGTCGGGCGCATCTACGGGCCGGAACTGGGCTATCCCAAGCTCGCCGACCGCAACCACGTCGCCACCCATGGCAAGGCGGTGGGCTACTTCGAGGACAAGGCCATCGCCCTGCAGAAGCAGTTCGCCCGCGACCTGCTCGACCGCGTCAACCCGCTGCGCGGGATGCGCCTGGCCGACGATCCGGTGCTGGCGCTGGTCGAGCTGGTCAACGAGGACACCCTGCTGGGCGAGGCCCACCTGCTGCCCGACCTGCCCGAGCCCTGGCGCGGCCAGCTGCTGAAGCGCTGGAACGCCTGGCTGGCGGCGCGCTGCCCCACCACCGAGGCGCTGCGCGCACGCTGGAGCGACGGCGCCAAGCCCGCCGGGCCAGACCTGCTCGGCGATGGCCGCTTCGCCGCCCTCGGCGCCTGGACCATGGAGCAGCACAAGCCGGCCGCGCTCGAGCACGCGCTCGAGGACCCCGCCGGGGCCACCGACCGGCCACCCGGCCGCATGCTGCGCGTCACCCCCAAGACGCTGGGCGGCCCCTCCTGGCATCTCCAGGTCCATCGCCGGGGCCTGACCTTCACCCCCGGCGAGACCTACACCCTGGCCTTCGCCGCCCGCGCAGCCACCCCGCGCAAGCTGGCGGTGGGCGCGCGCCAGGACCACACCCCCTGGCAGGATGTCGGGCTGGCGGCAGGCGCCCGTCTCGACCCCGCCTGGCGGCGGTTCTCGTACACCTTCACCGCCAACGCCGCCGCCGGGCCGGACTGCCGGCTGAGCTTCGCCTGCGGTGATGACATGACCGAGTTCGCCATCGCCGACGTCAGCCTGCGCACCGGCGGCGGCGGGGTCGAGCTGGCCGCCGACCAGCGCCTGGAGTCCGCCACCATCCCGCTGGTCGAACTCGGCGCCGGCAACGCCGGGCGCGACTTCGCCGCCTTCCTGATCGCCACCGAGGACGACTTCTGCCAGGACATGCGCCGCTTCGTGCATCAGGATCTGCGCTGCAGCGCGCCGGTGCTGGCCAGCCAGGCGAGCTACGGCGGAGTGGCCGGCCTGCGCCGGGAATCGCGCCTCGACCTGGTCGACATGCACGCCTACTGGCAGCATCCGTCCTTCCCGCGCCGCGGCTGGGACGCCAACGACTTCCGGGTCGAGAACACCCCGATGTCGGCGGTCGCCGACGGCGGGGCGCTGGCGCGGGTGGCGCAGTACCGCGCCGCCGGGCTGCCCTTCACCGTCACCGAGTACGACCATCCTGCCCCCAGCGAATACAGCGCCGAGGGCGTGCCGCTGGCCTTCGCGGTGGCGGCGCGCCAGGACTGGGACGGAGTGTTCCTGTTCGACTACCTGTCGACCTCTGCCCCGGTGATGAAGGAGGCGCGCATCACCGGCTTCTTCAGCTGCGCCCAGCACCCGGCCAAGCTCGCCTTCCTGCCCATCGCCGCCGAGATGTTCCTGGCCGGGGCGATGCCGCCCGCCGACGGCCTGGCCCACCTCGACTTCCCCGCCGATGGGGTCGAGGCCGCCGCCGCCAAGCGCCTGGGCAACGGCTTCTGGCGGGAGGCGGGCAAGGAGGCCGAGAACCCCGACCTGCTCAACCAGCGCCTGGAGGTGGCGTTCTCGCCCGCCGCCACCGCCGCCTACACCGCCCGCCCACCGGTTGCCGCGCCGGCCATGACCTGGACCGGGGGCGAACGCGGCCGCGTGCTGCTGCATGCCCCGCGGGTGGCGGGCGCACTCGGGCGCATCCGCGGCGAAACGGTGGCGGCCGGCCCGCTGCGCATCGCCGCCGAGGCCAACCCGCGCAGCTACGCCGCGGTGGCCCTGGCCAGCCGCGATGGCAAGCCGCTGGGAGAATCCCTACGCATGCTGCTGGCGGCGGTGGACAAGGCCGAGAACAGCGGCCTGCGCTGGGCCGAGGACCGCCGCAGCGCGGCCAAGGCGTGGACCGGCGAGGTGCAGGTGACCGGGGTGAGCGCCGCGATCGAACTCTCCAGCGCCGCCGACGGCCTGGCGGTGTGGGCGCTCGACGGCCGCGGCGCTCGCACCGCCGAGGTGCCCAGCACCCAGGCCGACGGCCGGCTCAGCTTCCGCATCAGCCCCGACCACCGCACCGTGTGGTACGAGATCAGCGGGCGGTAGTCAGAACAAAGAGGGTTTCACCGCGGCGACGCGGCGGCGCGGCGGAAATGGATCTGCAATCCTCAGCCGGTGAAGGTGACCGCGACCACGTCGGTGAGGACGCTGCGCAGGCGGAGCGGGCAGTCGATCACCACCCGGTCGCCCTCGCGGCGCCAGGCCAGGACGGTGCCGTCGCGCAGCAGGCGCACCTGGGCCGGATCGGCCACCCCGCTCAGCGCCACCTCGCCGTCATGGTCCCAGAGCAGGTGCAGGTACCAGGTGCTGCCGCGCACCGTCACCGGCACGCTGGACTGCTCCGGCCAGGGACCGGGGGCGGTGCCGGACACCGCCTCGGCGGAATGCGCCATCCACGCCTCGACCTCGGCCAGGCGTGCGAAGCCGGCGGCGGGCAGGGCGCCGGTGGGGCCGGGGCCGACGTTGACCAGGAAGTTGCCGCCCCAGGCGCGCGCCTTGGCCAGCTCGCCCAGCATCCAGCCCGCCGGCTTGTAGATCTCGTGGCGCAGGTAGCCCCAGGCGCCGTCGTTCCAGATGTGGCAGTATTCCCACCAGCCCTGTGGCCGCTGCTCCGGGAAGCGGCACTCGGGAGTGTCGTAGTCGCCGTCGGGAGCCTGCCGGCGGTTGACCACCAGGTGGGGCTGGAAGGTGCGCAGCCACGCGTTGGTGAAGGCGCCCGGGGCGCTGCCGTCGAGCCACAGCAGGTCGATGCGGCCGTAGCCGGTCAGCAGCTCCTCGAGCTGGCCGCGCACCTGGGCATGGTAGGCGGCCAGCGCCGGCCCGTCCGCCACCGGTTCGGCCGCCAACGGCTCATGGCGCTGACCCAGGGGCCGGCCGGCAGCGTCCTTCCCGTAGCTCATATGGTGGCGGTTGATGCGCCAGTCCGGCGGCGAGTAGTAGAGGCCCACCTTGAGCCCGAGCCGGCGGCAGGCCTCGACATACGGGCGCACCAGATCGCGGCCGCCCAGGTGGGTGTGGGTGCCGAGATCGCTGAACCGGCTCGGCCACAGGGTGTAGCCGTCGTGGTGCTTGCTGGTCAGCACCGCGTAGGTCATCCCCGCGCGCTTGGCCGCCGCCAGCATCGCCTGCGGGTCCCAGGATGCGGGAGCGAAGCCTTCGGCCTGCTTCCAGTAGTCCTCGGGCGGGATCACCGCCTGCACCGCCGGATGCCCATAGCGCTTCACCGTTTCGCCGCGAGAGCCGGGCGGCCGGTACATCATCGACCAGGACAGGTCCCCGTCGCCGCGCACCGACGAGATGCCGAAGTGGATGAACAGCCCCAGCCCGGCCTGGGCGAACCACTGCGCCTCCGGGTGGCGGGTATGGGTCTTGGCCCCCGCCGCCGGATCGGCATTGCCGATGATGGCGTGCTGGGTGGCGGCATCGTGTACATCGCTCATGCAGGATCCTTGCTGGCGCCGGGACCCCGGCGATTGCCCGTCCGCACTGAGGGCATCAGCCGGATCTAGCGTTATGTTTTCGCAAACATAGCAATATTTATACGGAGTCAATGATCCCTCCTGGCTCCATCGGCCGCGGTTGTGGCCCGGTGCCCGGGCCTAGAAGGAGGCCATGGCCACCCGCTCCGCCGTCACTCAGCGCGAGATAGCCCGCGCCCTCGGGCTCACCCAGATGACGGTGTCGCGCGCCCTCAACGGCAGCGACCTGCTCGCACCCGACACCCGCGCCCGCATCCTGGCCAAGGCCAGCGAGCTGGGCTACCGCTCCAACGGCCTGGCCAAGCGGGTGCAGGAGAGGCGCTATCGCGGCATGGCCCTGCTCGGCAGCGAGGCCCGCCCCGGCTACAACATCGGCGAGGAATCCTTCCATCGCGCGGTCGGCACCACCCTCGCCGCCCACCACTGGCACCTCACCCAGGGCTGGCTGCCGGCCGAGGGCCTGGGCGATGCGCAGGTGGTCCACAGCCTGCTCGATCGCATGCTCGCCGACGCGGTGCTGATCCACGACGTCGGCGAGCAGTCGCCGCAGGCCGAGGAGCTGCTGCTGCACCACCACATCCCCCGGGTGTGGGTGAACTCGGGCCGGGCGTGGGACGGGGTCGGCTTCGCCGATGCCGACGGCGCCATGGCCGGGGTCCGCCATCTGCACGGCCAGGGATACCGCCGCCTCGGCCTGGCGATCCCCCATGCACCGACCAGCGAGGACCACATCAGCCTGCGCGAGCGGGTGCGCGGCTTCGGCGAAGCCTGCCACGCCCTCGGCCTGCCGTCCACGCTCCTCCACCCGCCCGGACGCGTCCCCCTCTGCGAACACCTCGACCACCTGCGCCAGCGCTTGGCCGGCCCCGACCGGCCGGACGCGGTGATGTGCTACAGCCCTGAATTCATTGTGCTGCTGCGCATCATCGCGGCCGAGAACGGCTGGCGCATCGGTCCCGACCTGGGGGTCATCACCTTCGGCCCGGCCGCCAGGACCGTCCTCGACCTGCGCTACACCGCCCTCGACCAGGACTACGCCAGCCTCGGCCGCGAAGCGGTCGAGATGGCCTGGCGGCTGCTTGAGTCCGGCGACCGCCAGCCGCGGGTGCTGGTGCCGGTGGCCCTGATCAGGCCCGGCAGCACCACCACGCGCTGACGGTCCGGAAAATCCAAGACGGTTTCACCGCGGCGACACGGCGACGCGGCGGAAGGAAATCCAAAAGCGATCGCCGTATTTCTTCCGCCGCGCCGCCGCGCCGCCGTGGTCGAATCTCTTCCACTTCCGCCGAGTGCCGGTTTCGATCCCCTTCAAGTCGCCGCGTTGCGCTGGCGGAAGACGCTGGGGGTCAGGCCGAGCAGGGCGCGGAAGCGCCGTGCGAACAGGTTGGGATCGCCCCAGCCCACCTGGCGGCCGATGTCGGCCACCGGCGCATCGGTCGACAGCAGCAGCACCGCCGCGCGCTCGGCTCGCCGGCGCGCCAGCCAGGCCAGGGGCGCGGCGCCGAACAGCACGCGGAAGCGCCGGCAGAGGTGCTCGCGCGAGCAGCCGGCCCGCGCCGCCAGCTCATCGAGCCCCCAGGCGCGCGCCGGCGCGGCGTCCATCGCCGCCGCCAGCTCCTGCAGCGGGTGGTCGCCGGGCACCGCCACGTGCCCGCGCGGCAGGTGGCGGGCCAGCCGGCCGAGCACCACGGTGGCGTGGCCGATGGCCTCGGCGCGCGCCAGCAGCGGCTCGCGCCCCCCGCCGAGCGCGATCATGCGCGCCAGGGCGGCGGACACCGCGCCCAGGTCGTCCTCGTCCAGGCGCAGCCGGCGCACCTGCTGGCCGGGATCGGCGCCCGGGGTGGGCAGCAGGCGCGCCAGCAGGGGATCGTGCCGCGCCCAGCCCAGCTCGGTGGCGAGCAGGGCCGGCGCCAGGCAGAGGTTGTAGAGGTCGAGGTCGGCGCAGCCGGTGTAGCCGTGCCACTGCCCGGGATGGACCACCAGCACGTCGCCGCGCGCGATCGCCTCGTCGCCATGGATGGTGCGGTGCACCGCGCCGCCGCCGATCACCACCGCGATCTCGTGGAAGGCATGGTCGTGGAAGCCGCTCGGCTCGCTGTGGCGCGGCTGGTTGACGAACAGCTGGGCGCCCAGGGCGGGGATCAGGCTGGAGCGCAGGCGGGCCACGGCCATGCCGGCATTCCACCGCCTTGGCCGGAATGATCAATCCGGTGCTAGCGGCAACCGACCAACCGGCGATTGCCGGCCAGCCGCCGGCGGCGCATGCTGCGGTCTGACGGAGCCGCCCATGCCCCTGCTCTACCCTACCTCGCGCACCCCCGCCCTCGACCCGCAGACCTTCCGCGCCCCCGGCGCCGAGTTCCGCGGCGCGCCATTCTGGAGCTGGAACTGCAAGCTCGACGCCCAGCGCCTGATCGAGCAGTTCGACCACCTGGCCGAGATGGGCATGGGCGGGGCGCACCTGCACTGCCGGGTCGGCCTGGCCACCGAGTACCTGGGCGACGAGTTCATGGCCCTGGTCAGGCAGGTGGTGGCGCACGCCAAGGCCAAGGGCCTGCGCGCGTTCCTCTACGACGAGGATCGCTGGCCCTCCGGATTCGCCGGCGGGCTGGTGACCGTCAACCCCGAGCACCGCGAGCAGGAGCTGGTGTTCGCCCGCACCCTGCCCGCCGCCGACGAGGCCGGCGAGGCGATCGGCAAGCGCGGCGCCCCGCGCCAGCTCGCCCGCTACGCGGTGCGGCTGGCCGGCGGGCGCCTGGCCGCCTACCGCCGCCTGGCCGCGGGCGCCAAGGTGCCCAAGGGCCATGAGGAATGGTTCGCCTGCGCGCGCACCAACGAGCGCCGCACCTGGTTCAACGGCCAGACCTACGTCGACACCATGAGCCGGCCGGCGATCGAGGAGTTCATCCGCACCACGCACGAGCGCTACCGCGCGGCGGTGGGCGAGGACTTCGGCGGCGTCATCCCCTCGATCTTCACCGACGAGCCGGCGGTGCGCCCGGCCGAGGCCAAGGCCCGCGCCGAGGACGGCGGGGCGGTGCGCCTGCCCTGGACCACCACCTTCCCCGACACCTTCGCCGCCGCGCACGGCTTCGACCTGCTCGACCGCCTGCCCGAGCTGTTCTGGGAGGCCGCCGACGGCAGCCCGGCGCGCACCCGCTGGTGCTTCTTCGACCACGTCGCCAGCCGCTTCGCCGAGGCCTACGCCGGCACCATCGGCGCCTGGTGCGAACGCCACGGCCTGCTCCACACCGGCCATCTGATGTACGAGGACAGCCTCTCGCACCAGACCGCCTGGGTGGCCGATGCCATGCGCAGCTACCGCGGCTTCCAGCTGCCCGGCATCGACACCCTGTGCGACTGCCTGGAGTACACCACCGCCAAGCAGGCCCAGAGCGTGGCGCGGCAGGACGGGCGCGAAGGGCTGATGAGCGAGCTCTACGGCGTCACCGGCTGGGACTTCGACTTCACCGGCCACAAGCGCCACGGCGACTGGCAGGCGGCGCTGGGCATCACCCTGCGCGTGCACCACCTGGCGTGGGTGTCGATGGCCGGCGAGGCCAAGCGCGACTACCCGGCGCCGATCGACGAGCACAGCACCTGGTTCCGCGAATACACCCTGGTCGAGGACCACTTCGCCCGTCTCAACACCGTGCTCACCCGCGGCACCCCGATCTGCCGGGTGGCGGTGGTGCATCCCGTCGAGTCCTCGTGGCTGGCCTGGGGCGACCAGGAGCACTGCGGCGCCGAGCGCCAGGACCGCGACCGCCAGTTCGCGGACCTGACCAGGTGGCTGCTGCACGGCCTGGTCGACTTCGACTTCCTGTGCGAGGGCCTGCTGCCCGGCCAGCAGGCGGCGGTGAAGGGCAAGCGCCTGGTGGTGGGGAAGATGGCCTACGACGCGGTGGTGGTGCCCAACCTGCGCACCATCCGCACCTCGACCCTGAAACTGCTGGAGGCCTTCGCCAAGGCCGGCGGCACGGTGGTGTTCGCCGGCCAGGTCCCCGAGCTGGTCGACGTGCAGCCGAGCGCCAAGGCGGCGCGCCTGGCCCGGAGCTGCGCCCAGGTGTCGTTCACCCGCTCGGCCATCCTCGACGCGCTGGAAGCGGTGCGCGAACTGGCGGTGATCGGCGCCGACGGCGCCCCGGTCGACCAGCTGCTCTGCCAGCTGCGCCAGGACGGCGCGGTGCGCCACCTCTTCCTGTGCAACACCAGCCGCGAGCACGCCCACCATGCCCTGGTGTCGCTGCGCGGCAGCTGGCAGGTCACCCAGCTCGACACCCTCACCGGCGAGCAGCGCGCGCTGGAGTCGGCGTTCCTCCACGGCTGCACCCAGGTGCGCTGGGCCTGCCCCCAGGCCGGCCACCTGCTGCTGCGCCTGGAGCGCGCCCCCAAGCGCGCCGAGCAGGTGCTCGACCTGGTCCCGCCGGCGCCGCCGCGCCAGCTCGCCCTGCTCAGCGACCCGGTGCCGGTCGAGCTGTCGGAACCCAACGTGCTGCTGCTCGACCAGGGCGAATTCCGCTTCGACGACGGCGCCTGGGAGCCGTCCGAGGAGCTGCTGCGCATCGGCAACCTGCTGCGCGCGCGCATCGGCCTGCCGGCGGTGGGCGGCGAGATGGTGCAGCCGTGGTGCGCGCCGCGCCCGCCGGCCACCCATCGCGTCAGCCTGCGCTTCCGCCTCGACGTGCGCGAGCCGGTGCGCGGCGCGCATCTGGCGCTGGAGCATGCCGGCGACTCGCGCCTGGTGCTCGACGGCCGGACGGTCGACGCCGCCCCCGACGGCCACTGGGTCGATGCCGCCATCGGCACCATCCCCCTGCCCGACCTCGCCGTCGGCACGCACGTGCTCGAGGTGACCCAGCCGCTGGGCGCCGCCACCAACCTCGAGTGGATGTACCTGCTCGGCGACTTCAGCGTCACCCTGGCCGGGCGCAGCGCCCACCTGGGAGCTCCGGTGCGCACGCTGAGCTTCGGCGACTGGACCACCCAGGGCCTGCCCTTCTACGCCGGCAACGTCACCTACCGCTGCCGCTTCCAGGCCGAAGGCGGCGCCCTGCGCCTGGCGGTGCCGCGCTTCCGCGCCCCGCTGCTGACGGTGGCGGTGGACGGCACACGCGTCGGCCCGCTGGCCTTCCCGCCCTACGCCCTCGACCTGGGCTCGCCCAAGGCCGGCGCGCACGAGCTGGCGATCACCGCCTTCGGCAGCCGCATCAACAGCTTCGGCGCCCTCCACCATGCCGACCACCACAGCGTGCGCTGGTACGGCCCCCACGCCTGGCGCACCACCGGCGCCGACTGGACCTACAACTACCAGCTGCGGCCCTGCGGGATCATGGGCGCACCGGCGCTGCTGGCCGGCGGCTGAGCGGCCTCAGCCCGGCAGGCCGCGGCTGGCGGTGTACCAGGTCGGCTCGGCGCGCTGCTCGCGCCGCCAAGCCGATGGCGCCATGCCGACCGCCCGGGCGAAAGCGCGGGTGAAGTGAGCCTGGGCGACGAACCCGCAGCGGCGGGCGACCTCGCCCAGGGGCATGTCGGTGCGCGCCAGCAGGCTGCGCGCCTCGTCCAGGCGCACCTCCATCACCAGCTGCTGCGGGGTGCAACCGCAGTGGGCCTGGCAACGGGCATGCAGGGTCGACGACGACCAGCCTGCCGCCACGCACAGGTCGGCGATCTCGATCGGGTGGTAGAGGTTGAGCTCGATGTATTCACGCATCCGCTGCAATGGGGCGGGCAGCTCGGTCTGGGCCTTCCTGCAGGCCAGGAACAGCAGCCGCCCCCAGGCATGGGCGGCAATGGCAGGAAGGGGCGTTCCGCCCCCGCGCACCGCCGTCAGCAGTTCGCGCGCGAACTGGCGCACCTCGGCCACCTCGGCCACCTGGGTCCAGCGCGGCAGCGGACGCATCACCCCGCGCGGCACCTCGAACCACAGCACCAGGCAGCGGTAGCCGCTGGCGGGATCGCTGCGCGCGATGGTCTGGTCGCCTACCGCCTGCCACAGCAGGGCGCCGGGGCCGCAGGGCCGCTCGACGCCATCGTCACGCCACCAGCCGCCGCCGGCGGTGACCAGCTCGACCCGTTCCCGTCCCGCCTCGATCACCGTCGGGGTGGGCTGGCGGCCACGCGGACAATGGTAGCTGTACACACGTACCAGGCGCCGCCGGGCGTCGCCGCAGGGCGTGGGCGGCATGCTGCCCGGCAGGTAGTCCATGCCGCGATGATCGCCGGCCCCGGCGCCGGTTCCAACGCCATTCGGATTCCTGGTCAAATTCCGGAGTAGCGGCCCGGGCATCCGGCCTCCGGATCGGGTATGCTGGAGGACGACGCCATGCATCCGACCAACCGACCCGCCTTCACCCTGATCGAACTGCTGGTGGTGATCGCCATCGTGGCGATCCTCGCCGGCATGCTGCTGCCGGCGGTCAACCTGGTGCGCTCCGCCGCGCAGTCGGCCACCTGCGGCAACAATCTGCGGCAGATCGGCCTGGCCATGCAGGGCTATGCCATCGACTGGGATGGCCGCATCCCCACCTCGACCGTGCCGTATTCCGGACCGGTCAGCCATCCGGCCGACTACTACGCCCCGGATTTCATCTTCTACCAGTGGTACGGACCGTTGCGCCTGCTGCTCGACGGGCGCGAGAGCAGCGACTGCAGCCGCACCTGGATTTGCCCGCGCAGCAACTTCAGCAGCCGCACCTTCAAGGGATTCGGCCTGAGCTATGCGATGAACGGGGCGCTGCGCAGCTCCACCGCCAACGACTTCGTGATCCCGGTGGGCTGGTCGGGGTTCCCGCTCGTCAGCGCCGCCCATCCCGCAGATCTCGTCCTGCTGGGCGAGAAATGGTCGGCCGGCGCCGGCGCCAGCGCGGATTGGAATGGCAGCGTGGTGCCTCCGTATGTGACCGTGCCCAACAGCGGCGACACCGCCGCCTCCAGCGCCAACCACTGGGCCCTGCGCATCCGCCACCGCGGGCGCTCCGGCTACCTGTTCGCGGATGGCCACGTCCAGCAGCTGACACCCGGCGAGCGCGTCAACCCGGCCAACACCAGCGGCAACCCGTTCGTGTCGCCCAACATCTGGAGCGGCACGCCGTGAACCTGCGCGCCCTGGTCCCCCTGCTGGCTGCGACCGCCATGGCGGCCGAGCCCGCCACCGCACCCGCCGTGCGCCTGGACAGCGGCAGCCTGTTCCACCTCATCGCCCCCGGCTCCCCGCCACCGGCGCTGGCGGTCACCGCCGGCAGCCAGGACCTGGAGGGCGCGCTGACGGTGCGGGTCGAGGAGTTCGACGGCAGCACTTCCACCACCCGACATGCGCTGACCGTGGCCGCCGGCGCCGGGACCCGCCTGCCGCTGGCCGCCGACACCGCCCGCAGCGGCATCCGCTGGGTCGACTGGACCCTGCGCGCAGCCGGCGGCGAGCGGCGCGGCCGCACCTCCTTCGCCTGCGCCGTCCCGGCCGGTCCCGGCGCCGATCCGGCGGGCTTCTTCTATGGCGTTTCCGCCCACCTGTGGGGGGCGGTCGACCGCCGCACCCAGCTCGACGCCATGGCCGCGATCGGGGTGGGGATGGTACGCTGGGACCTGCACTGGGACCGCATCGAGCCCCGCCCCGGGGTCTGGGATTGGAAGACCCATGACGAGGTGGTGGCGCTGGCGCGCGAGCGCGGCATGGAGTTCCAGTTCATCCTCGGGTACGGCAACCCCGCCTACCCGCCCGAAGTGGTGCCGGCCGAGGCCCGCCGCGATCCCGCGCGGCTGATCCACGCCCCGCCTCCCGACGGGGCGTGGAGGAACTTCGTCGCCAGCGCGGTGGCGCGCTACCGCGGCCAGGTGCGCTTCTGGGAGGTGTGGAACGAGCCCGATCTCGACACCTTCTTCCTCGGCACCCCCGACGACTACCTGCGCCTGCTGCGCTCGGCCCGGCAGGAGGTGCGCACCGCCGATCCTGCGGCGGTGGTGCTGAGCGGCGGCTTCGCCACCGTGAAGGAGCACCAGGGGCGCAGACGTCACCCCGAGATGCAGGAGCGCGTGCTGGCCGAGGGCAGCGACGCCTTCGACGTCCACGCCTTCCACGGCCACGGCACCTTCGACGACTTCCGCCAGCAGGTCGAGGGCCGGCTGGCGGCCCAGCGTGCGCGCATGGCCGAGCCGCGGCCGCTGTGGTTCAACGAGACCGCCCTCACCGCCGCCTTCCATGGCGAGCGCGCCCAGGCCGCGGCGCTGGTGCAGAAGCTGGCCTACGCCCGTTCGCTCGGGGCCCTGGGCTTCACCTGGTACGACCTGCGCAACGACGGCCGCGAACCCAACGACCGCGAGCACAACTACGGCCTGCTCACCCGCGACCTCGAACCCAAGGCGGTGTTCGTGGCCTACAACGAGCTGATCAAGCGCATGCGCGGCTGCCGCTTCGCCGGCACCCTCGATCTCGGCCCCGGCCGCCTGGCCTACCGCTTCACCGCTCCCGGCCGCCAGCTGGTGGTGGCGTGGAACCAGGAGCGCCTGGCCGACGACGCCCCGGCGGTGCTGCTGGCGCCCGGCTGCCGCTCGGCTCGGAGCAGCGACCTGATGGGCAACACCCGGCCGCTGACCCTGCACCGGCAGACCATCCTGTTCGCAGGCGGCGAGGATCCGTCCTACCTCGAACTGGACGGCGACGGCCAGCCACCCCGGGTGCTGGGCCCGCTGGTGGCGGTGCTGGGCGACCGGCGCGCTGCCCCGGGCGAGGTCCTGGCCCTGGAGGCGGAGGTGCGCAACCCGTCGGACCAGGCCATCGCCATGGACCTGTCCTGGCCGGGCGGATCCGCGACCGTGGCGGTACCGCCGAGTGGAACCGTGCGCACGCCGCTGTCCCTGCGCTGCCCGGCCGACGCCGACGGCCGCACCCTGGTCGAGCTGCGCTTCGCGGCCGCCGGCACGCCCTGGCTTGGCGTCCTGCACCTGCCGCTGCTGGTGGTGCGGCCGATCCCGGCCGGCGATCCGGCGCTGCGCCCGCCCGACTTCACTCTCGCCGACGTCGGCTCGGTGGTGAACTTCTGCGATGCCGATCCCGCCCTCAAGCACCTCACCTGGCAGGGGCCGTCCGACCTCAGCGCACGGGTGTGGCTGAACCGCGAGGCCGACAGCCTGGTGGTCACCGCCGCGGTGGACGACGACATCCATCGCCAGGGCCACCCCGCGGCCGACCTGTGGCGCGGCGACAGCGTGCAGCTCGCACTGCAGGTCCCCGGCCAGCGCGGCTGCTGGGAGCTGGGCGCGGCACGCGACGACCACGGCGCGGTGCTGCGCCAGTGCTGGGCCCGGCCCGAGGGAGCCGGCGATGGGGGTTTCACCGCCACCGTCGAACCGGAACCCGGCGGCATGCGCTACCGGCTCGTCCTCCCCTACACCGCCTTCGCCCTCGACGACCGCGCCCTGGAACGCGGGATCCGCTTCAACCTGGTGGTCAACGATGACGACAGCGGCCGCCGCGAAGGATTCATCCGCATCGCCCCGGGCATCGCCGAGCGCAAGGACCCCGAGGCCTTCCCGCTGGTGCGCTTCGCGCCGCGCTGAACCGGTCACGATCGTTCAGGATGCGAGGCGCTCGGCCAGAATCCGGCCGGTCTCCTGCAGCAGCCCCACACGCGCCTGGTCGAGCTGCCCGGGCGGGACATAGAACCCCACCGCCAGCCAGCCGCCGTCGCCATCCGGCACCCGCACCGCCGCCGAGGCGTTGCCCTGGCGCGGCGCGGGACGGGTGGCCAGGCCGCGGCGGCGGATCCAGCCCAGCTCCTGCACCAGGTCCTCGTGCCGGTCGATGCCCGGCCAGTCGTCGGGCGCAGGCAGCGGCACCTGGGCGAGCAGCGCCCGCCGTTCGGGAGCGGGCAGGAAGGCCACCAGGATGCGCCCGGTGGAGGTCTGCCAGAGGTCGTCGTGCTCCTCGAGCACCGGCTGGCGTTCGACCCCGGCCGGATGCCATTCGTGCAGGATGCAGCGGCGCACCCCGCGCAGGCAGGCCACCCCCACCGGGGCGCGCAGACGCTCGGTCAGATCGGCGAGCAGCGGGCGCGCGGCGGCGAAGAAGCGCACCCGGTGGCGCTGGGCGAGCCCGAGCGAGCGAGCCCGCGGCCCCAGCCGGTAGCCGCTGCGGCGGCCGTCCTGGTCGGCCCAGCCCAGCACCACCAGGTCGCGCAGCAGTCGCCCGGCGGTGCCCAGGGGCATGGCGGCCTCGGCCGCCAGCACCGCCAACGCCACCGGCTCGCCCGAGCGGGCGGCGAGGGCGTCGACCAGGCGGGTGGCCTTGGCCAGCACGGCGACCGAGACCTTTTCCACGATGCGGAAGATAACCACCGGCCGCGGCGGGGCCAGCGCGCCCGGCGATGATCACGGCCATGGACACCAGCACCCAGCCCCCCCCCCCCGCCCCCCCCCACCTGGCTGACCCGCAGCGTGATGTACCAGATCCACCTGCGCTCATTCACCCCCGAGGGCACCCTCGCCGCCGCCCAGGCCCGTCTGGGCAGGCTTGCCGAGCTGGGCGTGGACGTGCTCTACCTGACCCCGCTCTGCCTGCAGGACGACGACCTGCGCCAGGAGTTCTGGAGCGAACGGCAGCGCCGCTCGCCCTTCCGCAACCCGCGCAACCCCTACCGCATCAAGGACTACTTCGCCATCGACCCGGAATACGGCACACCCGCCGACCTGCGCGCCCTGGTCGCCGAGGCCCACCGCCTGGGCCTGCGGGTGATGCTCGACATCGTCTTCTTCCACTGCGGGCCGACCGCGGTGTTCCTCGACCGCCATCCCGGGTTCGTCAAACGCGGGCCCGACGGCGCCTTCGCCACCGGCGGCTGGGGATTCCCGGTGCTGGACTTCGCCATCCCCGCGCTGCGCGAATACCTGCTCGGCAACCTCGAGTTCTGGCTGCGCGAGTTCGACGTGGATGGATTCCGCTACGACGTGTCCGACGCCATCCCGCTCGACTTCTGGGAAGCGGCGCGGGAGCGCCTGGCCCGGCTCAAGCCGGAAACGGTCATCCTCGGCGAAGGCCAGCGCCCGGAGGACCAGCTGGCGGCCATGCACCTCAACTACAACTTCAGCTGGAGCTTCGCCCTCCACCGGCTGGTCAACCAGGACACCCCCGCCCACCTGCTGCGCTCGCTGTGGCTGACCATGGAGGCCGAGCGCCCGGCGGGCACGCGCTTCATCCGCTACATCGACAACCACGACATCGCCCACGACACCTCGCAGGGCCTCGAACGCCAGCCCGGCCAGAGCGACGACCACTGGGCCGGGATCGTGAAGTTCCACGGCCTGCCCGCCGCCGGCCTGCGCCCGGACAGCCGTCCGGACCGGCTGTGGGGCGCGGATGCGGTCGACGCCCTGCTGACCCTGTGCTTCGCCATCGACGGCATGCCCTTCCTCTACAACGGCCAGGAGGTGGCCGACACCGCCCCCCACAGCATCTACGGCCGCCAGCCGATCGACTGGTCGCGTGGAGACAGCGACATCGGCCGGCGACGCTTCGCCCACTGCCGGCGCCTGTGCGCCCTGCGCCACCGCGAGCCGGCCCTGGCCGACGGATCGCTGACCTGGCTCGACCACGACCGCCCGGACGAGGCCCTGGCCTTCGTGCGCGCGGCCGGCGATCAGCGCCTGCTGGCGCTGGTGAACCTCAAGCCGCGCGCCATCCGCGTGCGCCTGCCGGCGCCGTGGGCGCCCGGTGCGGCGCTGCGGCCGCTGGTCGAGGCGGGAGTGGCGGCGGACCCCCGAGAACCCGGAGTCTTCGTCCTCGCCCCCTTCGCCTACCTGGTCGCCGGAACGGCCTGACCCGGACTAGCCCCGGAACTGCCCCGGGGTGCCTCCGTAGTGGCGGCGGAACAGCCGGCAGAGGTGCGAGGCCGAGCCCAGCCCGGTGGCGCGCGCGACCTGGTCGAGGGTGCTGCCGGCGGTACCCAGGCGGCGGCGGGCCTCCTCCAGGCGCAGGCTGGTGATGTAGGCCGCGGGGGTGAAGCCGGTGGCGGCGCGGAAGCGCTGGGCGAAGTGCACCCGGTGCCAGCCCAGGCGTTTGGCGATGTCGCCGGCGCCGAGGGCGCTGCCCAGCTCGGCGAACACCAGCGCCCGCACCCGGTCCAGGAGGTCCTGCTTGGCGTCGGGCGGGCGGCGGATGCGGTCGGCGTGGCGGTCGAGCTCGTGCTGCACGTCCCACAGCGCCGCCTCGAGCGCGAAATCGTCGAGGAAGCTGGCGCGGAACAGGCCCTCGACCACTTCGGCGATGCGCTCGGCCAGGGCCGAGCCGCCGTCGCAGGTGAACACCGGGCCATGGTCGCGCGCAACCAGCGCCAGCCGTTCGACCAGCTGGGGGTGGGCGACCGCGAACCAGCAGAACTCCCAGATGCGGCCGGGAGGCAGCCAGTAGCGGTGGGCTGAGGGCACCGGGGCGATGAACCCGGTTCCTGGCGGGATGGCGCGTTCGCCACGCGCGTCGGCGTAGCGGCCCTCGCCGGCCAGGGAGTACTGCACCACCACATGCGGCACGCCGCGCGGGCACTTGGTGTCCCACGAGCGCCGCATCCCGTCCCACTGGTAGCGCGCGGGGTCGCTCTGCCGCTCGACCCCGGCCGAGACCAGCATGGGCAGCGGCAGCACGCACGGCCGGCGGCTGTAGGCGGTGGCGTCGAGGTGCGGCGCCAGGCGCCGGCGCAGGATGTCGACCGCGTCCATGCCGGACCCTACAAACCGTCAATCCATGCTGCAACCGGCGGATCGAAGCCGTTTATCCCTCCGGTCATGATCCGTTACAGAGCGGAGGTCGCCGTGGAGCTGCAATCGCTGCGCGAGCAAGTGCTGGAGGCCAACCTGGAGCTGCACCGCCGCGGTCTGGCGCTGTACACCTGGGGCAACGCCAGCGGCTTCGACCGCGCCCGCGGCCTGGTGGCGATCAAGCCCTCGGGGGTGCCCTACGACCGCCTGACCGCCGTCGATCTGGTGGTCACCGACCTCGACGGCGCGGTGGTCGAGGGCCGCCTGCGCCCGTCCTCCGACCTGCGCACCCACCTGGCGCTCTACCGCGCCTGGGACGACATCGGGGGCGTGGTGCACACCCACAGCACGCACGCCACCGCCTGGTGCCAGGCCCGGCGCCCCCTGCCCTGCCTGGGCACCACCCATGCCGACCATGCCGCCGGCCCCATCCCCTGCGCCCCGCCGCTGAGCGCCGCCGCGGTGGCAGGCGACTACGAGGCCGCCACCGGCGCGCAGATCCTCGCCGCCATGGCCGGGACCGACCACCGCCACACCCCCATGGTGCTGGTGGGCGGCCACGCCCCCTTCACCTGGGGCGCCGACCCGGCCCAGGCCGCGCACCACGCGGTGGTGCTCGAGGAGCTGGCGCGCCTGGCCCTGCTCACCCTGCAGATCGACCCCCGCGCCAAGCCCCTGCCGCCCGCCATCGCCGACAAGCACTGGCAGCGCAAGCACGGGCCCAGGCGCACCTACGGGCAGGGCTAGGAAGAAGGGAGGAAGGCAGAAGGAGGAAGGAGGAAGGGGTGATAGCCCCGTATCCGGAATCCCCCGCTGCTTCGAGTCCACCACCCCAAGCGCTGAGCGTAGCGATTCATTCCTTCCTCCTTCCTCCTTCTGCCTTCCTCCTTTCTTCAAAAGGCCCCCCATGCTCAAAGCCCCCGCCTGCTCCATCTGGTTCGTCACCGGCAGCCAGCACCTGTACGGGGCCAAGGCCCTGGCCCAGGTCGCGGCCAACACCGCCGCGGTGGTCGACGGGCTCAACGCCAGCGGCGCCCTGCCCCTGCCGCTGGTGGCCAAGCCGGTGATGACCGACGCCGAGGGCATCCGCGCCCTGTGCCGCGCCGCCGACGCCGACCCCGCCTGCGCCGGGCTGGTGCTGTGGATGCACACCTTCTCGCCGGCCAAGATGTGGATCGGCGGCCTGTCGCGGCTGAGCAAGCCCTTCCTGCACCTGCACACCCAGTTCCACCGCGACCTGCCGTGGGCTTCGATCGACATGGACTTCATGAACCTGCACCAGGCGGCGCACGGCGACCGCGAGGCCGGGCACCTGCACACCCGCCTGGGGCTGGAGCGCACGGTGGTGGTCGGGCACTGGCAGGACGCGCGCGTGCAGGCCGAGCTGGGCGGCTGGATGCGCGCCGCCCACGGCTGGGCCGCGCTGCAGGGCGCGCGCTTCGTGCGCTTCGCCGACAACATGCGCAACGTGGCGGTGACCGACGGCGACAAGGTCGAGGCCGAGGCGGTGTTCGGCTTCTCGGTGCTGGCGCACGGGGTGGGCGAGCTGGCGGCCGAGGTCGCGGCGCAGGAGGACGCCGCCATCGACCACCTGTGCGCCGAGTACGACCAGCGGTACGCGGTGGCGCCGGCGCTGCGCCGCGGCGGCGACCGCCACCACCTGCTGCGCGGCCAGGCGCGCATCGAGCTGGGCCTGCGCGCCTTCCTGGAGCGCGGCGGCTTCAGCGGCTTCACCGACAACTTCGAGGACCTCACCGGGCTGGAGCAGCTGCCCGGCCTGGCCACCCAGCGGCTGATGGCCGACGGCTACGGCTTCGGCGCCGAGGGCGACTGGAAGACCTGCGCCCTGCTGCGCGCGATGAAGGTGATGGGCGCCGGCCTGCCCGGCGGCACCAGCTTCATGGAGGACTACACCTACCACCTCGACCCGCAGCGCCCGCTGGTGCTGGACGCGCACATGCTCGAGGTCTGCCCGTCGATCGCCGCCGGCCGCCCCAGCCTGGAGGCCCACCCGCTCGGCATCGGCGGCAAGGCCGACCCCGCCCGCCTGGTGTTCGACGCCGCCCCCGGCGCCGCGCTCAACGCCAGCCTGGTGGACCTGGGCGGGCGCTTCCGCCTGATCGTCAACCGCGTCGACACCGTGCCTCCGCCCGCGCCCCTGCCGCGCCTGCCGGTGGCGCGCGCGGTGTGGGCCCCGCTGCCCGACTTCGCCACCGCCTGCGCCGCCTGGATCCACGCCGGCGGCGCCCACCACACCGCCTACAGCGCTGCGGTCGACATCAGCATGCTGCGCGCGTTCTCATCCATGGCGCGCATCGAACTGGTGGAGATCGGCCCCGGCACCGAGCTGGAACGCCTGCGCCAGGAGCTGCGCTGGAGCGCCGCCGCCTGGCGGCGGTGAGGCGGCTGTAACGGCGGCGACCGGGCGGCACCAGGACCGGCGGAGGTTCTCCGCCATGGGTCCATCGCTGACCGTGCTGCTGTGCGCCCAGGCCATGACCCTGGCCCACCTGGTGCGCCTGGCTGTCATCGCCGTCTCCCTGCGGCAGACCGGCCATCGTCCGCTGCTGGCCTGCCCGCACCATTTCCGCGCCACCCTGGGACCGCCGCCTTGCCCGCTGCTGCCGCTTTCCGGGCCCGACCCGGCCGCCTTCCTCGTCCGCCTCGAACGCGGCCGCCAGCTCTTCGGCGCGCAGGAACTCGAGGCGATGGAGCAGGAGGACCAGCGGCTGTTCGCCGACTTCAACCCGGATGTGGTGGTGGGCGACTTCCGGCTCAGCCTGGGGGTGAGCGCACGCCGCGCCGGACTGCCCTACGCCGCCCTCCTCAACGCCTACTGGACCCCCGCCGCCCGCACCCTGCCCTGGCCGGCGCCGGACCATCTGCTGGAGGGGGTGCTCGGGAGCGTGGCGCTGCAGGCCGGATTCACCCTGATCGAACCCTGGGTACGGCGCACCCACGCCGACCCCTACGACCGCCTGCGCGCCCGCCACGGGATGGGCCCGCTGGGCGACCTGCGCGCGGTCTATGCCGATGCCGACCTGCTCCTGCTGCCCGACCCTGCGGGGCTGCCCGCCGCGGAACCCGGCGGGCAGCCGCAGGTGCGCATCGGCCATCTGGCGTGGTCGCCGGCGCCGGCGCAGCCGTCGCCGTGGTGGTCCGCCCTGCCCGATGGGCGCGGCTGCATCTACATCTGCCTGGGCAGCTCGGGCGCGATCGGCGTACTCGATGCGGTGTGCGCCGGCGCGGTCGCCACCGGTCTGCCGGTGGTGTGCGCGACCGCCGGGCGCGCGCGTCCGCGACCGCGCTCGGGACTGTTCATCGCCGACTGGCTGCCGGGCGACCAGCTGGCGCGGCGCGCGCGTGGTGGTATGCAATGGCGGCAGCCCGTCCTCGTACCAGGCCCTGGCCGGCGGGGCGCCGGTGCTTTCCATCCCGGCCAACCTCGACCAGCAGTTGTGCGCCCGAGAACTGGAGCGGGCGGGGCTGGGCCGCACTCTGCGCTGCCGGGGCTGCAGCCCGCGCCGGGTGCGCAGCGCGCTCACCGACATGCTCGGGGATGCAGACCTGGCCCGTCGGGTGGCGGAGCAGGCCGGACGCATGGCCCAGGACCAGCCAGGGGCCGCGGCGGTGGCCGCGCTCGAGGAGCTGGCCCATCGAGGACGACTCATGCCGCCGCGAGCATCGGCTGGATGAGCCTCGGTCGGGACCTGCCAGAGCCGGCGGCGCGGACCGAAGGAGCCTGGGCAGACGCCCACGCTCATGGTCCGGGCGGCTTCACCTCGCCCTGCTGGCCAGGACAGCGAGCCAGCAGGGCGGCGCGCTCTGCTGGCGACAGGGCGCGGTGCTCGAACCCGACCAGCACCGTCGGGGAGATCAGCGCCATCACGAAGCTTTGCGCGATCTCCTCCATCTCTGCGGTCCTGGGCATGCGCTGCCAGGTCCGCCATCTGCCGATACCGGCGGCGGTGGTGTACGGTGTTTCCCTTTCAAACAGCACCGCCTCGCCATCGACGAGCAGATTGGCGCAGGTGGCCCTGGCGGGACCCCCCTCGTGGCCACCCGTGGTCAGCACCATGACGATGGTCGTCCCCTCATCGAGCATCGCCCACCTGTCGCAGCTGCGGAGGTGCATCGTGCTGCCCGGTGGTGGTCGCAGCGCCAGGCCGCGATGCCCGCCTGGCAGGCGCACCTCATCGGCCCAGGGCGAGACCGACGCCACCTCGTAGCTGGGTTCGCGGTCCCAGTGGTGCAGGTTGTGGCTGGGCGTCGTCGCTCCCTCCGATCCCGCCCCGGTGGCAGCCGCCGCAGCGCGGACCTGCGGAGCTGCGGCAGCGACGATGCCGATCTCGAGGCGCGCCGGATCGAAGGTGGCGATCAACCGCGCCACCCGTCCGTCCGGGACGGCCGACGCCCAGTCCGCAGGGCGGTCTGCGCGCGGTGCGCCCGCCGCTGCCGCGCCGGGCGGTGCGGAGGTGGCGGAGGTGGCGGGGGCGGCGGCCGTCGCCGGCTCTGACACCGCTCTCGCTGCCGGGTCCAGCTGTGCCGGCTTTCGCAGGCTCAACAGGGCTCCCAGCACCACCAGCACCACCAGCACCAGCGCTGCGCTTATCGCCGGCAGGACGAGCGATGAGCGCAGCGCCGCCGTCGCCGCCGCGGCCAGCGCCCGGTCGCCGCCCGCCAGCAGCAGCGCCAGCGCCGGTGCCGCGATGCGCACGCCGCGCCGGGCGAAGGCGGTCCGCAACCGGTCGAGGGCGCGCTGCTGGCGGCGGTGCACGTAGACGCGCGGCACGCCCTCGCCGCGGGCGATGGCGGCCTGGGTCTCGCCCAGCCAGAACAGCCGCACCAGCAGCTCGCGGTCCGCCTCGTCGATCTCCGCCAGGCAGGCGCGCAGCAGCTCCTCGGCCTCGGCGTCGTCCTCGGCCGGCGGCGGGGCGGTCGGCTCGACCGCGGGTTGCAGCCGCCGGCGCTGGTGCTGGCGCACCTGCATCAGGGCGCGGTTGGTGGCCACCCGGCGCAGCCAGGCCCCGGGGCGTTCGCGGATGTCGCCGGCCTCGGCGCTGAGGGCGATGAGGGTCTCCTGGACCGCATCCTCGGGATCGCCGACCGAGCGCATGATGCGCCGGCACACCGCCTCCACCATCGGCCGGTGGCGGACGATGAGCTCATGCAGGGAGGCCTCGTCGCGGGCGTCGCGCCAGCGACCCAGCAGATCCGCATCGCGGCGGTCGGATTCGGCGTCGGCCGCGGCGCGGGAAGGAGGTGAGGGCATGGGCGTTCCTGGCCACCCTGGTGCCGGCCGCGGCCGGTGTTACGCGGCGACCGCCGGCGGCGGGTGCAGGCCATCCCCACCGTGTCACACCGCCGTGCGCAGGGGCAGGCAGCACCCCGGCGAGAGGATCCCCTGCGGGTCCAGCGCGTCACCCAGGCGGCGGCGCAGGTCCTAGGGCGCAACCGGGTGCCGCCACAGGCGTTCGGCGGTCGGCGGCGAGGCACGGTTTGGCGCGAAGCCGGCTTCGCTCAGGCGCTCGATCAGGCGGTCGTGGCAGGCCGAGGCGCGTGCCACCTGGACCTGGTCTTCGCGGTCGAAGCAGATGACCTGGTGCGACGAAGACGGGGCGAGCCGGCGGCGACCTGCTGAGGGGCCTCCGCGCTCACTGCTCGGACGGCATGTCCTCGCCCTGGCGGCCCGGGCAGCGCGCGACGATGGTCGCGCACTCGGCCTGGGTCAGCGCGCGATGCTCGAATCCCACCAGCACGGTGGGCTTGTCCATCGTGCTCACGAACCGGTGTACGCTGTTCTCCAGGGCGGGCGTCCTGGTATCGCGCTTCCAGGTCCGCCGCCGGCCGATGCCGTTGGCGGTGGCGACCGGCGTCTCGCTCTCGAACAGCACATCGCCACCGTCGATGATCAGGTTGGTGCTGACGGCCAGAGCAAGCCCCTCATAGCTCCCGCCGGCGATGAGCACCAGCACCATGCAGGTACCCTGATCGGACTCCGCCATGGGCTCGTGGCTGCGCAGGTACAGCGGTCCGTCCGCGGGCGGCCGCAGGGACAGGCCGCGACGCCCGTCGGACAGGCGCACCGCGTTGGCCCAGGGTGAAGCCGCCGCCGATGTGTAATGGGGTTCGTGGGTCCAGTCGATCAGGGTGTGGCCACGCGCCGGCCCGTCCTGAACGCCCGCTCCGGCCGCGGCCGCGGCCGACCGGGCGGCCGCGGCGACGACGCCGATCTCGAACTGGGTCGGATCGAAGGATGCGATCAGCCGCGCGGCAAGCTCGTCCACCGGGGCCGATGCACTGGCCGCCACTGCCTCCGAGTGCGACGCACCCCCTGCCGGCGCCACGCCAGTCGGCGGGATGGGGGCAGGCGGGGAGGAGTGGGCCGCGACCGGTTCGGCGGCCGAGGGCGAGGCTGCCGCCGGCACGGTCGCGGACGGCGACGATGCGACGGGCTCCTGCCGCGCCGGCTGACCGAGCGCCATCACCGCGCCCAGGGCGGCCAGCACCAGCGCGATGCCGGATGCCAGCAGCGCGAACGAGGTGGAGGAACCCATCCCCACCGCCCCTGCCGCCCCCGCCGACGCGGCCAGCGCCCGGTCCCCGCCCGCCAGCAGCAGCGCCAGCGCCGGCACAGCGATGCGCACGCCGCGCCGGGCGAAGACGTGGCGCAGGCGGTCCAGGGCCCGTTGCTGGCGACGGTGCACGTAGACGCGCGGGATGCCCTCGCCTCGCGCGATGGCGGCCTGGGTCTCGCCCAGCCAGAACAGCCGCACCAGCAGGTCGCGATCCTCGTCGCTCAGCTCGGCCAGGCAGGCCCGCAGCAGGGCGTCGCTCTCGGTATCGGGTTCATCGGCCGCGGGGGCGGCCGGCTCGACCAGCGCCTGCTGCCGGCGCCGCTGATGCTGGCGCGCCTGCATCAGCGCACGGTTGATGGCGACCCGGCGCAGCCAGGCCCCGGGCCGTTCGCGGATGTCGGCAGCATCGGTGCTGAGGGCGATGAGGGTCTCCTGGACCGCATCGTCGGGATCCCCGGCCGAGCGCAGGATGCGCTGGCACACGGCCTCGATCATCGGCCGGTGGCGGGCGATCAGCTCCTGCAGGGCGACCTCGTCCTGGGTGTCGCGCCAGCGCCCGAGCAGGTCCGCATCGTGGCGGTCGAGCGCGGGATCGTCAGCGACATGGTGCGCGGGGCGGGGCATGGCTCTCCGCAACCCTGGTGCCGACCACGGCCGTTGTTACACGGTGACCGCCGCCGGCGGCCGGGCTCCCAGCCTGGCGTGTCACACCGACGGACGCAGGGGCAGGTAGCGCCCCGGCGACAGGATCCCCGCCGGATCCAGCGCCTGGCCCAGCCTGCGGAGCAGATCCCAGGGGGCAACCTGATGCCGCCATAGGAGTTCCGCCGTCGGCGGAGATGCCCGGTAGGGCGCGAAACCCGCCCTGGCGAGGCGCTCCACCAGGTGATCGTGGCAGGTGACGGCGCGCGAGCGCTGGGACGCATCGCCCTGGTCGAAGCAGATGCTGATCACCCCGCACAGGGCGCGCGGGTTGACGAACGAGTACGTCACCTGGTGCTCGAAGCCATGGCGATGCAGCACCTCGCGACCCAGCTGCTCGACCTCGGCCACCGCCGCGGCGCTGGCCGGCAGCACCGGCGACACCCACATCATCCCCGCCCCGGCCTCGCGCGGATCGCGCGCCCCGGGGATCGGATGGCGCACCCGCCAGCCGCCGCCGACCAGCGAGGTCGCATCGGGGGTGCCCCAGGACAGGCGCCAGAGCAGGTCCAGCTTGCCCACCTGGGCGCGCAGGGCGCTGCCGCCCGCCCAGCCCGGGCACAGGGCGGCGGCGGCGCGCGCCGCCGCCAGGCGCGCCGGGGTGCAGGTCAGCACCAGCCCGTCGCAGCCGGCGGCGCGCAGGCCTGCGCGCGCCGCCGCCAGGCGCGCGCGCACCACCCCCGGCTCGCCACCGATGGCGGTGCAGGCCACCCAGTGCGGCAGCCGGTGGCGGGCGGCGAGCTCATCGACCAGTGCGGGATGGCTGGCGTCGATGGCCGTGGACCCGTCGCAGCGCTCGTAGGGGAAGGGCGCCACCGCGCCGAGCAGGCGCATGCGGTTGAACAGGTGCACGGTGCCGTCGACCACCCCTTCCAGGCGCAGGCGGCGCAAGCCTTCGACCAGCGCAGCGATCCCCCCGGCGCAGGGCGAGGCCATCACCACCATGGCCTGCCGCCGGGGCCGTGGCATCAGCCACACCGTGGCGCGGGTGATGATGCCCAGGTTCGATTGGGTGAAGATGCCGTCCAGCGCCGGCCCCACCCCCCATTTGTAGACGGTGGCGGCACGGGCCCCCGGCAGGCCGGCGAATCCGGTCTCGATCACGCTGCCATCGGCCAGCACCACCTCGAAGGCGCAGGCATGGGCGAAGCGGTCGCCATGGGCGCTGTGGCCGAAACCGCGCTCGGCGAGGTTGCCGATGATGCTGGCATCGGGACCGGCGCCGGTGCAGTCGGCGATCCAGCCTCCCCCGGCCTCGGCCAGCGCCGCCGCCAGGCGGCCCTGGCTCACCCCGGGTTCGACGGTGGCGGTGCCCAGCTCGAGATCGAGGGCGCGGATCCGGTCCATGCCCGCGAGGTCGAGGAGCAGGGCCTCCGGCCGCGGGGCGCAGGCATCGCCATAGCCCCAGTTGCGACCGCGCGAGACGGGATGCACGGGCGTTCCCGCCGCCGCCGCCAGGCGGACCACCGCCTGCACCTGGGCGGTGGAACGGGGGGCGGCCACCGCCAGGGCGCGGGTGCCTTGCGGCAGGGTGGTGCGCGCCCAACGCGTCAGGGTCTCGGGGTCGGCGGCGACGCGGTCGGCCCCCAGCAGGGCGCGGCAGCCGGCCACCAGGTGGTCGCAGGTGGGGGCGAGGGTGGTGGTTGCCGGCATGGGGCCTCCCGCGGTTGCGCCGCCACCCCATGGTGCCGACCGCCGGTCGCGGTTACAGGCGGGCCGGGAACCCCTCCGTCTCCACCGGTGATCGGCCGCCGGCAGGGACCTCCTCCAGCCGCGTCGGGAGGGCGATCCGGCTGCACTTGGCCGGCAGGCAGCCGCTCACGGCGCCATGGTCTCGTGCGTCACCTCCCAGCCCGCTTCGATCCCCCCGGGCAGCATCTGGCCCCGGTCCTCGCCGACTTCGGCATCGATGAGCGCATTGAGCTTCCCGTTCATGGCCAGGATGAGGTCGCCATACCGTTTCGGGTCGCGGGCGAGGTTGTCGAGTTCGAGCGGATCCTGCCGGGTATCGAAGAGCTCGACATCGTTGCGGGCGTAGAGCTCCTCGATGGTGGTCGGCCGGTTGTGCTGCCGCGGCGAGAAATAGCGCGCGAACACGTAGCGGCCGTCGAACACCGAGCGGACCGCCCCGCGCCGGGACAGGTCCGGGACGATGCCGGCGGCCTTGAGCTGGTCGGGCTTGCCGCCCGCCTTGATGTGGGCGACGGCCTTGGCCAGGAAGTCGCTGTCGAGATAGGCGAACATGTTGTAGTTGAACAGCACGCCGGCATGGAGGGCGTCGACCCCCGCGGCCTCGGGGGCGGCGAGCAGCCCCGCCAGGTCCTTGCCCGGGATGCCCTTGAGCACCGCCTCGCGCGCCCCGCCGGCGAGGCCGGTGAAGCCGACCAGGGTCGGTGCGAGGTCGAGATGGGAGGTGACCGCCTGGCAGCGCCGGCCGCCGGGGAAGGCGGGATGGACGACGACCAGCGGCACCTGGTTCTGCTCGCGGTAGGCCACGCCGCCCTTGGCATGCAGCAGGTGCGCCCCGTCCATGTCGCCGTGGTCGGCGGTCAGCACGATAATGGTGCGATCGGCCAGGCCCGAGGCCTCGAGCTCGTCGAGCACGGCGGCGATGTTGCGGTCGACATCGCGCAGGCAGTTCAGGTAGTAGTTGTGGCGCCGGCGCCAGCGCCCCTCCTCGTCGGGGATGGCGCCGACCATGGCGTCATGCGAGCGGAGGAAGTCCAGGTGGGCCCTGGGCCGGCCGGGAGCATCGAGGGCCTGGCGGTGGTTGGGGGGCAGGGCGAAGTCCCACTGCGCGCCGTACAGCGGGTCGCGGGGATCCCCCTCCAGCGGCGAAAGTCCGCGCGGGGTCGGGGTCGCGGTGCCGGGCAGGTCGGTGTCGTAGAACATCACATCGTGCGGATTCACCAGGTTCACCGCCAGGAACCACGGCTTGCCGGCGCCGGCGAGATCGCGCCCCTTGCCGCGCAGCCAGCTGACGCCCATCGCGGCGATGACGCCATCGTGGAGGAAGCCCCCGCGGTGGTGGGCGATGATGTCGCCGACCCCCATGTAGTCGGAGAACCCGTACTCCTCCATCTCCGGGGTGAAGATCCTGGTCGGGGAGCCGAGCTTGTTGACGGTCTCGAACTCCTTGGTCAGGTGCCACTTCCCCTTGTAGGCGGTGTAGTAGCCCGCGTCCCTCAGCATGTGACCGACGGTGCGCACGTCCTTCCCCAGGCTGGTGATCCAGGGGAAGTTGGTGTTGTCGAACATGCGCGTGTGCTGGATGTGCTGGCCGGCGTAGATCACCGAGCGCGACGGGGTGCACACGCAGGAGTTGATGCGGTGGTTGGCGAAGGTGGTGCCGCGCGCCATGAGGCGCTCGTGGGCGGGCAGGCGGTATCCGGCCGGCAGCTCGCCCGGACGGAAGAAGCGCTCCTGGTCGGTGAGCAGGAACAGGATGTTGTAGGGGCCGGGCGGCCGCCCGCCGGGCGGAACGGGGGCCGGCGGATCCGCCGCCTCGCCCGCCCGCGCCTGGTCCACCCCCAGCCCGAGCGCCACCGCACCAGCGCCGATGATGCGCAGGAAGTCGCGGCGGGTGGGATCGCTGATCGGGGTGCCGTCGTCGTCCATGGAGCCTCCGGATACCGGTCGGAAGTGGGATCGCGCAGGGTGGCTCGCCACCCGGGCGACGCGGACGATGCTTCACGGACTCCATCCGAGGTCCCATGCATTGGGCAAATGGGCCGGGCAATCCCCGCGTTGCGACGATGCGGACCGTTCATGCCCATCCGCCACCCGTGCGCCTTGCGCGCCGGCGGTCGACCGCACAGTCCCCGCCGCCCCAGAACCAGGGACCGCGACGACCATGGCCACCAGCGACAAGACCCTCCCCCTCGATGCCGCGCAGCTGCGCCAGCTCGCCGAGCGGTTCCCCACCCCGTTCTACCTCTACGACGAGGCGGCGATGCGCGCCAACGCGCGGCGCATCATGGCCGCCTTCCGCCCCCTGTTCCCCGACTTCCACGAGCACTACGCGGTCAAGGCGCTGCCCAACCCGTTCATCCTCAAGATCCTCGCCGACGAGGGCCTGGGCGCCGACTGCGCCAGCATCCCCGAGCTGATCCTGGCCGACAAGGCCGGCATGCGCGGCGAGGAGGTGATGCTGACCTCGAACGAGACCCCGGCGCGGGAGTTCATCGCCGCCAAGCGCCAGGGCGCGGTGATCAACCTCGACGACATCACCCACATCGACTTCCTCGAGACCGCCGCCGGCCTGCCCGAACTGGTGTCGTGCCGCTACAACCCCGGCCCGCTCAAGGACGGCAACCACATCATCGGCAAGCCCGAGGAGGCCAAGTACGGCTTCACCCGCGAGCAGATCCTCGCCGGCTTCGTGCGCCTGCAGGCCAAGGGCGTGCGCCGCTTCGGCCTGCACACCATGGTGGCGTCCAACGAGCTGAACGTCGACTACCACGTCGAGACCGCACGCATCCTCTTCGAACTGGCGGTCGAGATCAAAGCCAGGACCGGCATCCGCATGGAGTTCGTCAACCTCGGCGGCGGTGCCGGCATCCCCTACCGTCCCGGGCAGCAGCCGATCGACTACCAGGTGCTGGCGCGCGGCATCCGCGCCGCCTACGACGCCATCATCGTCCCCGCCGGCCTCGACCCCCTCGGCCTGCACCTGGAATGGGGCCGCATCATCACCGGCCCCTATGGCTGGCTGATCACCAAGGCGGTGCACACCAAGAGCATCTACCGCGAGTACGTCGGCGTCGACGCCTCGATGGCCGACCTCATGCGCCCGGGGATGTACGGCGCCTACCACCACATCACCGTGGTGGGCAAGGAGGGCGCCCCGGCGACCGAGACCTACGACGTGGTCGGCAGCCTGTGCGAGAACAACGACAAGTTCGCGGTGGCCCGCCAGCTGCCGAAGGTGGCGGTCGGCGACCTGATCGCCATCCACGACGCCGGTGCCCACGGCCGCGCCATGGGCTTCAACTACAACGGCAAGCTGCGCTGCGGCGAGCTGCTGCTGCGCCCGGACGGCTCGACCGTGCCCATCCGCCGCAGCGAGACCATCGACGACTACTTCACCACCCTCGACTTCGCCGCCCTCGAGCGCTTCGACGCCAAGGCTGGCCAGTAAGGACACGCCATGATCAAGCGCAACACCGGCCTCGCCAACCTCAAGGCCGGCTACCTGTTCCCGGAGATCGCCCGCCGCCGCCGCGAGTTCGCCGCCGCCAACCCCGGCGCCAAGATCATCAGCCTCGGCATCGGCAACACCACCGAGCCGCTGACCGCCCACGTCGATGCCGGCCTGGTCGAGGGCGCGCGCCGCCTGGGCACCGAGAAGGGCTATTCCGGCTACGGCGACGAGCAGGGCCTGACCGCGCTGCGCGAGCGCATCGCCGCGGTGTTCTATGCCAAGGCCGCGATCGCCGACGACGAGGTCTTCGTCTCGGACGGCGCCAAGTGCGACATCGGCCGCCTGCAGCTGCTCTTCGGCCGCGAGGCCAAGGTGGCGGTGCAGGACCCCTCCTACCCGGTCTACGTCGACGGCTCGGTGCTGGTGGGCGCCGCCGGCGC
Source organism: Planctomycetota bacterium (assembly GCA_023150565.1). Classification (GTDB taxonomy): domain Bacteria; phylum Planctomycetota; class UBA11346; order UBA11346; family UBA11346; genus JAKLKR01. Next base: position 36,964 of record JAKLKR010000022.1, read on the forward strand.
CTGGCAGGGCAGCGGCTACGCGGGCATCCAGTACCTGCCCTGCAACGCCGCCAACGGCTACTTCCCCGACCTGGCGCAGCTGCCGGCCGACGGGCTGATCTACTTCTGCTCGCCCAACAACCCCACCGGCGCGGTGGCCACCCGGGCCCAGCTCACCGCCCTGGTCGCGGCCGCCCGCAAGGTCGGCTCGGTGGTGATCTTCGACGCCGCCTACGCCGAATTCATCAAGGACCCCTCGCTGCCCAAGTCGATCTTCGAGATCCCGGGCGCGCGCGAGTGCGCCATCGAGGTCAACTCGTTCTCCAAGCCGATCGGCTTCACCGGTGTGCGCCTGGGCTGGACGGTGGTGCCCAAGGAGCTGAAGTACGCCTCGGGCGAGACCGTGTGGGCGGACTGGAACCGCATCTGCACCACGGTGTTCAACGGCGCCTCCAACGTCGCCCAGTACGGCGGCCTGGCCGCGCTCGAACCGGCCGGCATCGCCGAGATGCGCGCCACCATCGACTTCTACCTCGGCAACGCCGCCCTCATCCGCACCGCACTGAAGACCCTGGGGGTCTCCTGCATCGGCGGCGACAACGCCCCCTACCTGTGGGCGCACTTCCCCGGCCGCGCCAGCTGGGACGTGTTCGCCGAGATCCTGCAGAAGTGCCACGTGGTCACCACCCCGGGCTCGGGCTTCGGCCCGGCCGGCGAGGGCTTCATCCGCTTCTCGTCCTTCGGCCACCGCGCCGATGTGGAAGAGGCCTGCAAGCGCCTGGTCGAACGCCTGCGCTGATCTGCTGCCCGTCGATTCCCCCCTGCCGGGCGGATTTCGATGGGCCGTGGAGCAAGGATCCCGGCGCCCCCTGGTAACAGGGCGGGATCTCCCCCGTCGACGCCGCGGCGGTGCCGCCAAGGTCCCGGATCACCGTGCACGGGCCTCCGTCGATGTGGGCGTCGATGCTCCGAAGGCGGCCGTCCGTCATCCCCCCGCCTTGGCCTTACCTGATGGGATGCGCCTCCATCACCCAGCAGCCTGCGTGATCACACCCCCGCCTGGCGCCGCCAGCCCTGCGGGGCGCTGCCGGTGCGGCGGGCGAACCAGCGCGCGAAGTGGCTGGCGTCGCCGAAGCCCAGGCGGGCCGCCACCGCCTTGACCGGCTCGCCCTGGTCCTCGAGCGCGTGGCAGGCGTCGGCCAGCAGCCGCGCCTCCATCCACTGCCGCACGCTGGCGCCGCAGTGGCGGCGGAACAGGCGGTCGAGCTGAGCCCGCGCCAGCCCGGTGGCCTCACGCAGCCCGCTCCAGGGCAGCGCCGCCGGGCCCGGCCGCGCGCGCAGCAGGCGCTGGGCGGCGGCGATGCGCGCCTCCAGCGGCGGACGGCCGGGATCCACCCCCAGGCGCACCAGGGCGCAGGCCGCCCAGCCCAGCACCGCCCCCTGCAGCGCCGCCCATTGCTGCGGGGCGAGAACGAGGTCGCGCCAGCGCCCGTCGTCGCCCACCGGCGGGGCGGCCTGCGCCAGGGCGTCGGCGGCGGCGGCGAGGTCGCCGGTCCCGCCGCGCAGCAGCAGCGGCGGCAGGCCGATCCCCGGCGCCTGGCCGGCGCCATCACGCACCGCGCAGCGCAGCGAGCGGATGCGGGCGTCGGGGGTGAAGCGGTGCCGGCGCGCCAGCCCGGGCGGGATCAGCACCCAGTCGCCGGGCTGGGCGCACAACCGGCCGGCGCCGTGGCGCAGCTCCACCGCACCCACCCGGATCTGCCAGCCGGTGAGCACGCTGTCCCAGGTGGTCAGATCCCGGTGACGGGCCGCCACCGCCCGGTCATAGCAGCCGGTCAGCTCGAAATGCCAGCGCATCCAGCCCTGATAATCGACCACGGCGCGAGCATGCAGCGGGTCCGGGGATGAGCAATCCGTACCGGTGGAAAGGCTGTCGGCGACGGCCCGGGCGGCGAGCATCCCGGCATGAGCATCCACCAGCTGCCGATCGTCGACGCCTGCGACCTCCTCATCCTCGGCGGCAGCGCGCATGCCGTCGCCACCGCCCTGGCGGCGCGCGCCGCCGGCCTGCGCGTGCTGCTGGCGGCGCCGCGGCCCTACCTGGGCGAGGACATCTGCGGCGCCCTGCGCTTCGCCGGCGTGCCCGCCGGCGGCCTGGCCGCGGCGCTGTTCAGCGAGCGCGGCCGCGCCCCCACCCCGCTGCACGCCAAGCGCACCCTCGAGCAGGCCCTGGTCCAGGCCGGGGTGCCGGTGCTGCTCACCGTGCAGGCGGCCGGGCTGGCGCGCGACGCCCAGGGCTTGGTGGCGGGCGCGGTGCTGGCCGATCGCA
>JAKLKR010000230.1 GCA_023150565.1 Planctomycetota bacterium
GCCGGGGGTGCATCCCCGCGCCGTCTTCGCCTTCCCCGCCACCGCCACCGTCGGCGGGCGCATGCGCAGCGGTCCGCAGCCGCTGGCCGCCGAGACCGCCGGCGACGGCTGCCGCATCGCCCTGGGCACGGTGGACGGCGCCCTGCCGGTGCTGCTTACCGGCGGCTGCGCCCCCCTGCTGGCCCTCGACCTGCCCGCCAGCGCCGCCGCCGGGGCGGCGGTCGAGCTGGCGGCGACCTGCCACAACCCCGGGCCCGCCGCCCTCACCGCCACCCTGGCGCTGCTGGCGACCGGCCACAACGCCGAGGTCGCGGTGACGGTGCCGCCCTGGAGCGCGACCAGCGTCCGTCTGCCGCTGACCGCGCCGGCCGCCGGCCGGCTGGCGGTGGGCGCCGAGCTGCGCATCGCCGGCGGCGCGGCGGTGCGCGCCATCCCGGTCGACCTGACGGTGCCGTAGCCTGGCCGGCGCCGGGCATAGGCTGGAGCCCATGGCCGCGTCCGTCCCCTTCCCGCCCGACTGGCGCGCCGCCGAGCCGTGGCTGACGCCGATGACCCTGGGGGTGCGACGGGGATTCACCTGGGACGCCAGCTATCTGCGGCCGATCCGCCTGCATTTCTGGATCGCCTACTGGAATCCCGGCCCGGGCGCGGCGGTGGTGGTGGACGGCCGGCGCCACCCCTGCGGCCCCGAGGCGGTGCTGCTGATCCCGGGCGAGAACTGGTTCCAGCGCCAGCAGAGCCGGCCGTTCGACCACTGGTGGAGCCACTTCCGCTGCGCCGGCAGCCCGGGGCGCGCCGGCGCCTGGGCCATCCCCAGCCCGGCCGGCAGCCCGCTGCGCCTCCAGCTCGAACGCGCCTGGGATGCCGCCTGGCGCCACGGCTCCAGCCATCCCGCCACCCTCGCCGCCGGCCACGCCGCCATCGCCCTGGCGGTGGCGGGTGTGGACTGGGCCGCCCCTGCCAGCGGTCTGGAGGACGCCGCGGTGGCCGGGCTGCTCGACTGGCTCGCCGCCCAGGGCCTGCCCGCCCTCGGCACCGAGGCCCTGGCCCGGCGGCTGGACATGCATCCCAAGAGCTTCTGCCGGCGCTTCCGCCAGGCGGTGGGCACCACCGCCCAGGACTGGCTGCGCCAGCGCCGGCTGGAGGTCGCCGCCGAGCGCCTGGCCGCCGGCGATTCGGTCGAGGCCGCGGCCACCGCCGCCGGCTACGCCGACCCCTTCCACTTCAGCCGGCTGTTCCGCCGTTATCGCGGGGTGCCGCCGACCCACTACCGGCGCATGGCGGGGGACTGACCCGACAAAGAGCAGATGGATCACCGCCACGACGCCACGACGCCACGAGGAAACTGCTTATGGAGATCCGCTCTTTCATTCGTTGAGTGAGCGGGCGATTCTATGCAAGTCCATGTCCGGCCGTGGCGTCGTGGCGTCGTGGCGGTCGAATCGCCGGATTCAGGCCGACCAAAGCCACCGCCAGCAGCACCGCCTGCAGCTGCGCCACCACGCTCTGGGCGGCGACGTATTCCAGCATCCCCGCCGCCAGCACCGCGGCCACGGTGGCGGCGGCCAGGCACCAGCCGGGGCGGTCGGCGGCGCGCCGGCGCCAGGCCGCAAGCAGCACCGCCCCCAGCATCCCCAGGTAGAGCAGCGCGGCCGGCAGGCCGTACTGCGCAGCCAGCGCCAGCAGGGTGTTGTGGGCATGGGGTGCGCCCATGGGGAACTCGCCGGTGGCGCCGCCGTGCAGCTGCGGATTCAGTTCGGCGTAGCGCGCGCTGAAGGCCCTGGCCCCGCCGGTGCCGGTGAGCGGGTGCTCGGCGAGGATGTGGGCCGAGGTGCGCCATACCATCCAGCGCCCGTCGTCGCCGGCGGTCATCTTCTCGAAACGCACCGGGTCGGTGGTGCGCAGCAGCAGCAGAAAGCCGGCGAGCAGGGCGAGGGCGACCCCCGCGCCCCACAGCAGGCGGCGGCGGCTGGCCACCCCCACCAGGGCGGCGATGCCCGCCACCATCCCCAGCCAGGCCAGGCGCGCGCCCGACACCAGCAGCCCGCCGCCGGCGATGGCGAACCCGCTCCAGGCCCAGCCGCGGCCCACCAGCGCACGCACCTTGGCCGCGGCGAAGCCGACGGTGAGCAGCATCATCACCGCGCCGAAGTGCAGGTGGGTGCTGTGGAAGCCCTGGCCGAACACATGCAGGCGCTCGGGCGAGCCGTCGTGCGCGATGCGCAGCGGCGGGCTGCTGCGGTCGAGGCCGATGATGAACTGCAGCGCGCCGAGCAGGGCGGCGACGCCGGCGGTAGCCACCGCCAGGCGCAGGCCCCAGCGCGCGCCGCGCGGATCCGCCAGCGCGCACCACGCCACCGGGAAGGCCAGCCACAGGTACCACACGCCGAAGCGCGCCTCGGTGCCGGCGCCGGCGCGCTGCCAGCCGGCGGCGAGGCTGACAGCCAGCCAGGCGCTGAAGGCCACCCCCCACCAGAAGCCCGGCGCGCGGTGCAGCGGCGCGCGGGCGAGCAGGGCGCCGGCGAGCGCAGTGAGGAAGCCGATGTTGCCGAGCGCGCTCGACACCGCCACCCCGGCGGTCATCACTGCCAGGCCGGCCAGCATGAGCCAGTTGCCGAGACGGGCAGCGGGATCGGCAGGCGGAAAAGCCGATGCCGGATGCGACGCCCGGGAGCGCGGCCCTCCGGGCCGCTCTTCGCGTTCCCCCAAGGCAAGAGCGGCCCAGAGGGCCGCGCTCCCGGGGCACCGTGCTGACGTCTGCGATGGTTCCCTGCGCGATGCCAGGCTCACAGCACGCTGATCGACTGCACCAGCTCGTGACTCTGGCCCGGGGCCAGAGTGTAAGCTGCGTCGAAGGCGTTGGCGGCCTCGACCGCGAGGAACGCCGGCCATTCGTGGTCGCCGAGGTCGGCCAGGCGCTGCGCCTTGGCGATCCACGGGTTCCACACCTGGGTGCTGGCGGAGCCGCGCTTGGCGATGCGCAGCACGCGGTTCCAGGCCGGGTCGCGCACCGTCACCTCGCCGGCATGGGCGGGGTAGTGGCGGTCGATCTCCTCGGTGAAGGCCACCGCCCCGGCCTGGCGCGCGCGCGGCGTCACCGGCAGCAGGTGGTAGCCATGGGTCTCGGAACGGTCAAGGAACTCGCAACCCTCCAGCCCGGCCACCTCGGTGCGGCGGATGTCGCCCACCCCGAGGTAGGTGTGCAGCGCCTCGGCCACCGGGAAGGGCGCCGCGCCGGTGTTGGTCGCGGTGAGGGACAGCTCGAGGCTGCGCCCGGCGGTGATGCGGTAGCGCAGGCGGAAGTCGTGCGGGAAGCTGGCGCGGGTGGCGGGGCCGCTGGCGAGCGACAGCTCGATCACCGCCACCCCGTCGCCGTCGACGCGCACGTCGTCGAGGGTCCAGGCCTGGGTGCGCACCGGGCCGTGCATGGGCAGCGACTTGTCGGCTGCCGGGCCGAACCACGGCCAGCAGATCGGCACCCCGCCGCGGATCGCCGTGGCGGGCCTGAACACCGCCTGGCCGGTCATCCAGATCACCGGCGCCTGCCCGGCCGGCTCCCAGCCGGTCAGGTGGGCGCCGTGCAGCACCGCCTCGGTGCGGCCGAGGGCGGTGGTGGTGGTCACGCGGGTGAACCCGCCGGGCCCGGCGTCGATGCGCACCAGGCCGGGGCGGACGAAGCGGGCGAGCTCGGCGGGGGTCTGCATGGCCGCCTTCAGGGCTTCATGGTCTCGGGGCCGCCGCCGAGCACCTCGAGCAGCTCGACGTCGAACACCAGGATCTGGTTGGGGCCGATGTTGGGCGGGGCCTGCTCGCCGTAGGCCAGCTCGGCGGGGATGTAGAGCTTATACTTGTCGCCCGGCTTCATCAGCTGGAGCGCCTCGGTCCAGCCCTTGATCACCTGGCCGACGCCGAAGGTGGCGGGGCCGCCGTGGGCGGCGCTGGCGTCGAATACCGTGCCGTCGGTGAGGGCGCCGGTGTAGTTGACCTTGACCTTGTCGCTGGCGGTGGGCTTCTTGCCGTCCTTGGCGCCCTCGCTCACCACCTGGTACTGCAGGCCGCTGGCGGTGACCTTGACCCCCGGCTTCTTGGCGTTGTCGTCGAGCCACGCCTTGTTGCCGACCTTGCGCTCGGCGCCGGCCTTGGCCTTGGCGCCCTCGAGCTCGGCCTGGTAGGCCCCGAGCACGCTCTGCGCCTCGGCCTTGTCTACCGCGGGCGGACGGCCGGCGACGGTGTCGGCGATCGCCTGCTGCAGGATGACGGCGTCGAGCTGGTAGTGGCGCACGCTCTCGGCCATCTGCAGGCCGACCAGGTAGCTGGCCTTCTGGCGGGTGTCCCAGGTGGCGGCGGCGCCGGTGGCGGCCCCGGTGGTCGCGGCCGCCGGCTTGGTGGCGGCGGCGGTGGCGTCGGCGGCGCAGACGGCGCCGGCGCAGGCGAGGACGAGCAGGGTGCGGACGGACATCGGGGGCTCCGGGGTTGAGGCGCGGATGCTGCCGGGGCCGGGGTGGCTGTCCACGCGCAACCCGCAGGCTCTCCTAGGCTGCATCGTTCGCCCTTGGCCGCGCCCCGGCGCGACGTAAGTCATGACCCCATGCTCCGCTCCGCCTGCCTGCTGCTGCTCGCCGCGCTCTCCCTGCACGCCGCCGAGACGGCGGTGACGATCGTCTCCAGCCTGCCCCGCACCGGTTCGGCGGCGGTGCAGACCGGCTCGATCGTCAACGGCATCCGCATGGCCCTGGCCGAGGCCCCGCCCGGCCTGCGCTTCACCTACCACGACTGGGACGACGCCTCGCCCGAGCGCGGGGCCTGGGACCCGGCGCTGGAGCAGGCCAACGCCGCGCGCGCCATCGCCGACCCGGCGGTGGTGGCCTACATCGGCGCCTACAACAGCGGCGCCACCAAGCTGGTGATGGACCGGCTCAACACCGCCGGGCTGGCGCAGATCTCGCCCACCAACACCTACACCGGCCTGACCAAGCCGGGCAAGGGCGAGCAGGGCGAGCCGGAGAAGTACCGCCCGAGCGGCAGGGTGACCTTCTTCCGCGTGGTGCCCGCCGACGACATCCAAGGCGCGGTGGCGGCGCGCTGGGCCGCCGGCCTGGGCGCGGTGCGCGCCTTCGTGCTGCACGACCGCGAGATCTACGGCAAGGGCCTGGCCGACACCTTCAAGGAGCAGGCCGCCCGGCAGCGCATCGAGGTGGTGGGCTACGAGGGGCTGGACCCGCGCGCCGGCAACTCGGCAACTACCGCGCGCTGATGACCAAGATCCGCCAGAGCGGCGCCGACCTGGTGTACTTCGGCGGCACCGCCCAGACCAACGCCGGCCAGGTGGCCAAGGACCTCGCCGCCAACGGCCTGGGCAAGGTCAGGCTGATGCTGCCGGACGGCTGCCTGGAATCCTCCTTCCTCACCGCCGGCGGCGGCGCCGCGCTCGACGGCCGGGTGTTCCTCACCTTCGGCGGCGTGCCGCCCGAGCGCCTGGCCGGCCCCGGCGCCGAGTTCGTGCGCCGCTACCGCGCCGCCCACCAGGCCGATCCCGAGGCCTACGCCGTCTACGGCTACGAGGCCGCGCGCGCGGTGGTGGCGGCGGTCGCCCGCGCCGCCGCCGCCGGCGCCGCCGACCGCGCCGGGGTGCTGCGCGAGATCGCCCTCACCCGCGACCTCGATGGCGCGCTCGGGCGCTGGTCGTTCGACGCCAACGGCGACACCACCCTGGCGGTGATGAGCGGCAACACGGTCAAGGACGGCAGGTTCGCCTTCGTCACCCTGCTCGGCGAGTGAACGGGGCGCCACAGTGGGCTTCTGGGAGGTGCTGCTGCAGCAGCTGGTGACCGGGCTGTCGAACGGCCTGATCATCGCCCTGGTGGCGCTCGGCTACACCATGGTCTACGGCATCGCCGAACTGATCAACTTCGCCCACGGCGAGGTGGTGATGCTGGGCTGCTTCCTGACCCTGACCCTGATCGGGGCCTGCGGCCTGGCGCCGGGCGCCGGCGGCGCGGTGCCCTGGCCGGGCATCGCCGGGCTGCTGGTGGTGGTGCCGCTGTGCACCGCCGCCCTGGCCTGGAGCGTCGACCGCCTGGCCTACCGCCCGCTGCGCCTGCGCGGCACCAGCCGCCTGGGCCTGCTGGTGTCGGCGATCGGGGTGTCGTTCATCCTCATCAACCTCGGCCTGCTGTGGGGCGCGCTGCCGATGGGGGTGTTCGCCGGCGGACGCATCCCCACCGCGCGCCAGGACGTGCCCGACCTGATCGGCTACCGCAACCTGCTCGGCGACGGCGCCGTGCTCCAGCTCACCGCCAAGGACCTGCTGGTGGCCGCCACCACCCTGCCGCTGCTCGCCGGCCTGACCTGGTTCGTGCGCCGCACCCGCCTGGGCACCGCCATGCGCGCCTGCGCGCAGGATCCCCAGGCCGCCGCCCTGATGGGCATCGACGTGCAGCGGGTGGTGGGGGCCGCCTTCCTGATCGGCGGCGCCCTGGCCGGGGTGGCGGCGGTGGTGCGCGCGCTCTACGACAACACCATCGACTTCCAGATGGGCTACCGCACCGGCCTCGACGCCTTCACCGCCGCGGTGCTGGGCGGGATCGGCAACCTGCCGGGGGCGGTGGTGGGCGCGCTGGTGATCGGCCTGGTGCGGGCCTTCAGCGACCAGTACCTGGCCTCGGTGTGGAGCAACGCCGCGGTGTTCGCGGTGCTGATCCTGGCGCTGGTGTTCCGCCCCGCCGGGCTGCTGGGCGCGCGCGTGCGGGAGCGGGCGTGAGCATGGAAGATCCTGTTGATGGTTCATGGTTGATGGCCGGCCAGCGCTCAGCCGATGGGGCGTCCGCCGCCCGCCGCCCGGCCTGGCGCAGTCAGCCAACCGCAAACCATCAACCATCAACCACCGCGGGCGGGACTTAGCGTGAGTCCATCAGGCTCCACCACCGCCTTCCTGTGCGACCCTGCGCGCGGCCGGCCCTGGCTGGTGGCGGGCGCGGCGCTGCTCTTCGCCTGCCTGCTGCCGCTCGCCGACCGGGTGCTGCCGGGCGGCTGGGCGGTGGCCGCCATCCTGCCCGACATCCTGGTGTTCGCGGTGGTGGCGCTCGGGCTCAACGTGCTGGTGGGCTGGGCCGGCCAGCTCAACCTCGGGGTGGGGGCGTGGATGGCGGTGGGTGCCTACGGCTACGCCATCCTGACCTCGCCGGTCTACCCCTTCGCCTGGGGCTTCTGGGGCGGGCTGGCGGCGGCGCTCGCGCTCGGCGCCGGCACCGGCCTGCTGCTCGGCCTGCCGACCATGCGCCTGTCGGGCGACTACCTCGCGCTGGTGACCCTCGGCTTCGGCGAGATCGTGCAGGACCTGCTGCTCAACCTCGAGCCGCTGACCAAGGGCAACCAGGGCATCAACCCGGTGCCGCCGCCGTGGCTGCCGGGCTGCGCCCCGGGCGCGCCGCTGGCGACCTACTACCTCTATCTCGCGCTCACCGTGCTCGCCGCCCTCGCCTGCCGCAACCTGCTGCGCTCGCCGCTCGGCCGGGCGTGGAACGCGGTGCGCGACGACGAGCTGGCGGCGCGCGCCCTGGGCGTCGACGCCGGCCGCGCCAAGCTCTCGGCGGCGGTGGTGTGCGGGGCGCTGGCGGCGCTCGGCGGCGCGCTCTTCGCCGCCCTCCAGGGCTCCTCGGTCAACCCCTGCAAGTACGACTTCCAGGTCTCGGTGCTGGTGCTGTGCGCGGTGCTGGTGGGCGGCATGGGCTCGATCCCCGGGGTGCTGCTCGGCACCCTGCTCGCCTTCGGGCTCAATGCTCTGGTGCTCGACCGGGTGGGGGCGGCGATCCGCTCCGGCGGCGCCGGCGGCGACCACGCCCTGCTCCAGCCCGCCAACTGGAAATACCTGATCTACGGCCTGGTGCTGGTGGCGGTGATGCGGCTGCGGCCGCAGGGGATATGGCCGGCGGAAGACAAAGGCAAAGTCAAAGGAGGAAGGAGGAAGGAGGAAGGAGGAAGGGATGCCGTAGCCAGCGCCCAGCCAGCCCTGGAATCCCCACCGGCCCCGGATGCGGGCCGTCAACCCTTCCTCCTTCCTCCTTCCTCCTTCCTCCTTTCCTGCGAGTCCCTGACCGTGCGCTTCGGCGGCCTCACCGCCCTCGACCGCGTCTCGTTCGCGCTGCGCCGGGGCGAGATCCTGGCGGTGATCGGCCCCAACGGCGCCGGCAAGACCACCCTGTTCAACGCCATCAGCGGCATCGTGCGCCTGGACGCCGGGCGGGTGGTGGTGGCCGGCCGCGGCCTGGAGCCGCCGCTGCGCCGGCGCGAGCTGGCGGCGTGGTCGGCGCTGGCGGCGCTGGGCGCGCTGGCGGCGCTGGCGGCCTGGCGGCTGCTGGCGGTGTGGCAGGCGGCGGTGCTCGACCTGCACCGCTGGCGCCAGGAGTTCCCCTGGGGACGCGCCGCCGCCGCCGCCTGGGACGCGCTGTGGCCGGGCTGGGAGGCGCTGGTCCCGCTCGTGCTCGGGGCCGCGCTCGCCTTCGCCGGCTGCTGGAGCCTGTGGCGGCGCGCCCGCCGCGCGCCCGAGCGCGCCGCCGCCGCCGGGCTCGGGCGCACCTTCCAGAACAACCGCCTGTTCCGCACCTCCAGCGTGCTCGACAACGT
>JAKLKR010000231.1 GCA_023150565.1 Planctomycetota bacterium
GCCGCCCAGCGGCGCAGGCGCTGCTCCTGCCAGGCCTGCTCGCCGGCCAGGGCCGGCCGCGCGCGCACCAGCTCGTCCAACTGGGCACCGGTCAGGCAGCCGTGCGCTGCCAGCGAACCGAACGCCGGCGCCGGACGGTGGTCGAGGTCGGCCAGCACCGCCGCCGCCAGGCCCGGCACGGCGGGATCGTCGAGCTTGGCCAGCAGCGCCCGGCGGCGTTCGGGCGAGGGGTTTTCGGCAAGCAGGCGGGCCAGCCCCTGGTCGGTGAAGCCGCCGATGCCGTCGCGGCGGGCCAGGCGCTGGTCGCGCAGCTGCTCCCAGCCCGGCACCGCCAGCACCGCGGCCGGGGCCTCGGCGGCCGCCGGCGGCGGCGGCAGCGCGGGCAGCTCGAGCAGCCGCACCAGGCGCCGGCAGGCCTCGGCCGGGTCGCGCTGCGACCACAGCGCGGCCTGGCGGATGCGCTGCCGGCGCAGCCCCGCATCGTCGCCCTGGGCGGCGGCCCATGCCGCCAGCAGCGCCTCGGCGCGATCCAGGTCGCCGGCGAGCTGGGCGAGCAGCACCGCGTGGTAGCGCTGCTCGGCCGAGCCGGGGGCGAAGCGTTCCAACGCCCGGCCGCGGTCTTCGCGCCAGGCGAAGGCCTCGCGGGCGTCGAGATCGTCGGACTCGACGGCCTGGGCGGTGGTGGCGATGAGGGTGCAGGCAAGCAGGAGCAGGCGCATGGGGGGTGAACGTGCCGGCACCTCCCGCGTTCACAGCCCGGCGTAGCCGGAACCAATAGGTTCATTTTCGGCTACGCCGGGCTGTTCAGCTGTTGCTGCAGGGCTTCGCCCCGCACCCCACGCACTCCTCTCCAACATCTCCGGATGAACCGGAGATATTGGAGAGGAGTGCTACAAGGGGACGGAACGCCGGCGGCGGGAGCGTCGCTGCAATTGAGGCCAGGGACCGCGGCGCTACCGTCGCGCCCTGGAGGCACTCCGTGGATCTCGTCCAGGCCGCCCTGCTGCTGTTCATGGTCATCGACCCGCTCGGCAACGTGCCGCTGTTCGTCTCGGCGCTGAAGGAGGTGCCGGCGGCGCGCCAGCGCTTCGTCATCGCCCGCGAACTGCTCATCGCCCTCGCCATCATGCTCGCGGTGCTGTTCGTCGGCCAGCCGGCGATGGCCTACCTCGGCCTGTCGCAGGCCGCGCTCGGCATCGCCGGCGGCCTGGTGCTGTTCCTGATCGGCCTGCGCATGATCTTCCCGGTGCACGGCGGGGTGTTCGGCGACGACGAGGACGCCGGCGGCGAGCCGCTGGTGGTGCCGCTGGCGGTGCCGCTGGTGGCCGGCCCCTCGGCGATGGCCACCCTGATGCTGCTCGCCGGCCGCGATCCCGGCCGCATCGGCACCTGGACCGCCTCGCTGATCCTGGCCTGGCTGGTATCGGCGGCGATCCTGCTCGCCTCGCCCTGGATCGCCCGCGTGCTCGGCCGGCGCATGCTCGCTGCCAGCGAGCGCCTGGTGGGCATGCTGCTGGTGGCGGTGTCGGTGCAGCAGTTCCTCGACGGGCTGATGCCGCTGCTGCGCGGCGGCTAGCGCCACGGGCGTTGGGCGACCGCCAGACCGCTCTTCCCTGGGACCGCCGGGCTCCAGCCCGGCAGTTGGAACGGCTCGAACTGCCGGGCTGGAGCCCGGCGCTCCCAGGGGCGCGTCTGCTGCTTCCTGGGGTTCGCGCGTTTCCCGATCGCCCTCGCCGTCAGCGCAGGCTGAGCAGGTCCTGGGCGTTGCGCGCGGTCAGGCTGCGCTCGCCGGCGAGCTTGGCCGCCTGTTCGAGCTGGGCGGCGTTGCCCTCGGGCTTCTGCAGCCGTGCCTCCGGCCCGACGCAGGCCGGCAGCAGCTTGGCGAAGCCCTCGAAGGCGCGGCCCTGGTCGCGCGCCGCCGGCGACTTGGCCATCGCCGCCAGCAGCGCCGCCAGCTCCTTGGCGCGCGCGTGGCTCTTGAGCTGGGCGGTGAACAGGGCGCCGTAGTGGCCGGCGAGCACGGTGTCGGACTCGGCCAGCTCCTTCATCAGCGCCAGCACCGCCTCGACGCGCTCGTCGAGGGCGCCGCGCAGGCGCTCCAGCTCGGCCTTGGCGTCCTCGGCCAGGTCCTTGGCCGCGAGCGCCTTGTCCAGCTCGCCGGCGGCCTGGCCGAGGGCCAGGCGGTTGGCGGCGGCGGCGATGGCGCGCGCCTTGCCCTTCCAGGCGGGCTCGAACAGGAACGGCGCCAGCGCCAGGTCGCTGCGGCGGAACTGCTCAGCCGCCTCGCCCACGTCCTGCTCGGCGATGCTGTGGCCCTTGTCCTTGTCGATGCGCAGGCGCACGTCGGGCCCGCCCTTGCGCTTGAGCGCGCCGGCGAGCAGCTCGACCGCGCGCGCACACTGGCTCTCGCCCAGCTTGGCGCCCGCCAGGGTCCACTCCTTGCCGCCCAGGCCGATGAACCAGGACAGCCCGCGGCCGTCGGCGGTCGAGGCCCAGAAGTTGGAGCCGTAGAGGCTGCAGTGGGTGAACGGCCAGGCCGGGGTGGGCTGGGGGGTTGCCTGGGCCCACCACAGGCCATGCGGGCCGCCCCCGCCCGAGAACGACGCCACCGCTCCGCGCGGCACCGCCTGGTAGTCGGCCAGCACCTGCGCCAGCGCCTGGCGCGCCGCCGCCACCTTGCCGGCGGTGTCCTTCTGGTTGTCGCCGTCGAGGTACTGCATGTTGATGCCGATCAGACGGTACGGCTCGCAGAAGCGCGCCTTCCACTGGTTGAAGTTCTGCGCCCCGGTGTGCCCGCCCTGGCCGTGGAAGAACAGGTGGATGCCGGCGGCGCGGCCGTCCTCCTGGTAGCTGTCCGGCACCAGCACCCAGTACTTGTTCTGCGGATTGTCGGCGAGGTCGACCTGGTAGGTGCCGCGCTTGCCGGCGTTGGCCGAGGGCGCCAGCGCACCGGCCGGTTTGGCCGCCGGCTCGGCGGCGGCCAGGACGGTGCAGCTCAGGACCACGGCGGCGGCGAGGATCGGCTTCATGGGGCCAGCCTAGCAGCACCCCGGGCGCAGCCACCCGGGGCACCCCCCTTCCGCTGGCGGCGCATCAGCCGGCTGCCTACCGCAGCGGCCAGGCCGCCTCGGCGTAGCCGATGGCGATGGCCTTGTTGTCCTCGCGGAAGCCGGCGTACCACAGCCGCACCCGGCCGTCCTCGATCAGCACCGAGGGCGCCACCACCTCGCGCGCGTCGAAGCCCGGCCCCGGCACCACGATCGGCTGCGGGGCGAACTCCCACGGGCCTTCCAGCCGGGCGGCGCGCGCCAGCGCGAGGCAGTGCCCGCGCTCGCCCTGGGTGGCGGTGGCGAACAGCCAGAAGCGCCGGTCGGGACCGATCACCAGCTCGGGCTCGGCGAGGAAGCCGCGGGTGCAGAACGCCGGCAGCGCCGCGCCCTCCAGCAGCGGGCGGGCGGCGCGCTCCCAGCGCACCCCGTCGGCGGAGCTGGCGAGCAGCAGGCGGGAGCCGCGGGTGGCGGGATCGCCGCTGACCCAGCGGTGGCCGGCGTAGACCATCCAGAAGCGGCCCTGGTGGCGGACCACGGTCGGGCTGGTCATGGTGTCGCCGTCGAACCCACCCGGCACGGGCGCCAGCACCGGCTGCTGCTGGGGCGCGGCGAAGCGACGGTCGGCGCCGGCGGTGGCCACGCCGATGCCGCCCGGCAGCGACTTCAGCCAGCCGCCGCGCTCGCGGTAGCCGAGGAACCACAGCAGCCAGCGCCCGTCGTGGCGCAGCAGGAAGGGCGTCTCGTGGGTGTCCTCCCACGGCCCGGTGCCGGGGCGCAGCAGGCGGCCGCGCACCAGCGCATCGCCGGTGTCGTCCTCGACCCACGCCAGGCCGTCGCGCGAGGAGGCGATGCACACCATCGGACCCTGCTTGGCGGGATCGAAGCCCGAGAAGGCCATGCGCAGCACCGTCCCGTCGCGCACCACGCTGGGATCGCCGGCGATGCCGTACTGGCCGGCCAGCACCGGCTCGGCGCGCTTGCGCCAGGTGCCCCAGCCGGGGACCGCGCGCACCAGGGGATCCTCGGCGGCGGCGCACAGGCCGGCGAAGAGCAGCAGCAGGCGGAGCATGGAGCTGATACCCGGATCCAGACCCCCGGTTACGGCCTTGCCGGCGGCGCCGGCCGGTCGAGCATCGCCGCGTGCAGGTCCTGCTCCTGGTCAACGCCATCGGCCTCGCCGCCTTCCTCGCCGCCCTCGGGCTGGTGCTGCTGATCGGCCGCCGCGCCGCCCCCTGGCTGGCGGGGATGCTGACCCTGGCCCTGGTGCTGAAGTCGCTGCTGACCTGGAAGCCGGCCTGGGAGGCGGCGCTGTTCCCCTGGCCGGACTACATCTATCTGCAGGGCTACTGGATGACCGCCATCGCCCTGGCGGCTTTCGGCACAGGCCTCTGCCGCCTTCGGCGTCAGCCCCGCTGCGCGAGGCACCGGGCTTTGCCCGGTGAGGCCTTTCGGGGGGCCTCGGCCCCCCGAGAACGCGCCTCCGGCGCTGCCCCCCGCAAGCGGATGCACCGCCAGCCGCACGGCTGCGCCGTGATGGCCGCTTGGCGGCCATGGCGCCTGATGGCGCCCTGCTGGCTGGCGGCGAAAGGCCTATTTCCACCCGACCAGCCTCTGGACCGGTTCACGGTGGTGCTAGAGCGGCGGGAGTGAACCCCTGGCGGCGCGCCTGGCCGGCGGCGGCGCTGCTGGCCCTGGCGGCGGCGGTGCTGGCGCCGCGCGCGCACTGGGGCGGGGTGGCGGCGCTGGCGCTGGCGGCGGCGGTGCTGGCACTGCGCCTGCGCCGCGGGCGGCCCGCCGGGCTGGCCTGGCGCCACGCCTGGCCGGTGCTGGCGCTGCTGGCGGCCATCGCCGGGGCCTGGCCATGGGTGATGGCCGGGGTGGTGCGCCTCGCCAACGGCATGCGCGCGGTGCTGCCCCACGATCCCGATGCAGTGATGGCGGCGCTGCCATTCAATGATCCGCGGCCGTGGTCGGCGTGGCTGGGAGGCGAGCGCTTCCTGGGGGCGTGGACCGCGATCTACCTCGCCGGCTTCCTGGTGCTGCCGCTGGCGGCGCTGGGCGCGGCGCTGGCGCGCGGACGGCGGGCGGCGGCGCTGCTGGCGGTGTGGAGCCACGCCGGGCCCTTCCTGCCCTGCCTGCCGCTGTTCGTGCTGTGGCCGGTGAGCGATCCCTGGCAGACCCAGGGCTGGTTCGGCGGCGCTGCCTGCCCGTGGTGGTGGCAGGGCATGCACACCGACCTGCGCACCTTCACCTGCCCGTCGCTGCATGTGGGGGTGGCGGTGGCCGCCGCCCTGGCCATGGGCCGGGTGGCGCGCGCGCGCTGCTGGCGCTGGGGCTGGTGGGCGTGGGCCGCCCTGGTGGCGGCCAGCACCCTGGCGGTGCGCCCCCATTGGCTGGTCGACCTGCCCCTGGGCGCGCTGTGCGGCTGGCTGGGCCACGCCGCCGGCCTGCAGCTGCTGCGCCGGCGTTGGCTGCGCCGCTAGCCGTCGAGGCGGGCGAGGTCGCTCGGCCGGCAGCCGAAATGGCGGCGGAACAGGCGCGAGAAGTGCGCCGGGTTGGCGAAGCCCACCACCCGCGCCGCCTCCGCCACCCTCAGCGCGCTGGTCTGCAGCAGTTCGCGCGCCCGGGTCAGGCGCAGGCGGATGCGGTACTCGACCGGCGACAGGCCGTAGGCGGCGGTGAAGCGGCGGCTGAGCCCGTCGGGGTGCCGGCCGCCGGCGCGGGCGAGGGCGGCGAGCGAGCAGGCGGGATCGTCGGCGCGCTCCTCGATGCGCGCGCGGAAGGCCTCCACCGCGTCGGCTCCGCCGGCACCGGGCGCGGGCGAGGCCCACAACGCGAGCAGTTCCAGCAGCAGGGCGGCGGCGGCCAGGCGGTCGGCCACCGCCGGCCGCGCGTGCAGCGCCGCCATGCGCACCATGCGTTCGCGCGCCAGGCGCACCTCGGCCGGGGCCAGCCGGCGCGCGTGCGGGCGGCGCACCGCCGCACCCGGCCACAGCAGCCCGGCCTGGCCGCCATCGCCCGCCACCAGCCGGCTGCGGAACAGGCACCAGCGGCTGTCGATCGCCCCGCTCATGCCATTCTCGTCCAGTTCGCCGGCCGGCAGCAGGGCCAGGTAGGGGCCGCCGACCGCCACCACCTCGTCGCCGAGACGGCAGCTGCCGGCGCCGGCGATATGCAGGCCGAGGACGTGCTCGGCATGGCGGTAGCGGCGCGGCGCCGCATCCGCCGCCACCACCGCCCTCGCCCCGCCGCACATCACCAGATCGAGCATGCCGCAAGCCTAGACCGGCCCGCGAGCGGAAAAGTGCAAGCCGGTGCGGAAAGCGGTGCGCGCGCCCCGGGTCCCGCAGCGCTAGCCTGGGGCCATGGAGATGCCCATGGCCAGCGACCGTCCCATCCGACTCGGCGTGTTCGGCGCCCGCCGCGGCGCCGCCTTCATCGCCCAGGCCGCCGCCTGCGGCTTCCAGGTGGTGGCGGTGTGCGACCAGGACGGCGGGGCCGGACGCAGCGCCGCCGCCGGCTGCGGCGCCAGCGCCTATGCCGACTTCGACCAGCTGCTGCGCCATCCCGGGCTGGAGGCGGTGGTGCTGGCCAACTACTTCCACCAGCATGCGCCCTTCGCCGTGCGCGCGCTGCAGGCCGGGCTGCACGTGATCAGCGAGTGCCTGGCCTGCGCCACCGTCGGCGAAGGGGTGGCGCTGATCGAGGCGGTGGAGGCCAGCGGGCGCACCTACGCCTTCGCCGAGAACTACCCCTACATGCTCGCCAACCAGGAGATGCGCCGGCTCTATCAGGCCGGGTGCATCGGCACCTTCGTCTACGGCGAGGGCGAGTACATCCACCCGATGGGGGCGGAGGAGTTCGTGCGCCACGCCCCGCGCGCCGACCACTGGCGCACCTGGCTGCCGGCGACGTACTACTGCACCCACGCCCTGGCGCCGCTGATGTTCATCACCGGGACCTGGCCGGAGTCGGTGCACGGCTTCGTGCTGCCGGCGGCGGCCGACGATCCCTGCTGGCACCAGGTGCCGCATACCGGCGATCCCGCCAGCTGCATCCTGGTGCGCATGGCCGGCGGGGCGGTGGTCAAGCTGCTGCAATGGAACCTGCGCGGGCACGGCAACTGGGTGCGGGTGCACGGCAGCCGCGGGCTGATGGAGAAGCTGCGCCACGGCGACCCCGGCATGGTGCGGCTGGTGCGCGAGCAGCTGGGCGAGGAGCCGGACGGACCGACCGAGCAGACCTATCTGCCGCGCTGGCCCGAGGCCGGCGAGCAGGCCGCCCGCGCCGGCCACGGCGGCGGCGACTTCTTCACCCTGTGGCATTTCGCCCAGGCCATCCGCGGCGGGACCCAGCCCTTCTTCGACGTGCACCGCGGGGTGGCGATGTCGCTGGTCGGCATTCAGGCGCACCGCTCGGCGCTGGCCGGGGCGGCGCCGGTGGCGGTGCCCGACCTGCGCCGGCGCGAGGAGCGCGACCGCCACCGCCACGACCACTGGAGCCCGGACCCGGCGCGCCGGCAGCCCGGCCAGCCCTGGCCGAGCGTGCTGGGCGAGATCACCCCCACCCCCGCCCAGCTCGCCAACGCCGGGCGCATGCTGGCGGCCGGCCGCTGATGCCCTGGACCCTCGCCGCCTTCGTGGCCCTGGGCTGCTTCACCACCGCCTTCCTGGCCATCGCCCGCCTCGGCCAGCGGGTGGACAACCTGCCGCTGGTGGCCGGGCTGCTGGCGGTGCAGGCCGTCCTCGCCCTCGGCCACCTGCTGGCGAGCGGGACCAGGCCATGGCCGGGGCCGGCGACCCTGCCGCTGCTGCTGGGCGCCAGCGCGCTGTGCTACCTCGGCAACCTGGCCCAGACCCACGCCATCGCCCGCGCCCCCAATCCCGGCCTGGCCCTGGCCATCATCGGCGCCAGCACCGCCCTGGTGACGGTGCTGGCGGCGCTGCTCGCCGGCACCCCCCTGGGCGCCGGCCGGCTGGCCGGCGTCGGCCTGTGCCTGGCCGGGGTGACGGTGGTCGGCCTGGCGCGCTAGGAAACCTGCGGCACGCGGTATTCCAGCCGCGAGGCCCAGCGGTTGCAGTTGCCGCGCGCCTCGCCCACGGCGTGGAACAGCGTGCCCGCGGCACCGCCCGCCACCGCGATGGTCAGGCGCGCCGGGGAGGGCAGGGCGAGGTCGCGCACCGTCGCGCCGGAGCGGTGCAGGGCGGGGACGTGCCAGGTGCCGTCATGGTCGAGCACGCGCTCGCCCTCGCACCACACCCGCACCGGGCCCGGGGCCTGCACCACCAGCCGGCGCAGCGCCTCGCGGCTCATCAGGTCCTTCACCTCCAGGCGCACCACCGTGGTGCGGCCGGCGACGGCGTGCGGCGCCAGCTCGAGCTCGTGACCGGCGGCCTCGCCCAGGACGGCGCCGGCCGGGCAGGGCGGTTCCGCCTCGGGCAGACCCTCCACCGTCCAGGCGCGGTAGGGGATGGTCATGAGCAGGCCGGCCTGCAGCTCGCGCGCC
>JAKLKR010000232.1 GCA_023150565.1 Planctomycetota bacterium
AATGCCCGGCCGGCAGCTTCACCATGGGCAGCCCCAAGGATGAACCGGATCGCAGCCGCAACGAGGTGCCGCACCAGGTCACCCTGCGCGCCTTCTGGGCCGCCGAGACCGAGGTCACCCAGGCGCAGTGGAGCGCGGTGATGGCGGTCAACCCCAGCCGCTTTCCCGGCGCCGACCGGCCGGTGGAACGGGTGGCGCGCGCCGATGCCCAGGAGTTCCTCAACCGCCTGGCCGCGCTGGAACCCGGCTTCCAGCCCCGCCTGCCCACCGAGGCGGAATGGGAATACGCCTGCCGCGCCGGCAGCCAGACCCCGTTCGCCAACGGCCGCCCGCTGCCCACCCTGGGCTGGTTCGAGCGCAACAGCGGTGGCCAGAGCCATGCCGTGAAGGGCTTCCAGCCCAACGCCTGGGGCCTGTTCGATTGCCATGGCAACGTCAGCGAATGGACCGCCGACGCCCTGCACGACTACCCCGACAACGCGGTCGAGAACCCGCGTCCGGTGACCGAGGGCAACCCGGCGATCCGCGGCGGCTCGTTCGCCGACGACGCCGAGGACTGCCGCAGCGCGCGCCGGGACAGCGCACGCAAGCCGTCGGAACGCATCGGCTTCCGCTTCGTGGTGGACACGCTCCCGCCGGCCTGGCGCTGAAGCGGCGCAACGGCGCTTGTCCGCGCCTTGCCGACATGCTATGGAAGCGCTTCCAATGGCCGGCAATCCCACCATCTACGATATCGCCCGCCAGGCCGGGGTCGGCATCGCCACCGTCAGCCGGGTGCTGAACGGCGGCGCGCGGGTGTCGGAGGACGCCCGCGCCAAGGTCCAGGCGGCGGTGGCCGCGCTCGGCTACCGCCCCAACCGCGCCGCCCGCCGGCTCGCCGCCGGCGGCCTCAACCGTCCGCGCATCGCCGCCCTGGTGCCGCTCTTCAGCGCCGACTTCTATGCCAACGTGGCGCGCGCGCTGGCGCGCGGGGTGGCGGCCGCCGGCATGGACCTGGTGCTGGTCGACGTCGCCGACCGCGAGGACAAGCTGCGCCATTTCACCCGCCTGGTCGAGGAGCGCGCCTGCGAAGGCCTGGTGCTGTGCTCGATGGGCCTGGGCGAGGAGCGCCAGGATCTGCTGCGCGGGCGTGGAGTGCCGTTCGTGGCCCTCGACTACCGCCTGCCGGGAGTGCCCTCGTGCTGGGTCGACAACCGCGCCGGCGCGAAGATGGCGGCGCAGTGCCTGCTCGACCGCGGCGCCCGCCGGCTGGGCTGGATCGACGGCCCGGCCACCGTGCACGCCTTCCACGACCGCGCCGCCGGCTTCGACGCGGTGGCCGGCGCCGACGCCCCGCGGGTGCGCGCCCCGGCGGTGACGCGCGACGACGGACGCGCCGCCGCCACCCAGCTGCTCGACCTCCACCCCGAACTCGACGGCCTGGTGTGCGCCAACGACCTCTACGCGGTGGGCGCGCTCGAGATCCTGCGCATGCGCGGCCGGACGGTGCCGGACCAGGTGCAGGTGATCGGCTTCGACGACCAGCCGCTGATGGACCACATCGGCCTCACCACCGTGCGCCAGCCGATGGCCGGCCTGGGCTCGTGGGCCGCCGCCGCCATCACCCGCCTGGTAGTGGACCCCGGCGCCGACATCCCCGGCAAGCGCTTCGCGCTCGAACTGGTGGCGCGCGCCACCACCCGCGACCAGACGGCCGGCTAGGCCGCTCAGGGGGCGAGCGCGGCGCGCACCTGGTCGACCGTGGTCATCGCCGGCCGGCAGGTGCCGCCCTGGCAGAGATGCACCGCGGCGCGGGCGGGGATGCCGGCCAGGGCCGGCCAGGCGCGCCCGGAAAGCGCGGCGAGCGGCAGCACCGCCAGGCGCGCGTCGCCGCTGGAGCGGCAGGCCGCCAGCAGTTCGGCACCGCCGCCGACCACCGCCAGCGCCGGCCCGGCGTCGCGCTCCCGCCGCACCTGCAGCAGGGTGGCGGAGGACAGCGGCTGGCGGGCGATGGTGCCGGCGGCGGCGGCCAGCACCGCCTCGGCGCGGGCGCGGCGGCGGACCTCGCCGGTAAGGTGGAACAGGCGCAGGGCGGCGGCGGCGAGCTGCGACTGCCCGGCGGGCGCCGGCCCGTCGTGCCACTCGCGTCCGCGCCGCACCAGATCGGCCCGCCCGGCGGGGGTGGCGTGGAAGCCGCCATCTTCGGCCAGCAGGCGCGCCTCGGCCTCGTCGAGCAGGGCGCCGGCGGCATCCACCAGCCCGGCATCGCCGAGCAGGTCGAAGGCGGCGAGCAGGCCGCAGGCGGCGGCGCCGTAGTCGGTGACGTAGGCGGCGCGGCCGGGCATGCGCAGCAGGCCGGCGGGGCCCTGGCGGGTGCGCAGCAGCGCCGCCAGCTCGGCGGCGGCCAGGCGGTGGCGGGGCTGGCCGCCCAGGCGCGCCACCCAGCTCAGGCCCTCGAGCAGCAGCCCGTTCTGGTCGGTGAGCACCTTGCCGTCGCGGCCCGGCCGCGGCCGGGAATCCCGCGCCCGGCGCAGGCGCGGCAGCTGCGGCTCCCACCCGGCGCGCAGGGCCTGGCCGGCGGCGCCGGCCGGCACCCCGGCGCCGCGCGGATGCGGGATGTGGCTGGCCACCGGCTCGTGGTGGCCGCTGGCGCCGAGTTCGGGCTCGCCCGGGGCCAGATCCCAGGCCGCGGCCAGGCGGGCGCCGTCCTCGGCCCCCAGCACGGCGGCGAGCTGGTCCGGGCTCCAGGCGTAGAACGAGCCTTCGCCGCCCGGGTCGTCGGCGTCCTCGGCGGTGGCGTAGCCGCGGAACACCCCGGCCTCCTCCACCCGCAGGTCGCGCAGCACGTAGTCGGCGGCGTTGAGCGCGGTGGCGAGGAAATCGGCGCGTCCGGTGCGCCAGGCGGCGCGGGCGTAGACGCCCATCAGCTGGGCGTTGTCGTAGAGCATCTTCTCGAAGTGCGGCACCCGCCACTCGGCATCGACGCTGTAGCGGTGGAAGCCGCCGCCCACGCGGTCATGCAGCCCGCCGTCCTGCATCGCTTCCAGGATGCGCTCGGCGCGCCCCAGCTCGGCCGGGCGGCCGCCATCGACCAGCAGGCGCAGCAGCGGCGAGGGCGGGAACTTGGGCGCGCGCTGGGGATTCCAGGCCAGGCCGGGATCATGCTCGTCGAAGGCGCGGCCGAGCTGGTCGGCGAGGGCCCGTTCAGGGTCGCCGGGGTCGCCATCCCCGGCCGCGTCCTCCTGCCGGCGCAGCCAGGCGGTGATCTCGCTGGCGGCGTGCTCGATGCGTCCGCGGTCCTCGCGCCACAGCCTGCCGAGGTGCTCGACCAGCGCCGCCCAGCGCGGGCGCGGCAGGTAGGTGCAGGCGTGGAACGGCCGCCCCTGGTGGTCGGTGAAGGCGTTGAGCGGCCAGCCGCCGTGGCCGGTGAGGCCCTGGATGGCGTCCATATAGATGGCGTCGACCTCCGGGTGCTCCTCGCGGTCGACCTTGATGCACACCAGGGCCCCGTCCATCAGCGCGGCGGTGGCGGCGTCCTCGAAGCACTCGTGGGCCATGACGTGGCACCAGTGGCAGGTGCTGTAGCCGATCGACACCAGCACCGGCACGTCGCGCCGACGGGCCTCGGCGAAGGCCTCGTCGCACCACGGCCACCACGCCACCGGGTTGTCGGCATGCTGGCGCAGGTAGGGGCTGGCGCTGACGGCGAGGCGGTTGGGCATGGCCCCAGCAGAGCCCGGCGCCGGGCCGTCAGCCATGAAAACGGCCCGTGGGCGACGCCCACGGGCCGGATGGCCGTCAGCGCCCGACGGCCTTGATCAAGGTCTCGCCCAGGGTGGCGGGGCTTTCCGCGATGTAGACCCCGGCCGCGCGCATCGCCGCCAGCTTGGCCTCGGCGGTGCCGGTGTTGCCGCTGACGATGGCGCCGGCGTGGCCCATGCGCTTGCCCTTGGGGGCGCGGGTGCCGGCGATGAAGCCCACCACCGGCTTGGTCACGTGCTGGCGGATGAAGGCGCAGGCGCGCTCCTCGGAATCGCCGCCGATCTCGCCGATCATGATGATCTGCCGGGTCTCGGGGTCGTCCTGGAACATCTGCAGGCAGTCGATGAAGTCGGTGCCCTTCATGGGGTCGCCGCCGATGCCGATGCAGGTGCTCTGGCCCAGCCCGCAGCGGGTGCTCTGGAACACCGCCTCGTAGGTCAGGGTGCCGGAGCGGCTGACGATGCCGGTGGTGCCGCGCTGGTGGATGTAGCCGGGCATGATGCCGATCTTGCACTCGCCGGGGGTGATCACGCCCGGGCAGTTGGGTCCCACCAGGCGCGACTTCGACCCGGCCAGCTTCTTGCGCACCAGGTACATGTCGCGCACCGGGATGCCCTCGGTGATGCACACGATGAGCGGCATGCCGGCGTCGATCGCCTCGCAGATGGCGTCGGCGGCGCCGGGCGGCGGCACGAAGATCATGCTGGCGCTGGCGCCGCCCTGCTTCACAGCCTCGGCCACGGTGTTCCACACCGGGAACTGCTTGCCGTTCTCGGCCGTCCAGGTCTGGCCGCCCTTGCCGGGGGTGACGCCGCCGGCGAAAGCGGTGCCATAGGTGACCGCGCCATTGGAGTGGAAGGTGCCGACCTTGCCGGTGATGCCCTGGCAGATCAGGCGGGTGTTCTTGTCGACGAGCACGGCCATGGGGATGATCCGGGTTGGGGGTTCAGCGGCGGCGGGCGGACTTGAGCACGCGCTTGGCGGCCTTGACCGCCGCGCGCGCCGTGGGCTTGGCCGCCGGCTTGGCGCGCCGCGCCGCGGTGGCCGCGCGCTTGACCGTGCGCTTGGCGGCGAGGGTCCGCTTGGCCTTCGCCTTGGCCGGGGCCGCCGGGTTGGCGATCGCCCGGGTCTTGGCCTTTTCCGCCTTCCTGGCCTTGGCCGTGACCGTGGGCTTGCCCGCCGCCGCCGCGCGGCGGGCCTTGGGCGGGACATAGGCGATCGGCGCCACCGGCGGCAGCGCCGGGCGGGGCGGAAGGCCCTTGCCGGCACGGTACTGCGCCGCCGCCTCGGCCGCCTTGCGGCAGCCGTCGCGCAGGTCGTCGGCGTTGATCACCGGCAGGCCCGATTCGGCGATGAGCTTCTTGCCCTCCTCGACCCGGGTGCCCTCCAGGCGCACCACCAGCGGGCGGTCGAGGCCGACCTCGCGCACCGCGGTCAGCACCCCGGTGGCGATGGTGTCGCACTTCATGATGCCGCCGAAGATGTTGACCAGGATGGCCTCGACCGCGGCGTCCTTGAGGATGATCTTGAAGGCGGTGGTGACCTTCTCGGCGGTGGCGCCGCCACCCACGTCGAGGAAGTTGGCAGGGAAGGCGCCCAGTTCGCCGCCGTAGAGCGCGATCGCGTCCATGGTCGCCATCGCCAGGCCGGCGCCGTTGACCATGCAACCGATGTTGCCGTCGAGCTTGACGAAGGCCATGTCGTGGCTCTTGGCCTCGAGCTCGGCGGGGTCCTCCTCGTTGGGATCGAGCAGGGCGCTGATCTCGGGGTGGCGGAACAGGGCGTTGTCGTCGAACGACATCTTGGCGTCGAGCGCCAGGCACTGGTCGTCGGCGGTGATCACCAGCGGGTTGACCTCGACCATGTCGGCGTCGGTGGCGAGGAAGCACTGCACCAGGGCCTTGGCGGTCTTGACGAAGGAGGCCACCTGGGCCGGGGTGAGGCCCATCTCGTAGCCCAGGCGGCGGGCCTGCCAGTCGCCCAGCCCGGCGTGCGGCTCGACGTGGACCTTGAGGATGGCCTCGGGGCGGTGCTCGGCCACCTCCTCGATGTCCATGCCGCCCTCGCGCGAGGCCACCACCACCGGCAGGCCGACCGCGCGGTCGAGCAGCACCGACAGGTACAGCTCCTTGGCGATCCTGCAGCCGTCCTCGATGTAGACGGTGTGGATGCGCTTGGCGCTGCCGCCGGTCTGCTTGGTCTGCAGCCAGTTGCCCAGCAGCTGGCCGGCGAGGGTGCGCGCCTCCTCCGGCGAGCGCGCCAGCTTGACCCCGCCGTCGAGCACCTTGGCGCTCATCGCCTGGTCGGCCCACACCGTGCCCTTGCCGCGGCCGCCGGCGTGGATCTGGCTCTTCACCACCACCACCGGCGAAGCCAGCTCGCGGGCAGCCTGCTCGGCCTGCTCGGGGGTGGCGCAGGCGGTGCCGCGCAGCACCGGCACACCGGCCTGGCGGAACAGCTGCTTGCCCTGGAACTCGTGGATCTTCATGGGGTCACCTGGGAGCGCGACGGTAGGCAGCGCCCCCCATCCAGTCCACAGCCAGATGGCATGCTCGGCCGCATCCTTGTGCGCATGTCCGCACAGGACTTCCTCCTTCTGACTTCCTCCTTCTGACTTCCGACTTCAACTCCGCCCCGCCATGACCCAGGTCGCCGTCCCCATCGCCGCCGCCAGCCCGGAAGCCCTGGCCCCGCTCGCCCAGGCCGCCCGGTCCCAGGGCGCCGACCTGGTGGAGGTCCGTCTCGACACCTGCCAGAGCCTGGGCGCCGACCCGCTGGCCTGCGCCCGGGCCTGCGGCGCGCTGGCGCTGCCGGTGCTGGCCACCGCCCGCCACCGCTGCGAGAACGGCACCTGGCAGGGCGACGAGGCCGCGCGCGGGCAGGCGCTGGCCGCCGCCGCTGCCGCCGGAGCGTCGTATGTGGACGTGGAGCTGGCGCGCTGGAGCGAGGTGCGGGCCCACCTCGGCCCCCTGCCGGGCCGCTGCCGGCTGATCCTGTCCTACCACGACTTCGCCGGCCTGGGCGACAACCTCTCCGGCCGCATCGCCGAAATGCGCGCTAAGGGCGCTCTGCCCAAAATCGCGATCACCGCACACGATGCCGCCGACCTCGACGTGGTGCAGCGCCTCTACGCCGACGCCGACGCCGACGGCCGCGAGCTGATCGCCATCGCCATGGGCGAGCACGGCGCCCCCTCGCGCCAGCTCGCCGGGGCCTGGGGCGCGTTCCTCACCTTCGCCCGCCTCGACGGCGACGGCGGCTCGGCCCCCGGCCAGCCGACGGTGAAGGAGCTGCTGGAGGTCTTCCACCTGCGTCGCCAGCGCCGCGGCATGCCGGTGTACGGGGTGATCGGCAGCCCGATCGCCCACAGCCTCAGCCCGGTGCTGCACAACGAATGCTTCCGCGCCTTCGACGTTCCCGCCATCTATGCCCGCTTCCGGGTCGAGGATGCGGCCGCCTTCTGGCGTGCATGCGGCGGCTGGATCCAGGGCCTGTCGATCACCATCCCGCACAAGGCGGCGCTGATGCCGCTGATGGATCGCCTCGACCCCCTGGCGCGCCAGGTGGGGGTGATGAACACCGTGTTCCGCGACCAGGGCCGGACGGTGGGCGCCACCACCGACGCCACCGCCATCGCCGCCTGCATCGCCGCCGCCGGACACCAGCCCGAGGCGCGCGTGCTGGTGCTGGGCGCGGGCGGGGTGGCGCAGGCGGCGGCCTGCGCCCTGGCCGGCCGCGGCGCCACGGTGGCGATCCACAACCGCACGCACGCGCGTGCGGTCGAACTGGCGGCGCGCTGCGGCGGCACCGCCCTCGACGCCGACCAGGCGCGCGCCTGGCCCTACGAGGTGCTGCTCAACGGCACCGCGGTGGGCATGAAGGCGCCGGACGACACTCCCTGGCCGCATCCCCACCGCGCCGGCACCACCGTGTTCGACACCGTCTACACCCCGCGCGATACCCGCCTGCTGCGCGAGGCGCGCGCCGCCGGCTGCACGGTGATCGACGGGGTCGAGATGTTCGCCCGCCAGGCGGCCGAGCAGTTCGAGCTCTGGACCAGCCTGCATCCGCTCGACCTGATGCGCCAGATGCTCGACCAGCGCTTCGCGCACTGAGCGCGGTTCAGCGGTAGGGCAGCTCGCCGCCCCGGTAGGGCTGGCCGTCCACCGTGATGGCGTAGCCCGAACCGGCGCGCTCCACCACCACCTCGTAGCGGTGGCCGCGCAGTTCGCGCTGCACCCGCACCCGGTTCCAGGCGCTGGGCAGGCACGGTTCGATGCGCAGGCCGCGATACCCGGGCTTGATGCCGCACACGTACTCGACTATGGAGCGGAACATCCACCCGGCGGTGCCGGTGATCCAGCCGCTGATCGAATCGCCGGCGCGGCCGTTGTCCGGCCCCAGGTACTGGTTGGTGAAGGCGTAGGGTTCGCAGCCGCTCACCGCCGAGGGGTGGCCGGGGTTGTCGGGCATGACCTTGCGCCAGCTCGCCAGGGCCTGGTCGGGGCGCCCGGCGCACAGGTCGGCGACGATCTTGAAGGCGGTGCCATGGCAGTACGGGGTGCCGTTCTCGTACATCCCGGGCAGCAGCATGGTCACCCGGCCGACATTGCGGTCGGCGGCGGTGTAGGCCGGGGTCAGGGTGAGCGAGCCGTGGCGGCCCTCGAGCAGGGTGTCGATCGCCCGCAGGCAGGCGGCACGGCGCCCGCCCTGCGCCAGGCCGGTCATCACCGCCCAGGTCTGGCTGTTGAGGAAGATGCGTCCTTCGCG
>JAKLKR010000233.1 GCA_023150565.1 Planctomycetota bacterium
CGCCCCGGCCGCCGCACGCGCCCCCGCCCCCGCCCCCGCTCCGGCCAAGGGCACCGGCAGCGTCAGCCGGCCGGCCGCCCCCGCCGCTGCCGCCCCCGGCCAGGCCCCCGGCCCCCCCAGCAAGCCGGGGACCGCCCGCGCCCAGCGCCCCGGCGCCCGGCCCGGCAACGCCCGACCGGCCCAGGCCGCCGATGACGACATCCTCTCGGACGACGACCAGGTGACGGTGCAGGCACCCGAGGCCAATGTCTCCGACCGCGCCCGCAGCAAGGGCAGTGCGCGCAAGCAGGCGATGGATCCCGCGCGCAAGCGCCTGCTGATCATCGCCGGGGCGGCGGTCGGCGTGGTCGCCGCCGGCGGGCTGGCGCTCGCCCTGGCGTGGACGCCGATGGCGATCGCCGGCGCGGTGTCCGATCTCGACGCCTGCAAGAGCGATGCCGGCAAGGAGGAGCAGGCCAAGGCGCATGCCGACCGCTGGTTCGCCCTGGTGCACGGCGACACCCGTCAGGTGATGGACCTGATCTCGGGCGACCACGGTCCCGTCCCGGCCCAGGTCCACCTCGCGCAGAAGGCCAAGTCGATCAAGGGGCTGCTGGCGATCATCGACCGCAAGAACCTCGCCCCGCCGCATCGCTTGGTGGCGCTCAAGGCGCTCGACGAGCTGACCCAGCCGGCACCCGAGGACAAGGACCTGGTCGAGGACATCGCCTCGCGGGTGGCGCCGCTGGTGCGCGACCGCAACCAGGTGACCGAGGTCAACGCGGTGGCGATGACCATCTACACCCGCCTGCGCCCGGACGCCGCCGAAGGCGTGCTGTGGGAGGCGCTCAAGACCGCCGGCGACGACGGCGAGGCGGTCACCCGCATCCTCGACAACCTCGCCTCGCGCATGCGCAAGGCCAAGTTCGCCGCCTACCTGGAACTGGCCTACGGCGGGCTGGGGGCGACCGTGCGCACCCACGAGGCGTTCTATACCAAGGGCCTGCTGCCGCTGGCCGAGACCGCCAACACCGACCTGCTGATCAAGCTGGTCGAGAGCGACGAGGCCCCGCGCCGGGTGGTGGGTTTCGACATGCTCGCCGGCCCCAACTACCAGCTGCCGGGCGGCACCGACGGCGCCAAGATGCGCGAGCGCATCGCCATCGCTGCCGCCACCTCGCTCTCCGGCCGCGACCGCGCCATCCGCGAACTCGAAGCCGCATTCAAGGTGGCGCGCAAGTTCCATCTTTCGGACTGCGTCAACCCGGTGCTGCAGCTGGCCTACGCCCAGAAGGAACTGGCCCGCCAGGGCATCACCCGCGAGGTGCTGGCGGAGGCCCTGGGCAAGGACCTCACCACCGACACCCCGGCAGCGAGCGCCAATGCGGTGGTCGAGCGCCTGACCTCGGCGCTCGACGACAGCGTGCTGTCGCCAGTGGCGGTGCGCGCCCTGGCCCTGGTCAAGGACGGCACCCTGCCCGCGGTCGGTCTGGCGATCGAACGCCTGGACTCGGTCAAGACCACCGAGGCGGCGGAAGCCGCCAAGGCGCTCAAGGCGATCTACAAGCCGGCGCCCAAGCCGCCGGAACCGGAAGCGAAGCCGGACGAGAAGAAGCCCGAGGCCAAGAAGCCTGCGGAAAAGCCGGCAGACAAGAAGCCTGCCGACAAGCCGGCGGCCAAGCCGGAGGAAAAGAAGCCGTAGCCGGCCTGCGGGCCGGTCCGCCGGCTCAGAGGCTGCCGTCCCACGAGGCGAGGAAGCGCACCTTGGCATCCTCGATCATGGCCCGGTGCAGCTCGTCGCATTCGCCTCCGATGTAGCGATCCAGGCTGTAGCCGGTCCAGTTGATGCGGTGGTCGGTGATGCGGTTCTGCGGGAAGTTGTAGGTGCGGATGCGGTCGGAACGGTCGCCGCTGCCGACCTGGTCCTTGCGCATCTGCGCGCGTTCGCGCGCCAGGCGCTCCTGCTCGGCCTCGTACAGCCGTGCGCGCAGCCAGCGCATCGCCTTCTCGCGGTTGGCGAGCTGGCTGCGCTCCTCCTGGCAGGTCACCACCACCCCGGAAGGACGGTGCAGGATGCGCACCGCCGATTCGGTCTTGTTCACGTGCTGCCCGCCGGCCCCGCTGGCGCGGTAGGTCGAGAACTCAAGATCGGCGGGGTTGATGGTCACATCCGCCTCCTCGGCCTCAGGCATCACCGCCACGGTGGCGGCCGAGGTGTGGATGCGGCCCTGGGCCTCGGTTGCGGGCACCCGCTGCACGCGGTGGCCGCCGGATTCGTAGCGCAGCAGGGCGTAGGCGCCGCCGCCCTTGACCAGGAAGATGGCCTCCTTGAAGCCGCCGCGCTCGCCCTCCTGCACGCTCATCGGCTCCAGGCGCAGGCCGTGGCGGGTGCACCACATCGTGTACATGCGCGCCAGGTCGCCGGCGAACAGGCTGGCCTCGTCGCCGCCGGTGCCGGCGCGGATCTCGAGGATGGCGCTGCGCTCGCCGGTGGCGTCGCCGGTGACCAGCAGGCCCTTGATCGCCTCCAGCTGGTCGGCGGCGGCGGCATCCTTGGCCCGCGCCTCGGCCTCGGCCTCGGCCGCGAGGTCGCGCATCTCGGGATCGGCGGCCAGGGCCCGCGCCGCCGCCGCCTCGTCGGCCAGGCCGCGCCAGCGCAGGAAGGGCTCGATCACCCGCCCCAGGCGGGCGTGCTCGCGCAGCACCTCCTGGTAGCGCGGCGAGGTGATGATCGCCGGGTCCTCCATCTGCGCTGCGGCCTGCCGGTAGCGTGCGTGGGCCGCTTCGAGGCTGGCGATGAGGTCGGGCATGGGTGGTGGCGGGGCTCTGGAAAAGGCGCAACCCCCGATCGCTCGGGGGTTGCGTTGGTGGCCGAGGCCGGAATCGAACCAGCGACACGCGGATTTTCAATCCGCTGCTCTACCAACTGAGCTACTCGGCCCTCTGTCGGTACCCGCTTGCGCGGGAGGTCGGAAAATAGTGGGCGACCGGCCGGGCGCAAGGGGGCGGTCAGGACCCCGGGGCGGTGTTGTCGTTGGCCACCGCGTCGTCCTCGACGTCGCCGGACTGGGCCTGGCACTCGGCGCAGGTGCCGAACAGTTCGAGCCGGTGGTGCGACAGGCGGAAGCCGTGCTCGCGCGCCACCTGCTCCTGCATCTGCTCGATCAGGTCCTGGTGGAATTCGATGATCCTGCCGCAACCGAGGCAAACCAGGTGGTCGTGGTGCTCCTTGATGAAGGAGCACTCGAAGCTCGCCGAGCCGGGGCCGAACTGGCGCTTGGTGGCGACCCCGATCTCGACCAGCATGTTGATGGTGCGGTAGACAGTGGCCGAACTGACGGTGGGATCGGCGGCACGGGCGCGACGGTGCAGCTCCTCGACCGTGATGTGCTCGCCGCAGGT
This sequence comes from Planctomycetota bacterium, assembly GCA_023150565.1. GTDB lineage: Bacteria > Planctomycetota > UBA11346 > UBA11346 > UBA11346 > JAKLKR01. Next base: position 3,382 of record JAKLKR010000233.1, read on the forward strand.
GATGAAGGTCTCGACGATCACCTGGCGCTGGTTGGTCCAGCGCACATTGCGGCGCCGGGCCTCCTCACGTACGCGCTGCAGGATCTGGGCCAGCGAATCCATGGTCGGCAACCTAGGCCCGGTCGGCTACCCGCCAAGGCCAAAGGCGGCTGGAACCGGGATCAGTCGTCGAGCAGCAGGTCCTCGACTGTGAGGCCGTTCTCCTCCATGTAGGTCGCGCCCTCGATCGAGAGCGGGGTCCACGGCATCAGCTGGAGACGGTTCTTGCTGATCGGCTGGCGGGTGTGCTCGCACACCCCGAACGGCAGCGGCGAGGACTGGTCGATCTTGCGCAGGGCGCGGTCGATCTGCCAGATCAGCACCTTCTCGTCGCCGGCGATGTTGAGGCTGACGTCCTGCAACTCGGCATCCGAGCCGCGCTCGGCGATGTGGTTGGGGGTGGTGTGGCCGTCCTCGGCCTCCATCGCATCCTTTTCCAGGGCGTCGATGTCGCCGGCGATCTCGGCCCGGCGTTGCAGCAGCTGCTCGCGCCACTTGACCAGCTCCTCAGGAGGGAACACCTGGGCGACCGCGGTCGCGACCGCGCTCTTGGCCGGGCGCTCGGAGCGCTCGGGCTTCTCGGTGCGCGCCGCCTTGAGGCGCTCGGACACCTGGGCCTTGGCGGCCGGGCGGGGACCTGAACCGGATCCGTTGGTCTTTTTGCGGTCCTTGTCGGACTTGTCCGCCTCGCCCTTCTTCATGTGCTGGCTCTCGTTGGTCTTGGGCATGGTTCCACTCCCGGTGCTGAGTCGCGGGTAATTCCGCTTGCGAGGGTGCCCCACAGAGGCGCGGCGGAGGTTGTTGTCCACCACCGTGGAGGCAAGCGGAATGTCGGTCCTCAGACGGGTCACCTTACACCCGGAACCGCCGGTCGCGCCAGGGGGGAACCGCCCGCCTGGACACTGGCCCCGGGCCGGTGTGGCACTCGGACCGCCCGCCTCGGGGCTTGACCCAATCCGGCCACGCCGGCCAGGCCCCGTCCCCACCGGCAGGATGGACAGCGCCCAGGCCTTGATCTATGCTTCATGGCCGTGGCGTCCTCCCCCAATCCGGAAATGGTCGGTGGCGTACCGCTGATCTCGGTCATCGGCACCCCGCGCACCATTGGCGAGACCATCGGCTCGCGCCTGCGCTCGCGGCTCCAGGTCCTGTCGCAGTACCTGATGGAGCAGCTGGCCTCGTCGGCGCGCGCCGGCGGCGTGCGGCTGACCCCGGCCGACCTGCGCAAACACCTCCGCCAGAACATCCTCCCCGCCGCCCAGCACGAGCCAGCGCTGTGGATGGAGATGGAATCGATGGCGCGCGCCGCCGAGCTGGCCGAGGAGGACCTGCTGCTGATCCACGGCTATGGCGACCTGCTGAGCTACTTCAGCTGCCCGGTGCCGCCGATGGCGAGCTCGTTCGCCTGCCTCGCCCCCCACCACAGCTGCGACAGCAGGCCGTGGCTGGTGCATGCCTGGCACCTCGACCCGGCGTTGTTTCCCTACATCACCCTGGTGCGGCGCATCCCTTCCCATGGCCCCGCCAGCCTGTGCCTGACCCTGGCCGGGCTGCACCCGGTGGCCGGGGTGTCCGAAGCCGGGCTGGCGGCCTGTTCCAACGAGCTGCGCGTCACCGACGGCGCCACCGGGCACTTCACCTCGCACCTGCTCGCCTCGGCGCTCACCGCCCCCGCCTTCGACGACGCCCTGCGCCGGCTGCAGTCGGGTCCGCGCCAGGGCGGCGCCGCCCTGCACCTGATCAGCCATCTCCAGCGCGCCACCGTCGAGCTGTGCGGCCAGCAGGCGGTGCGTCTGCCCGACCCCCAGCCGCGCTCACCGCGGGTGCACACCAACCACCCGCTCAATGACGAGGTGCTGCGCTGGGCGGCGCCGGTCGGCGACCCCACTTCGCATGTGCGCCTCAACCACCTGGCGCGCCAGGCGGTCGACGCCATCGCCCTGCCCCCCCTGCAGGTCGCCGCCTGGTTTGGCCTCGGCCGCGACGGTTCGTCGGGCAGCGGCATCGGCGCCCAGCAACCCCAGGTCGAGGGCATGCCGCCCGAGACCACCGTGCTGACCCTGCTCGACCCGGTGGGCAAGGGCCTGCACATCCGCCGCGGCGGCTCGCCGGCGGCGCTGGAGCTGATCACCTTGTGACTATCCAGGTCCGCCTGCTGCGCGGGCGCTGGCGCGAGGAGCTGCCCGGGTCGTCGCTGCGCTGGTGGCTCGCCCCCCTGACCCTGCCGGCCTGGGCCTGCTACCGCGCCGGGGTGGCGCTGCGCAACCATCGCTACGACAGCGGCCGATCCGTGGTGCAGCGCCTGCCGGCGCCGGTGGTGTCGGTGGGCAACCTCACCGCCGGCGGCACCGGCAAGACCCCAGCGGTGCTGGCGGTGTGCCGCCAGCTGGCGGCCCGCGGCCGGCGCCCGGCGGTGCTCAGCCGCGGCTACCGTGGCGAGGGCGGTGCCAACGACGAGGCGCACCTGCTCGACGGCTTCCCGGTGGTCTGCGACCCCGACCGTGTCGCCGGCGGCCGGCGGGCGCTGGCCGCGGGGGCCGATTGCCTGGTGCTCGACGACGGCTTCCAGCACCGCCGCCTGCACCGCGACTGCGACCTGGTGCTGGTCGACGCCACCCGCCCCGGCGACGCCTGCCTGCCGCTGGGCTGGCTGCGCGAGCCCATGGCCGGCATCCGCCGCGCCCGGCTGGCGTGGATCTCGCGCGCCGACCTGGTGGCGCCGGCGGCGCTGGCGGCGCTCACCCGCCGGCTCGATGCCCTGGGGGTTCCCTGGATCCGCGACCACCACCGGGACGGCGGCCTCACCCCCCTGGGTGGCGGCGACACCCACCCTTCGGCGACCCTGGCCGGGCAGCGGGTGGTGCTGGCGAGCGGGATCGGCAATCCGCATGGCTTCGAGGCTGCGGCGCTGCTCCACCGCTGGCAGGTGGTGGAATCGCTGCGCTTCCCCGACCACCACCGCTACGACCGTGCCGACGCCCGCCTGCTGGCCGAAGCCGCCCGCCGGCACCAGGCGGTGCTGGTGGTGACCGCCAAGGACGCGGTCAAGCTCACCGCCCTCGGCCTGGAGGCCACCTGCTGGGTGCTGGCGGCCGGCGACCGGCTCGATGGCGACGGACTGGCTGAACTGGGCCGCGTCCTCGCCCCCCTGGCCGGTGGAGCGGGCGACGCGCCCTGACCGCCCACGTCCCCGACTGCCCCCTTCCGCGCCTGGGCGCGGCGCCATAGTCCGACGATCCTTTGAGGTGCCCATGACCCGCTCTGCGCTCGTCACCGCTTCCCTCGCCGCCTGCACCGCCCTGGCCCTGCCAGCGGCCGAGCCGGCCACCGCCGCCCTGGCGGCCGGGTCGCGCACCGAGGTCCGTTCCGGGGTGCAGCCGATCCAGTTCGCCGGCAGCGACCTGAAGCAGGTGGCCAAGGTGCGCTTCTTCGCCTCCAACAACGGTGGCGGCAGCTGGACCCCGATCGGCGAGGCGGCGGTCGACGCCGCCAACCCGGTGGCGCCCAAGCTCGACTTCCGCGCCCCCAGCGACGGCACTTGGCACTTCCTCACCACCGCGGTGCTGCGCGACGGCCGCGCCGAGCCGGAACCGGCGCCCGGCAAGTTGCCGCCCAACGCCCTGGCGGTGGTGATCGACAACACCCCCCCCGAGGTGCAGGAGGTCCAGGCCACCGTCGACCAGGTCGGCGACGGCAACGCCACCGTGGGCGTGACCTGGCGCGCCAACGACGCCAACTTCGCCGGGGTCTCGGTCGAGGTCAGCGGCGACGGAGGCCGCACCTTCGTCAGCGGACCCGGCAGCACCCCGGCCGGCTACCTCAAGATGACGGTGCCGCGCACGCGCGAGGCCGCGACCATGGTGGTGCGGGTGACCGCACGCGACCTCGCCGGCAACAGCACCCCCTCGGCCCCGCGCCAGGTGCCCATCCCGCTGCCCGCCGATCCCGACAAGGCGCTCGCCCTGGCGGTCGACCGCCTGCCCGCCCCTGGCGACCTCGAGCCGGTGAAGCCGGTGGAGAAGCCGGTTGAAAAGCCGGCCGCCAAGCCGGTCGACAAGCCCGCCGAAAAGACCCCGGCCAAACCTGCCGCCGAGGCGGTCAAGCCGCCGGCCGGCGAAGCCACCCGGCCGGTCGCGGTCGAGCCCAAGGCGGCGCCCCAGAGCGAGCCCAAGCCGGTGGCTGACAAGCCGGTCCCGGGCAAGCCCGCCGACCGCCGTCCGCCGCGCCAGGCGCCGGCCCCGGCCGCCGGCTTCCTCACCGGAGCCGCCGCCCTCGACGTGCTCGAGGACGCCCGCGGCCTCGCCGCCCAGGGCGACAACGCCCCCGCCATCGAACGCTACCAGCGCCTGCTCGACAGCGACCAGGCCGAGGTGGCCGCCGAGGAGGCCCTGGCCCTGCTCATCCGCCAGGGCGACCATGCCGGCGCCGCCGCCCTGGGCGATGGCCTGGCCACCGAGCTGCGCAGCGATGCGGTGCGCTGCCTGCATGGCCGCGCCCTCATCACCCTCGGCCGCGCCGACCAGGCGCTGCGCGCGGTGGCGCCCATCGCCCGCAGCTCGCCGCGCGCGCGCGAGGCGCTGCTGATCGTCGCCCGCGGCCGCGAGGCCCAGGGCCGTCGCGGCGAGGCCACCCGGCTCTACGCCCATCTCGCCGGAGGCGACGACGCGGTGGCGGCCGAGGCGCGCCAGCTGCTCGGCAAGTGATCCCGGCCTCCGCCTGATACGCCGGCGGCATCGCGCCGCCATCCGGCACCCCCGGCGGTGGACGCCCGCTTCCCGGCTGCACCATGCCCGGCCGTGGCCGATCCCTGCCCTCGTTGCCAGGCTCCCCTGCCCGACGCCGTTGGCGGCGCGGGTGAACGGGTCTGTGCGTCCTGCGGCAACCGCACCGGCGTCCCGCCCGGTTCGGCCACCGTCACCCTGCACGCCGGCGGCGCCACCTCGGTCTACCTGCCCGCCGACACCCCCGGCACCGGCACCACCACCACCCCGGCGGTGATGGGGCCCAAGGCCAGCCTCAGCCACGTCGGTCTCGAAGGCGGCGTCACCCTCGCCCCGCCGCGCGAGGGCAGCCGATCGGGCG
>JAKLKR010000234.1 GCA_023150565.1 Planctomycetota bacterium
AGATTGCATCCGGGGCGCGACATTCACACGGCAGCGAGCCGCAACCAGGTGGTTGCGGCTTGTGCCATGGATGACAAAGAAGGTGAATGGAGCCGCGGGGAATCGAACCCCGGTCCGAATCGGTTCGTAAGCGGCTTCTACGCGTGTAGGCAGTACTTGTTTTCTCGTCCGTGACCCTGGCGGCTGCCAACCGAAGTCACAGACCAGCTCGACTGGTCTCGCTGGTGGTAATCGGGCGGCTCCACCAGCCAGCCGATGGGTATTATGGAGATCCAACGGGGCATCGGCACCCTGCTGGTTCCAGTCTCACTGGCCTTGTTTAGGCAGCGAGAGCGTAGTCGACGTGATCGTCGGCATTTATGTTTTTGCGGGTGATTTACGTGGCCTCCCGCACCACGACGCGCGACCAGCTCCGGTGCCGGCCCGTCGAAACCTGTTCGCCCCCATATGGAGTTGTCAACGCCGGCATTAAAGCCGCCCGGCTGGACCAGGGAAGCGGCGTTTGGTGAGGGGGTGCCTTCATCATCCCTTCATCGGCGCTTGCCTTGACTGGCCCGTCGCGGGTCAGCACGGTGCCGTCCACGCCAGCATCAGGGGGACGGTCATGGCCAAGCGCAGCGAGGTCCGCGTCGGAGTCGATCTGGGAGGAACCAAGATCCATGCCGTCGCCATCGACGGCGATGGCCGGGTGGTGGGGGCGGCGCGCCAGGCCACCCAGTCGGACCAGGGCTACCGGGCGGTGCTGGAGCGGGTGGGCGAGGTCGCCCGCTCGGCCGCCGACGAGGCGGGGGTGAAATGGAAGGCGGTCGAGGCCATCGGCCTGGGCGTGCCGGGGCCGGTCGACGCCAAGCGCGGGGTCATCCTCATGGCCCCCAACCTGGGCTGGGAGCCGAGCCCGGTCGCCGCCGACCTCGCCGCCATCATCGGCCGCCCGGTGGTGCTCGGCAACGACGTCAACTTCGGTGGCCTGGGCGAGGCCACCTATGGCTGCGCCCGCGACCAGGCCAGCGCGTTCATGGCCTTCGTCGGCACCGGGCTGGGCGGCGCCTTCGTGCGCAAGGGCAAGGTGGTCAACGGCGCCCACGGCTATGGCGGCGAGATCGGGCACCTGCCGGCGCCCTTCGACGATGCCAAGTGCGGCTGCAGCCGCCAGGGCTGCCTCGAGACCACCGCCAGCCGCGGCGGCATCGCCCGCCTGCTGCGCGAGGCCGCCGCGCGCGGGGCCAAGCCGCGCATCGACCTCAGCGGCGGGCTGCGCTCGTCGGCCATCCGCGCCGCCCTCGACCAGGGCTGCGGCGTCACCCGTGGGGCGGTCGAGCGCTGCGCCGACGCCCTCGCCTGGGGCCTGGTGGTGGTCGCCCATGTGGTCGATCCCGACTGCTTCGTGCTCGGCGGCGGGGTGGTGGAGGGGCTGGGCGGGTCGTTCCTCCAGCGCGTGGCCAAGACCATGGCCGCGGGCAGCGCCCTGCATGCGCGTTCGGCCCCCGACCTGCGCCTGGCCGAGCTGGGCGACGATGCGGTGGCGGTGGGGGCGGCGGTGGCCGCAGGCGGGCGCTGAGATGGCGGCGAAGCATCGCGGAGTCGAGACCGTGCGCGTGCAGCGGCCGCAGGAGCGCCTGCGCGGCGGCACCGGGGCCCTGGTGCGGCGCCGGGTGGCCACTGCTGCCGACGGGACGGCGGCGCGGACGGTGGCGGTGATCGACTGCGGCGCCAGCTCGGTGCGCGCCTTCATCGCCGAGATCGCCGGCGCCGAGCAGCGCGTGCTCGAGGACATCGTGCACCCGGTCGACCTCACGGTGGCGTTCTCGTCCGGGCGGCTCGACCGCGCCGGCATGGATGCGGTGGCGCGCGCGGTGGGCGCGATCATGACCGCGGCGCGCGGCTACGGGGTGTCGACCGCGCGCGCGGTGGGCACCAGCGCCCTGCGCGAGGCCGAGAACACCGATGTGCTGGTCGAACGCCTGCGCGTCGAGCACGGCATCGAGCTGGAGGTGATCGACGGGCCCGAGGCGGCGCGCCTGCACTTCGAGGCCCTCCGCCTGTTCGCCCCGCGCGCCGGGCTGGGCCTGGCCGGATCGACCCTGATGATCGACATCGGCGGCGGCTCGACCGCGGTCAGCCTGGCCCGCGACGGCAAGCTGGTGCACACCGTCGACGAGCATTTCGGCACCATCCGCATGTGGGAGCAGTTCCAGTCGCTGCGCGACGCCGCCGACTTCGCGGTCACCGTCGACCGCTTCTCGCTGGGCGCGGCGCACATGCTGCTCGGCCGGCTGCCCCAGCGCCAGGTCGATCGCCTGGTGGTGACCGGAGGCGAGGTGCGCCGGCTGGTGCAGCTGCTCGATCCCGAGTCCGACGGCCTGATCGAGGAGATCGACACCGCCCGCCTGGCGGCCTGGATCAAGCGCATGGCCGGGCTGCCGACCGCGCGCCGGGCCGAGGCCTGCGGCATGGATGCGGTCTCGGCCGGGCGCCTGCTGCCGGCCGCCAGCCTGGTGCGCCACCTGTGCGCCGAGAGCGGGGCCAAGCGCGTGCTGGTGCCTCCCTTCACCCTGCGCGACGGGCTGCTCGCCGACCTGCTGCCGGGGGCGCACGGCCCCCACCACCTCGATGCCGACCACCTGCTCGCCGAGGCGCGCCAGCTGGTTGCGCGCTATGGCGGCCACCTGCCCTACGCCGAGAACACCGCCTCGCTGGCGGTGCAGATCTTCGACCAGACCACCGCCCTGCACCGGCTGGGGGCGCGCGAACGCCTGCTGCTGGAGTTCAGCGCCCTGGTGCACGACATCGGCTCGTACATCAACGTGCGCAACCGCCACAAGCACACCATGTACCTGATCCAGGCGGTGGACATCGCCGGCCTGACCCGCAACGAGAAGGACATGGTGGCGAACATCGCGCGCTACCACCGCAAGAGCCCGCCCGAGCCCCACCACGAGGACTTCACCCGCCTGCCGCGCCGCGAGCGGGTGGTGGCCAGCCATCTGGCCGCCATCCTGCGCCTGGCCTACGCCCTCGACGTCGAGCGGCAGCAGCGCGTGCGCAAGGTGCGGGTGACGGTCGACGACGGCCGCCTGTTGCTGCGCCTCGACCGCCGTCAGGTGGCGCTCGAAGGGTGGTCGGTGGCGGGCAAGGCGCGCATGTTCGAGGACGCCTTCGGGCTCCAGGTGGTGGTGCTTCCCCGGGAAGGTGAGTGATGGCGACGACGACGTTCCGCCGCGAGGCCGGCTACCGCCCGGCGCATGGGCCCGAGGCCTACATCGACCGCGAGCTGTCCTGGCTGGCCTTCAACCGCCGGGTGCTGGAGGAGGCCCAGCACGCCGCCAACCCGCTGATCGAGCGCGCCAAGTTCCTCGCCATCGTGTCGTCGAACCTCGACGAGTTCGTGATGGTGCGCCTAGCCGAGCTGCGCAGCCAGGCGGCGGGCAAGGGCGCCGAGCCGGCGCTGCGCGAGCTGCTGCGGCGGGTGCGCGGCGAGATCCGCCGCCTGGTCGCCGACCAGTACGGCTGCTGGCGCCAGGTCGCCACCGCGCTGCGCGCCGAGGGCTTCTCGCTGGTGCCGTCCGCGGAATGGAGCGAGGCCGACCGCGAGACCCTGTCGATCTACTTCCGCGACCAGCTCGAACCCGTGCTGACCCCGCTGGCGGTGGACCCCACCCGCCCCTTCCCGCTGGTGAAGAACCGCGGCCTGACCGTGGCGGTGCGCCTGGTCAGCGAGCAGGGCGGCGAGGAGCGCAACGCCCTGGTGGCGGTGCCGGCGGGTGCGCGCCTGGTCGGCCTGATCGACGGCGGCGGGCGCTGGGCGCTGCTGGAGGACGTGGTGATGGCGTTCTGCGACCGCCTGTTCCCCGGCCACCGCATCACCAACCGCTGCCTGTTCCGGCCCACCCGCGACGGTTCGATCGAGATCGACGAGCAGGAGGCCGAGGACCTGCTCAGCGAGCTGGAGCAGGAGCTGGCCAGCCGCGAGCACGGCCACGTGGTGCGGCTGGAGCTGTCGGCCGAGGCCGACGCCCAGCTGCGCGCCTGGCTGGTCGAGACCATGGGCCTGAGCGACGACGAGCTGGTGACGGTCGACGGCCCGCTCGACCTCACCATGCTCTTCGGGGTCGGCGAGCGCCTGCCCGGGCGCGACGACCTGCGCGATCCGCCGCTGGTGCAGGCCGCCCCGCCCGGCGACTGGGAGGACGTGTTCGCCCGCCTGCGCCAGGGCGAGGTGCTGCTGCACCACCCCTACCAGACCTTCCAGCCGGTGGTCGACCTGATCGAGCGCGCCGCCGACGATCCGCGCGTGCTGGCGATCAAGCAGACCCTCTACCGCACCTCCGGCAACAGCCCGATCGCGCGCGCGCTGATGCGCGCGGCCAAGGCCGGCAAGCAGGTGACGGTGCTGGTCGAGCTCAAGGCGCGCTTCGACGAGGCGGCCAACATCCGCTGGGCGCGCGCGCTCGAAGAGGCGGGCGCGCACGTGGTCTACGGCCTGGTCGGCTACAAGGTGCACGCCAAGCTGCTGATGGTCATCCGCCGCGACGAGGACGGCATCCGCCGCTACTGCCACCTCGGCACCGGCAACTACAACGAACGCACCGCGCGCCTGTACACCGACCTCAGCTACCTGACCTGCAACGAGGCGGTGGGGCGCGACATGGCCGCGCTATTCAACATGCTCACCGGCTATTCGCTGCCGCCGGAATGGGAGCGCCTGGCGGTGGCGCCGCTGACCATGCGCACGCGCTTCGTGGAATGGATCCGGCGCGAGGCCGCGCATGGGCGCAAGGGCCGCATCATCGCCAAGTTCAACAGCCTGGTCGACCACGGCATGTGCGACGAGCTCTATGCCGCCAGCCGCGCCGGGGTGCAGATCGACCTGATCGTGCGCGGGATGTGCATCCTGCGCGCAGGGGTGCCGGGGCTGAGCGAGAACATCCGCCTGCGCTCGATCGTGGGGCGCTTCCTCGAGCACAGCCGCATCTACTACTTCGCCAACCGCGGCGCCCCGGTCTATGCCATGGCCTCGGCCGACTGGATGACGCGCAACCTCGACTACCGTGTCGAGTCGGCGGTGCAGATCACCGATCCCGCCCTGCAGCGCGAGATGGAGCGCATCCTGGCGGTGTGCCTGGAGGACGACGTGCAGGCGCGCGAGATGCGCCCGGACGGCAGCTATGAACGGCTGCGCCCCCGCCGCGGCAAGGCCGGCACCGCCAGCCAGGTCGAGCTGGCCCAGGCCCTGGCCCGCGCCGCCCAGCGCGGCGGGGGCGAGGCCAAGGCGCTGCCCTTCACCCCGGTGCGCAAGGCCGGCAAGCGCTGAGCTAAACCCCCGCCTCTGGCGGTAGATGGTTCGTGGTTGATGGTTGGCGCACCTGGCGGTGCGCTGGGAAACCACCAACCATCAACCATCAACTGCGCCGTCTCGGCCGACCCGGTCATCGTCCGGCAATGAGCCAGTCGAGCCGGCCGCCCGCGGCGGCGGCGGCGGCCTTGGCCACCGGTTCCCAGCCCGGCCGGTCGCTGCGCAGGCGGGCGGCGATGGCGGCGCCGATGCGGGCGTGATCCTGCGGGTTGGCGCGCACCAGCCCGGCCACCGCCGCCGGCAGCTCCGCCGCCGGCTCGCAGACCGCCAGCCAGGCGATGGCGGGCTGGGCAGGCAGGGTGGCGATGGTGGCGGCCACGGTCGCGGCCTGGGCCTTGAGCGCCGCCGGCGCCTGGCGCTGGGCCACCAGCGCGGCGTCGGCCTGCACCGCCGGCGGGGCCTTGGCCATCAGCGCGAGCAGGGCGTCGAAGTCGCGGCGGCCCTCCTTGAGCGCGAAGGCCAGGCCGACCAGGCGCAGGTCGGCGCGCTGGGCGTTCTCGGCGTCGAGGTACGCCTGGCGCAGCCCGGCCTCGGCGGGCAGGCCGCTGCGCAGCCAGGCCACCGCGCGTTCGGCCTCGGGGGCGCACAGCCGCGCCAGCACGCCGTCGAAGGTGGCGCCGCCGGCGGCGCGCAGGCGGCGCAGCACCCCGGACTGGGAGGCGATTCGCTCGGCGGTGAGCGCGGCCAGGGCCTGGTGCAGGGCGGCGGCCTGGTCCTGGCCGTAGGGGGCGACGGTGAGGGCGCCCAGGCGGTTGGCCGCGAACAGGGCCAGGGCGGCATCCAGCGGCAGCGGCTGGGCGCGCTTGAACACCGGGTCGAGTTCGCGGGCATGCTCGCGGTCGGCGGCCAGGCGCGGCAGCAGGGGGGCGAGCGCGGCCGGGGGCAGGCTGGCGAGCCAGGCGTAGGCGCGCGAGTCGAGGTAGTGGTGCTCCTCGGCGAGGACGGAGGCCAGCACCGGCACCAGGTCGGGTTCGCCGTCGACCAGCAGGCCGCGGTAGGCCCAGCGCCAGTCGGCGGGGTGGGCGAGAGCCTGCGCCACCACCGCCGGGCGGCGTGCGGGATCGAGCGCCACCGCTATGCGCAGCAGATCCTGGTCGACGCGGTCGAGGTTCGCAGGCAGGGGGCTGCCGGCCACCACCGCCACCGCCGTGTCGCGCTGGTTGCGCTGCTGCTCGTCCACCGGCAGGTGGGCCAGGGCCGCCGCCAGGCGGGCGCGGCCGTCGGCGTCGGGGGCCCAGGGGAAGCTGCCGTCCACCCGCCACTCCACCTGGCCTTCGCTGTCCCAGGGACGTTGGCGGCCGCGGGCGGCGATGAAGCGGCTGCGCAGGTGCACGCTGCCGCCCTCGGCGTCGAGGCGGAGGGAAGGCAGGCCGTCGCTGTAGTTGTGATCGACCTCCAGGCCCAGTTCGCCGGTCAGATCGTGACGGGCATAGAGCGGCAGGCGGTCGGCAGCGCAGCCGGCCAGGGCCACCACGGCATCGATCAGACGAGCGGTGGCGTGCTCGGGCAGGGGGGTGCCGGCGGCGAGCAGGCGCTCGAGGCGGTCGGTCCGGCGGGCGCAGACGCCGACCAGGACCTCGGCGAGCAGGTCGCGGGCTTCCGGCCCGGCCTCGGCCAGCAGGCCGAGAGCCCCGTCAAGCCGCCAGGCCGGCTGCCCGGCGTCGAGAGCGATGGCGAGCGCCGCCAGCGCCGGCCAGCCGGGCTCGCGCAGCCACACCCGGATCCCCAGGCGGAAGCGGGCGTCGAGCGGGAAGCGCTGCAGCACCTGGGCGCGGGTCAGGCCGGGGGTGCGTTCGTGGCGGCTGACGGAGGTCTTCGCCAGCGCCTTGAGCAGCGCCCGGCTCGCCACCCCGACCTGGGCCGGATCTTGCGAGCGCAGGCCGAGGCCGAGCACGCCGAGGTCGGCCAGGCGCGGCTGCTCGCCCACCAGGTCGAGGGCGAGCTTGATCTCGCCGCGCGCCATCAGCCCGGCGAACAGGCTGCGCCGGCCGGGGCCTTCGGCCTGCTTGGCCAGCGCACGCACCGCCGCCGCGGCCACCAGCGGCTCGGGATCCGAGGTCAGGCGGTCGAAGGACGCCAGCGGACGTTTGCCTTCGCCCGCTTCGGCGAGCAGGGCGATGGCGCGCGCGCGCCGGGCAGGGGGTGCGGCAGGGTCGGCGGCCAGGCGCAAGAGCACCTCGAGCGAGACTTCCTCGGCATCAAGGGCCTTGATCGCCTCGAGGGCGGTGTCGGCGACCATTCCTTCGGGCGAGAGCAGGCAGGCGGTGGCCTCGCCGGCGAGGTCCTTGCCCGCGATCGCCGCCGCCAGCATCAGCGCCGCCACCTGCTCGTCGGAACCGCCGCGGCGCAGCAGGCGGCGAAGGCGGTCCTGGGCCAGGGCGGGGGGGAACAGGCCGTCCTCGGCCATGGTCCAGGGCTGCTTGAAGGTCTTGCGCTCGTCGCCCAGGCGCACCAGCCAGTCGCAGGCGGCGGTGCGCACGCGCGCCTCGGGGTCGTCGAGCCAGGTGAGCAGGTGGGTGACCCCGGCCGGGCTCTTGCTGGAGCGGGTCCAGGCCACCACCCGGGCGAGCAGGCGCAGGCGGACGTCGGCATCGGGATGGTCGAGTCCGCCCAGGGCCTCGGCGCCGAGGGCGGCGAACAGCGCGGCGGGCACCCGGCGCGCGACCAGGCGGGCGGGGGCGGCGAGCTGGCGGCGGCGGGCCTTGTCGGCCGCGGTCATGGCCGTTTCCAGCGCGGGCAGGGCGGGATCCGGGCGGTTGAGCAGCAGGGCGAGGGCGGCGGGATCGGGCAGGGCGGCGATCGCGGCGAGCACTTCGTCGGGAATGGCGGCGGTGGCGGGCGCGCTGCGCGCCAGCTCGGCCAGGCGGTCGCGCCAGTCCTGCGCCAGCAGGGTGCGGTCGCCGGCGTAGGCGTCGAGGCTGCGCTGGGTGCGGGTGAGGTCCTGCAGGCAGGCGTGGGCGGCGGCCACCACCGCCGGCCTGGCCAGCGACCAGGCGTTCGCCCCAGGTGCGGGCGCTGCCGCGCGCCGCCACCAGGGCGGCGGCCGGGGCGCAGGCGGCCTCCTCGCCCAGCCAGCGCTGCACCGCGGCGGCCACCGCCGCGTCGGCGAGCACATCGGCGGGGTGGCCCTGGA
>JAKLKR010000235.1 GCA_023150565.1 Planctomycetota bacterium
CCGGAACCACCACCTGCACCACCGCCCCGCGCCGGGCAGCCACCATCAGCGCCCGCAGCAGGGGCACCGGCGGCACGAAATAGGGCGTGCGCAGCCACACCCGTTCGCGCGCCCCGGCGATGCGCCGCACCAGGTCGGCGCGCAGGCGCCGGCGCGCCACCACCCCCTGCCACAGCCGCAGCGGGGCCTCGACCGGCAGGCGCTGGGCGCGCAGGCGCCAGGCGAAGCTGGGGCGGAAGCGGCCCGGGGCGAGCACCCACGAACGCGCCCAGGTGTTGGCGAAAGCCTGGGCCAGCGCCGCCACCCCCGCCCCCTCCAGGCGCACCCCGGTGTCGCGCCAGGCGGCTTCTCCACGGACGCGCCGGCTGTGGCGGACCTCGCCGTTGAACGAGCCCAGCCAGGCCACGTTCCCATCGATCAACGCCAGCTTGCGGTGGTTGCGGCTGTTGATCAGGCGCAGGAAGCGCAGCGCGCGCGGCAGGCGCGGCACCGTGGTCATCAGCCCGCCGCACACCTGCCAGGGGGTGGGGTGGTAGACCCGCACCGCCATCAGCGACCCGGCCGCCGCGCGCGCCCGGGCGGTGATCCAGGCCGCGGAACCGACCCCGTCCACCAGCAGGTGGACCTCGACCCCGCGGATGGCGGCACGTTCCAGGGCGGCGGTCAGGGCCTGCCCGACCGCATCATCACCGAGGATGAACAGCTCCAGCCATACGCTGGCGCGGGCGCCGTCGATCGCCGCCCCGAGGGCATCGAACCAGGCGTCGCCGTCCGCGCACACCTGTTCGGCAGTCCAGGGCGGGATGGCGGCCTGGGTGCGCATGCGGCGGGAGTCGGGATCGGCCATGGCTCAGCCGGCCAGCAGCCGCTCCCAGCAGGACTCCAGCGCTCCCTGCCGTGCCTCCCAGGCGGTGGCGGCGGCGGCGGCCTCGGCGTCGAGCGCGTCCAGCCCGAGGTTGCCGGTCGAGCCGGCGTGGGTGCGCGCTCGCACCACCGCGTCGTGGTCGGGGATGGCCACCGCGCCCAGGTTGCGCCCGACCTGGACATAGGCGTCGCGGAAGGTCAGGCCCTGCTCGCGCACCAGGCGATAGGCCTCGTCGGTGGCGTAGATGCCGGGGTCGAGGGCGGCGAGGATGCGCTCGCGCACCGGCTCCAGGGTCGGCACCGCCGCCGCCGCCACCGCCACCGACTGGCGGGCGATGTCGAGGCCCTGGATGCACAGCGCCTTGGTGTCCTGCAGGTCGCGCGAGTAGCCCGAATGCAGCCCGACGGTGGTGGCGTAGAGCCCGGTGCGCAGGCCGAGGAAGCGCGCGGTGCGCCCGCGCAGCAGCTCGAACAGGTCGAGGTTCTTCTTCTGCGGCATGATCGAGCTGCCGGTGGTGAAGCCCTTGCCGATGCGGAAGAAGCCGCATTCGCCGCTGGTGAAGAACACCAGGTCGGCGGCCAGGCGCGAGAGGTCGTTCATCACCGCGCCGGCGGCGTCGAGCACCGCGGTCTCGACCTTGCCGCGGCCGTTGGCGTCGGCCATCGCCACCCCGCCGCTGCGCGCGAAGCCGAGCAGGCGGGCGCTGAGCGCGCGGTCGAGCGGCAGGCCGACGCCGTAGCTGGCGCCGCTGCCGAGCGGGCAGCGGTTGGCCATGGTGTAGGCGGCCTCGAACAGCGGCAGGTCGTCGAGCAGGGCCTGGGCGTGGGCGGCGAAGAACTGGCCCACCGACGAGGGCATGGCGCGCTGGAGATGGGTGTAGCCGGGCAGGGGATGGAACTCGAAGGCGCGCGCCTGCGCCAGCAGCGCGGCGGCGGCGGCGGCGACCTCGGCCCCGAGCTGGCTGAGCACATGCTTCTGCCACAGGCGCACCGCGGTCAGCACCTGGTCGTTGCGGCTGCGCCCGGTGTGCAGGCGCTTGCCCACCTCGCCCAGGCGGGCGGTGAGCAGGGCCTCGACCTTGCTGTGCACGTCCTCGTCGGCGGCCTCGACCGTCCAGCCGCCGGCAAGGTATTCGCGGTGCAGCTGCGCCAGCCCGCGCGCCAAGGCCTCGCCGTCGGCGGGGGCGATCAGGCCCACCGCCGCCAGCATGCGCGCATGGGCGATGGAGCCGAGCACGTCGTAGGGCGCGATCACCCGGTCGTTGAGGTGGTCGTCGCCGACGGTGAAGGCATGCACCAGCGCATTGGTCTCGTCGCCGCCCTTGCTCCAGATCGCCATGGTCGTCCCCCGGGCCGGGAGGTTCCCGGCCTGGGCGGGTTGTCCAGCAGGGGTTGGGAGTCGGTTGATGGTTGATGGTTTGAGGTCGCCATGACCCGCTCCCGACCATCAACCACCAACCATCAACCCATCTCAGGGATTCTTGGCCAGCCAGTCCAGGGCGGCGCGGTTGCGGGTGTCGAGCAGGAGCAGGAACTGGTAGGCGGCCCTGGCCTGGGGGAGGTTGCCGCTGGCGGCGCGGGCGCGGGCCACCAGTTCCACCAGGTTGGCGTCGGCGGGGTAGCGCTCGGCCAGGCGTTCGGCCACGTCGAGACCGTCGCGCAGCCTGGCCTGGGCGAGCAGGGACTCGGCCAGCCAGCGGCTGGCGCTGGCGTTGCCGGCATCCTGGCGCAGCACCTGGCGCGCCTGCTGCTCGACCTCGGGCCACCGGCCCAGCGCCATCAGCGGCAGCATCGCCCCCAGGCGCGGCTCGATGGCGTTGGGGGCGGCGGTGCAGGCGGCCTGGTAGCTGGCCGCCGCCGCCTGGTGCTGGCCCAGGCGGTAGGACAGCCAGCCGCTGCGCAGGTTGGCGAGGTAGTCGCCGGGCTGGGCGCGCAGCAGCGGCTCCAGCGCCTGGCGCGCCCCGGCGTAGTCGCCGGCCGCCTCCTTGGCATAGGACGAGGCGAAGCGCGCCTGGGTGTCGCCGCCCTCGGCGGCGGCGGCGCAGGCGGCCAGGATCAGGGGGATGAGGATGCGCATGACGCTCTCCGGGGTCAGAAGGTGATGGTGCAGGCCATGACCAGGCGCTGGGCGGTGGCGCGGTCGGCGTTCCAGCTCTCGGCGAAGCTGTCGCGCCCGCCGGTCAGGGTGGTGGCAAAGTGCCGGTTCCAGCTGCGGCCGAGGGTCACCTCCCAGCCGTTGCGGTAGCGCGCCGGCAGGTCGTGCACCGCCGAGCCGTCGGGGGCGATGGCATAGATGCGGTCGCCCAGCCAGCCGCCGACGGCGATGCTCCAGTCGTCGCGCGCGACCCAGGCGCGGGTGCCGGCCGACCACAGCACGGCATCGCCCTGGCCGAGATCGCGGTCGAGGCCGATGGCGGTGAGGTCGAGATCCTGGCCCACCCGCCAGCCGGCGCCCAGGTCCTGCCACCAGCCCGCGCGCGGCACCACCTGCCAGGCCGTCACCGCCGGCTCGGTGACGTGGAAGCGCGACCAGGCGGCGTCGCAGCCGAAACCCAGCCAGCTCCAGGTCTGCCACCAGGCGCCGGCGAAGACGCTGGTGCCGGCCGCCCAGCCATGTGCGCGGTCGTGGATCGCGTGCCCTCCGCCGCGCACATAGACCGGCCCCAGCCAGCGACCCAGCACCAGGTTGAGATCGGTCTCGGTGAAGGGGTCGCGGTTGGTGAAGGTGAGCTTGGTGTACTCGGCGGTGAGTGCGGCCTCGCCCAGGGCCGAGGACAGTCCGAGGGTCATCCCGCCCAGCGCCGCCCAGCTGCGGGTGGTGGCGCCGCCATAGGCCAGACCGCCGCCGTAGGCGGTGATCCCCACCACCAGCGGGGCCGGTTCCGCCGCCACCGGAACTGCCGCCGCGACGGCCACCGCCGCCGTCCCCAGCGCCGCCTGGGTGCGCGCACGCAAGGCGGCGCAGGTGGCATCGGCGGGATAGGCCGCCACCAGGCGGGCGGCGACGTCGTCGGCGGAGCGGGGATAGCCCTGCCTGAGCAGGATCTCGGCCAGCAGCAGGCTGGCGGCGACCTGGCCCGGCTCGACCGCGAGCACCGCGAAGGCCTCGCTGCGCGCCTCCGACCAGCGCTCCAGCGCCATCAGCGGGGCGATCAGGCCCAGCCGGGCCTCGAGCGAGGACGGCCGGCCCAGGCTGGCGGTGCGGTACCAGGTCACCGCCTGGCCGTGCTCGCCGCGCCGGTAGGCCAGCCAGCCCAGGCGCAGGTTGAGCAGGTAGTCGCCCGGCCGGGTGGCCAGGAACGGCGCCAGGGCGGTGGCGGCGCCCGCGAGGTCGCCGGCGTTCTCGGCGGCATAGGAGGCGGCGAAGGCGCGCTGGAGGTCGCTGTCGGCCGCGCTCAGCGCCCCGGTCAGCAGCAAAGCCGCCGCAAGCCGTTTACACCCACATCCGGCGCTCCGACCGCCACGACGCCACGACGCCACGGCCGGAAGCGGAACCCCACCGTCATCAGTTCTCACGGCGAGAACCTCACCATGCCCCTTCCTCGTGGCGTCGTGGCGTCGTGGCGGTGAACCATCTTCGTCCAGGTCACGCCGCGCCATGGCCGACCTCCCGGCGCAGGGTGAACGCCCCCACCTCGATGCGCTCGATGCCGTGCACGGGATGGCATTCCGCCAGCGTGCGCAGCGCCGCCACCCCGGGTGGACCGCTGATCTCGCCCAGCACCCGCAGCGGACCGTCGCAACGGTGGCGGGTGCGCAGCAGCGCCCAGGATGGATGCGCCAGGGCCAGGAAGGCCGCCGCCAGGGTGGCGGGACTGCGCCCGGCGGCGAGCACCGGCAGGCGGTCCTCCCAGCGCAGGCCGTCGCGGCGGCACAGCGGCAGGCGCGGCAGGGCGAGCAGCAGCAGGCGCAGCCAGGGGTCGTCGCCCTCGACCCGGTAGCAGTAGAAGGTGGACTCGTGGCGGCCGAACAGCAGCCGGCCGCGGCCGGAGTCGAGGTGCAGGCTGCCGTCGTCGGCCATGCCCACCTGCCAGTGCGCCTCGCCCACCAGGCGGCCGCGGCGCAGCACCGAGAACACCAGCCGCTCGCCCAGCAGCAGCCGGGCCCAGGGCTCCAGGGCGGGGTCGTAGGGCACCGCCTCGACGCTGCCGCCCAGGCGCGGCTGGGCGTTGGCCTGGAAACGCTCGCCATCCCACCACGAGGCCAGGCTGAAGGGCAGCGCCGCCGCCCCCACCGCCGCCACCGCCTGGACCTGCACATGCAGGTGCGGCTGCGGCGAATGCCCGCTGCTGCCGCAGGTGCCGAGCTGCTGGCCGCGCTCGACCCACTGCCCGGGCGCCACCGTCAGCGAGCCGCAGGCGAGGTGCGACAGCTCGACGAAGAAGCCGCGCGCATCGTGGATCACCACCAGGTTGCCCCAGGGGTGGGCGTGGTCGACCTGGCCGGGCGGGTTGTCGGCCAGACCGTCGACCGCCGCCACCACCTGGCCCGCCACCGGCGCCAGCACCGGCTGGCCGAAGGCGTGGTAGTCCTCCAGCCGGGAACCGTCGCCGCGATGGCTGCTGCCGGCGGCGTCGCAGATGATGAAGTCGAGGGCGTCGCGCCAGGCCCCGCGGTGGGTCCACGGCCCGTCATTGCCCTGCCACACCGTCCAGCTGCCGGCGAAGGGCGGGGCGAGCGAGCGCAGGGTGCCGGGGAAGCGCGCCCGCGCGGCCCAGTGCTCGGCCAGGGTGTCCTCGGGGGTGCGCCCGGGATGCGCCGCCAGCAGCGGGCTGCGCACGGTGCCGAGCAGATGCAGGGCGGCGAGCACCGCGACCACGAAGGGCAGGGTGAAGGCCGGCAGCCCGGCCCCGCCCCAGGCGCTCCAGGCCGCCAGGGCGTCGCCGATCAGGGCGCAGGCCACCGCCGCCACCAGGCCCAGCGCCAGGCTGCGCCAGGACGGCACCAGGAACACCGCCCCCACCGCCATCGCCGCCAGCATGGCGTTGAAGCCGTCGCCGGCCGCCCACGCCGCCGGCCACGAACCGCCGGCCAGGCCGCGCGCGCAGGCCCCCGCCAGCCAGCCGGCCAGCGCGCAGACGAAGAGGATGCGCGAGCGCGCCAGGATGATCAGCGCCACCACCGCCCCCGCCGGCCACCAGGGCAGGAACAGCAGGCTGCCGAGGGCGGTGAGGAAGCCCGCCAGCGGCGCCGGCGGCAGCGCCAGCAGCTCGGCCGGCAGCAGCCCTGCCGGCCAGAACCCGGCGCTGGTGGCGGGCGCCAGCGCGGGCCAGCGCGCCAGCGCCAGCCACCAGGCCGCCGCCGCCAGTACAAAGGGCAGGCTCATCACCGGCAGCCCCAGCCAGGCCTGCAGCAGATGGCGCAGCGAGGCGGCGAGGGCATAGCCAAGGGCGCCGGCGACCAGCGCGGCGCCGGCGCAGCCCCAGCCGGGCGCCACCAGGTGGCCGATCGCCATGCCCACCAGCAGAGCGTTGAGCAGCAGCGCCCCGCACGGCTCCGGCGCGCCCGCGCCCACCAGGCGGGCGCAGGCCCAGGCCCCCAGCCCCGCCGCCAGCGCCCCCAGCGCCAGCCCCGGCTGCAGCGCCAGCAGCGCGCACAGCGCCAGCCCCGGCCAGGGACCGTCGAGGAACACCAGCTCGGACAGGCTGGCGGGGAAGGCGGCACAGACGGCGAGCCATCGGCGCATGGCGGCTCAGCCCTGGCGCAGGCGTTCGGGCACGCGCTCGCGGCGGGTGAGGTCGCTGAGGTCCTCGCCTTCGCGGATGACCTCGACCTGGCCCTGCTCGCCCACCAGCACCACCGCCGGGCGGTAGTGGATGAACTGCATCCACTGGGTGACGCTGTACGCCCCCACCGGGCCCACCACCAGGCGGGTGCCGCGCGGCAGCGGTGGCAGCTGCACCCGCTCGTGCACCACGTCGATGTTCATGCACAGCGGCCCGTACAGCAGCGAGGGCTCGCAGGCGCCCGGCAGCGGGCGGTCGATCTCGACGTTGAACGCATACCAGGTGGCGGTGTAGAGCAGGTTCACCCCGGCATCGATGACGTAGCTGGCGGTGCCGTCGGGCAGGCGCTTGCAGGCCACCACGCTGGTGATCAGCGAACCCGCCTCGTCGACCAGGTGGCGGCCGCTCTCCAGGATCAGGCGCGGGCGGTGGCCCGGGCGCAGGCTGCGCTGCAGGGCGGCGGTGATCGCCTCGGCGTAATCCTCGACCGGCGGCACCGCCACGTCGGCGGGCAGGTAGGTGCCCTTGAGGCGGTTGCGCGAGGGGAAGCCGCCGCCCAGATCGAGGGTGTCGATGACGAAGCCGAAGCGCTCCTGCACCTGGTAGGCGAACTCCACCATCTTGGCCACCTGGCGGCCGTAGGCCTCGGGGTCGAGGATGAAGGTGCCGATGTGGCAGTGCAGCGCGCGCAGGCGCAGGCGGCCGCTGCGCGCCATGCGCTCGACCGCGGCCAGGGCCTGGCCGTTCTCGAGGTTGAAGCCGAAGCGCGACCACTGGGGATGGATGCCGGCGTCGAGGTTCAGGCGCAGCCCCACCGCCACTTCGCGCCCCAGCTCGCTGGCCACCGCGAGCATGTCGTCGAGCTCGTCGTGGTGGTCGGCGTTGACCAGGGCGCCCTCGGCGAGCGCCCGGCGCAGCTCCGCCAGCGGCTTCATCGGGCCGTTGAAAACGATGTGGTCGCCTGGCACTCCCAGGCCGCGCGCCTTCTCGTACTCCATCCCGCTCACCACCTCGGCCCAGGAGCCTTCGCGGTGCATCAGCGCGCAGATGGCGCCCAGGTAGTTGGTCTTGTAGGACCAGCCCAGCACGGTGTCGGGCCAGCGCTGGGCGAAGGCCTGCTTGAGCCGGCGCACGCTGCGGGTGATGGTGCGCTCCGAGAACACGAACAGCGGCGAGCCGTGCTCGGCCACCAGGCGTTCGATCGGCGCCCCGTCGATGTGGGTGCGCACCAGGCGGTCGGCGGCCGGGCGGTTGCCGAACTTGTTCATCAGCCCGCTGACCAGGCGGGTGATCGCCGGCTTCTCGTAGGGCAGGCTCATGACTGGGCTCCTACGGCCATGGCGGGCGCGGCGGGCAGGTGGCTGCCGCCGGTGACCAGGTCCTGGAAGGCGGTCATGTCCGCCACCACCTCGTAGGTGTAGCGGATGAAGAGCTTGCCGGCGGGATAGTCCCAATCGCGCTCCACCGGCAGCCCGGCGAGCAGGCGCACCAGGCGGGCGGGCAGGTTGACCCCCACCCCGGTCGAGAAGTAGGCCCAGGCGGGGAAGCGCGGGTTGATCTCGATCAGGTGGATGCGCTCGCCCTCGACCATGCACTCCAGCTCGAAGGGGCCGCGCCAGCGGGTGTGGCGGATGAAGCTCTCGGCGGCGGCGAGCATGCCCTGGTGGCGCACGCTGACCCCGGTCCAGATCTTGCCCAGCTTGGTGATGCCGAGCTTCTTGAGCGCCACCAGGCCGAGGTGGCCGCCCTCGCCATCGCCCAGACCGACCACGTTCAGGTGCTCGCC
>JAKLKR010000236.1 GCA_023150565.1 Planctomycetota bacterium
GCGGCGCCGGGGCCGAGGCGTACCGCGTGAAGCCTGGTCACCCGGCCGCCCTCGCCCGAGAGCCGCTTGGTCGCGATCGCGAACGCACGCTCGCCGCCTTCGTCGTGCGAGCTCGACGAGCGATACATGAGCGGCCAGAGCGGCCACGGGGTCGACGGGTCGCGCCCGGCCGGCGGCCGCGCCCGCCGCCGGCTGCGCCTACCGCGTCGCCCTGCGCGCGCGCTTCCGCCCGGCGCCCGGCTGCGGCCCGGGGGCGATCGGGGTGAACGTGCTCGACCAGCGCGGCTGGGAGGCCACCCACGCCGCCATCGCCATCACCGGCTGCGAGGCGGCACGCGACTGGCAGGACTTCCACGCCGTGTTCAACGCCCCCGCCGACTGCCCGGGGGTGGCCCTGGGGCTGCGCGTGACCGACGCGCGCGCGGCCCCGGTGGCGGGGCGGCTGGAGCTGGCGGCGATCACGGTCAGCGCCGAGACCCTGGCGCAGGAGCCTGCCTTCCCCCTGCTGGCGGCCACCGCCACCCGCTCCGCCGACCGCCGCACCCTGCAGGTGGTGGCGATCAACCGCTCGCTCGAGCGGACGCTGAGCGTCACCGTGGCCCTGGCCGGGGCCCGCGCCGCCGGCCCCGGCCGCTGCTGGCGCCTGACGGCCGATGACCCGGTGCTCGGCCGCAGCCTCGCCGGCGATCCCGCCGGCGCGCCCGCCCCCGCCGACGTGCCCGGCCCCGGCCGCCTCGAGCTGGCGCCGGCCTCGCTGCTGGCGCTCGACATCCCGCTCGAGCCCTGAGCGGGCTCGGAATGCCAAATGCTGGAATGTTGAAATGCTGGAATGACGAGGAAAATCGGCAAATTCCAGCATTCCAGCATTCCAGCATTCCGGCATTCCAGCATTCCAGCATTCCCCACGTCCCATCCGTGGGATGGCGCAAACGGTTCCGGCCCAGAAGCGGGTGGTGGGGATGGCAGGATGGGGCCATCGCCGGTGACGAACCGGCAGCCACCCACCCCGCCCGCCCTGCGCGGGCACCTGAAAGGCGCCAGCCATGACCACCCCCTCCATCAAGGCCTTCATCAAGCTCGACGGCATCGACGGCCAGAGCACCGACGACAAGCACAAGGGCCAGATCGACGTGGTCGACTTCAGCTACGGCGGCGCCCAGCCCACCGTGCGCGCCAGCCACGGCGGCGCCCGCTCCGGCGCCGGGGTCGCGGTCGACAACTTCGCCTTCACCCACTTCATCGACAAGGCCACCCCCAACCTGTTCAAGGCCCTGTGCACCGGCAAGCCGGTGGCCAAGGTGGTGTTCGAGCTGTGCCGCTCGACCGGCGACAGCACGCCCTACCTGACCGTGACCATGGAGGACGTGCTGGTGGCCGCCATCGCCAACGGCGCCATGCGCGACGACAGCGTGGTCCCGGCCGAGACGGTCGGGCTCAACTACGGCAAGATCACCATCGCCTACACCGAGACCGACCCCAAGACCGGCGCCAAGGGCGGCAAGGTCGAATACAGCGCCGACGTGGTCGCGCAGAAGTACTGAGCCCCGGACCGAACCGGCGACCGGCCCTGCCCTCCGCCCTGCGGGGGCAGGGCCGTCGTCGTCAGCGCGACCGGCGCCAGGCCCCGGGGGTGCGACCGGTCCCGGCGCGGAAGGCGCGGCCGAAGGGCGCGCCGCCGCGCCAGCCGCACGCCGCGGCGACCTCGGCCAGCGACAGGCGGGGGTCGCGCAGCAGGCGCTGGGCCAGGGCGATGCGCTGGCGGCGGTGCCAGCGCGCCGGCGGGCAGCCGTGGTGCTCGCGGAAGAGGGTGCGCAGATGCCCGGGGGTGACGCCCGCCACCGCGGCGAGGGCCTCCATCGCCACCTCCCCGCCCAGATGGCGTGCGAGGTGGGCCTCGGCCAGGGCCAGGGCACGCGGCCGCGGCGCCGGCGGCGCGGGCGGATCGAGCTGGTCGAGGCGGGCGAGGATCGCCAGCAGCAGGCCGCCGGCGGCGCGCGGATCGCCTGGGCCGGGGGCGCGGTGCAGGTCGACCACCTGGTCGAGCCAGCCGAGCAGGGGATCGCCGGCCGCCACCGTCAGCCGCCGCACGCGCGCCGGCAGCAGGCGCGGCGGCAGGCGGAAGATGGCATAGGCGGTGGCCACCATGGTGCGGTCGTGGTGGATGTGGGCGCAGCGCGGCGGGATCAGCACCACGCTGCCCGGCCCCGCCGGCAGCGGGGGCTGGCCCTCGAGCTCGACGGTGCAGCGGCCGCGGCGCACGGCGAGCAGCTCGAAGCCGCGGTGGGCGTGCCACGGGCAGCGCCCGCGCGCCCGGTAGCGCCCGGCGTGGTCGAGGGCCGGCAGGGCCATGGCCAGCGGCTGACCGTCGTTGCTGCTCATCGGACCGTCGTTGCGGAGGATGCCACGCCGCCGCCGGCAGGCTAGGCTGGGCCCCACGGAGACCGCCATGGCACCCCAGCGCCTGCTCATCGACACCGACCCCGGCCAGGACATCGACGACCTGCTGGCGCTGCACTTCGCCCTGCTGCGGCCCGAGCTCGACATCCGCGCCATCACCACCGTCACCGCCCCGGCGGCCGGGCGGGCGCGCCTGGTGCGCCGGCTGCTGCGCCACCTCGGCCGCGACGGGGTGCCGGTGGCGGCGGGCATGGAGCTGCCGCTGCGCGACCTCGACCCGGCCGAGCTGGCCGCCCAGGACGACCTCGCGCGCACGATGAACCACCGCTGCTTCGCCGAGCCGGAGGACGGGCGCGACGCGCCCGCCGACCACGACGCCGCCGGGCTGATCATCCGCACCGTCGAGGCCCATCCCGGCGCGGTCGGCATCGCCGCCATCGCCCCGCTCACCAACCTCGCCACCGCCCTGCGCCGGCGGCCGTCGATCGCGGCGCAGATCCCCTTCGTGGCCCTGATGGGCGGCGAGGTGGCGCAGCTGCGCAGCGAGCACAACATCGCCAGCGACCCGGTGGCGGCGCAGATCGTGCTGTCGTCGGGCATCCCCATCCGCATGGGCACCTGGAGCGTCACCCGCCAGGTGACGCTCGACGACGCCGACTGCCGGCGCTTCGCCGACGATGCGCGCCCGCTGCACCGCGCCCTGGCGGCGGCGATCGCGGCCTGGCGGCCGGCGCAGCCGTGGAAGCCGGGCCCGGTGATGTACGACCTCTTCCCGCTGGTGTGGGCCTTCGCCCCCGCGCTCTACCGGCTCGAGGCGATGCGCGTCAGCGTGGCCGCCGGCCCCGGCCCGGCCGCCGGCATGACCATCCCCGGCGCCGGCCACCCGCTGGAGGCCACCACCGCGGTCGACGCCGCGGCGGTGAAGCGGCTCTACCTGGAGACGGTGTTCGCCTGATCGTCCCATGCGTGGGATGACGGGGCCGGTTCCGGCCCGGAAGCGGGTGGCGGGGGCGGCAGGATGGGGCCATCGCCGGTGACGAACCGGCACCCATCCCTGCGAAAGGCAGCGGCCATGACCATCCACCACCACGAGATGGGGCACATAACCCAATACGGTGGTTCGTCCCCTTTGGTTTTCCTGCCGTTAGTGGAAACCATGACCACCGCTGGACGCATCTCTGCGCTGCATGGGCGGTGATTGCCCGTGCAGCGGCGCTAGCCTAATCCCCCTGACGACCCCCTGCCCAGCCGCGAGAGACCCGCCATGCTGACCGCCACCCTGACCCTCTCCGGAACCGCCGCCACCGCCGAGGTCCTGCGCATCGAGGGCGAGGAGGCCCTGGGACAGGGCTTCCGCTATGACGCCGATGTCGCCTTTCCCGCCGGCACCGCCTTCGGCAGCGCCACTGCGGTGGGCGCCAACGCCCTGCTGGTGCTGGCCGAGGACGGCACCGGGGTGGTGGTCCGCCACCACCTCAGCGCGGTGGTGAGCGCCTGCACCGCGCTCGGCGCCCTGACCCTGCCGGACGGGCGGCCACGCGAGCTGTGGCGGCTGCGGCTGGAGCCGGCCCTGGCGCGCTGGGAGCACGACCGCGCCAGCGCCATGTCCGCCGACCAGCAGCCGGTGGCCGCCATCGCCAGCGCCCTCGACGCCGCCGGGGTGGCCTACAGCCGCGCCTTCGTCGCCGATGCCGACCATGCCAAGCGCCAGCACCTGGTGCGCTGGCAGGAGAGCACCGCCGCCTTCGCCACCCGCCTGTGCGAGGAGGAGGGCATCCACTCCTTCTACATCCACCAGCCGCCCGCCGCCGCCACCGAGGCGGGCGGCACCGCCGGCGCCCAGGGCCGCCACGTGCTGGTGCTGGCCGAGGCCAACGAGAACACCGGCGCCGCCGCCAGCCACAGCGCCGGACTGTCGAACCCCGCCGCCACCGTCGAAGCCACCACCCCCTCCCGCCGGCTGTGGCGCTGGACCGCCGCCACCGCCGAGGGTGCCGACAAGGTCGCGGTCGCCGACCGCGACGCGGCGCGCTTCGGCACCGGCAAGGACGCCTTCTCGACCAGGCTCGCCGGCGAGACCGCGATCGAGCGCACCTCCGTCGGCCTGCCGGCGGCGGGCACCCCCGCGCGCATCGACCTGCTCGCGCCCGGCGGCGGCGCCCAGGCGGCCGACGGCGCCGACCAGCTGGGCGGCAGCGACCTCGGCAGCGTGCTGGCCACGCGCCGGGCCCAGGAGGCGCAGTGCCGCCTGCGCCGCCACCACGGCCGCGGCGACCACCTGGGGGTGGGCGCCGGCACCCTGCTGACGGTGGCCGGGGCCCGGACCCTGGTGGTGCGCCGGCGCCTGCGCCTGCTGCCCGGCCTGACCGTGCCGGTCCCGCCGCCGGACGCGCCGCTGATGCGCCGCCTGGCCGACCTCGCGCAGCTGCAGGTCGAGGCCTGGCAAAGCTCCCCCGCCCCCGAGCTGGACCAGCTGCCGGCGCTGGCGACGCGCACCGGCGCGGGCTGGGACGGCCTGGGGCTGTGGGTCGAGGTCGAGGTCGAGGCCATCCCGCTCGCCCTGCGCTACCGGCCGCCGCGCACCCGCCCGGCGCCGCTGCTGGCGGGGATGCACCTCGCCACCGTCGCCACCAGCGACGGCAAGACCACCCGCACGGTCACCGAGAAGCAGCCCGATCCCGCCAATCCCGGCAAGACGATCGACGTGCAGAAGGAGGTGCCCTGCCCCGGCCTGATCGCCACCGACAGCCTGGGCCGGGTGCGCGTGCTGTTCGACTGGGCCCCCGGCCAGGCCAGCGGCTGGATGCGGGTGGCCCAGGGCGCGCGCGGCCTGGTGGCGCTGCCGCGGGTGGGCGAACGGGTGGCGGTGCAGTTCGCCTATGGCGATCCCGGCCGGCCGCTGGCCGCGGCGGTGGTGTTCGACCAGGCCAGCGACCTGCCCGGCAGCCCGAGCGGGGCCGAGCTCGGGCGCACGGTGATCGGCGGACGCTTCGCCGACGCCGAAGGCCACCTGAAGACCGGCGGCCTCACCACCTGCCCGACCCTGGGCCGGGCGCCGGCGTACACCGTCACCGACAGCGGCGGGGCGCGCCTGGTCGACGGCGCCACCAACGCCGACACCGCGCGCGACGCCTACCTGGCCTTCGAGGACCAGACCGGCACGCGCGGCATCGACCTGTTCTCGGCCGGGGCCATGCGCGAGCAGGTCAACGGCCAGCGCAGCATCAGCGTGGGCAGCGACCTGGTCATCACCGCCGGCAAGTCGATCACCCTCCAGGTCGGCGACGCCTCGCTCAAGATCACCCCCGCCGGGCTGACCCTGGGGCTCAAGAACACCACCTTCCCCGCCCTCGGCCCGACCCTGGCGATGAACGTCACCGGCATCTCGATGGTCGGCCCGCTGGTCGAGAGCACCGGCTACCTGCGCGCCAAGATGTCGTCGTCGGGCTCGGCCTTCACCGCCCAGGGGCCGTACGCCAAGGCCAACGGCTTCTCGGCCTCGCTCAGCGGCGACCTGGTGAACTGCGTCGGCGACATGATCTCGGCCTGGACCGCGGTGTTCGTCTCGGCCGCCACCGCCGGCAAGACCGACACCCGCAGCCAGACCAGCAAGGACGCCGAGACCACCTACTTCATCGTCAAGGAGAGCTGCCTGGCCTTCGCCGACCTGGCCAAGCTCACCGCCAAGGCCGTGAGCATGCGCCTGAACCCCATCGACCTGATCGGCTCGGGGGTGGTCGACACCACCGCCGGCACCACCACCCTGCGCACCTCGCCGCTCTCGGCCGACCTCGCCGGCGGGGTCAAGGTGGTGACCAACCTGGTCAAGATCGCCCAGGCCGCCACCCCCAACAACAAGGACGACACCTCCACCGAGGAGAAGATCGGCTTCGGCACCACCACCACCTTCCTCAGCATGCTCGGCACCGGCATGGACATGTGGTCGTACTTCTACCCGCCCACCCTCAACAAGATCGGGGTGGGGGCGATCTCGGGGGTCAAGATCACCGCCACCGAGAAGTCGACCATCAGCATGAAGGTCGACGACACCGCGCTGCAGCAGGCGCACACCTCGGCGAGGGAGAACCACGCCCGCCTGACCCAGGAGGTGCTGGCCGGCCAGCAGGAGCTGGACGTGCTGGAGAACTCCGAATTCGGGGCCTTGTTCGAGGAGGATTCGATCGACGTGAAGCGCACCGCCCTGAATGAGAAGACCCAGGCCCTGGCGCGGGCGGCCCAGGATGTCCAGAACACCACCACCGCGGTGGCCGCCAGCAACAAGGGGGTGACCTACCAGGTCCAGGCCCCGATCGTCCAGGTCAACTGAGGGATCCGCCATGACCGACGCCTTCACCCCCGCCAAGCCCCTGGTCCTGCTCGAGCCCGAGCCCGCCGCCCAGGTGCTGGCCCAGCGCCTGGCCGAGCCGGCCCCGGCGCTGGTCGAGGCCTGCGCGCGCAATCCCGGCTGCGAGGCCGCCTTCCGCGCCCTGCAGCGCGCCGGCGACCAGGGCCTGGCGCTGCGCTTCCTGACCGTCGCCCTGCGCCGCCGGGTGCTGGTGTGGTGGGGTTACGAATGCATGGATACGCTGCGCCGGGGCGCCGCCGAGCATCGCGCCGCGCTCGCGGCCCGGGGCGAGCCCGGCACCCTCGGCCTGGTCGGCCTCGGCGCGGCGGCGCAGCCCCCGGGCAACGTGCTCGGCTTCGACACCACCCTGGCGGTGTCCGAACGCGACTTCGCCCCCGCCCCGGCCCTGGTCGGCGGCAAGGACCTGCACGACCCCGCCAGCTGGCCGGCGGCGCGCCTCGACGAGAACCACGACCTGCGCTTCCTGCCGCCGGAGCTGGAGCCGCTGCTGCAGGCGCCGCTGCGCGAGCCCTCGGCCGGCGAGGCGTTCTTCCAGGCACGCAAGGCGCACATCGCCGCGCTGGCGCCGGCCGAGCGCGCCGCCTGGCTGGCCAACGACACGCGCAGCGCCGAGGTCTACCGCTCGGTGTTCGGCCTGTCGGCCGGCGACTTCGCCGGCAAGGTCGCCGACAGCCACGCCGCCGCCACCGGCCTCACCGGCGACGGCGGGCCCGACAGCCCGCATCAGCGACTGCGCCAGGCGCTGGAGCAGAAGCGCGGCGAGCTGCGCGCCGCCCTCGACGGCTGGAAGGCCAAGCATGCCCAGGCCATGCTCGCGCTGCCGAAGCCGGCCACCGCCGACCTGTCCGGCACCGGGCCGGCCACCGACCGGGCCTTCGCCGCGGTGCGCGCCTGGATCCTCGACCCCAGCCGCGAGAAGGGCCAGGCGGCGATGGACCTGGGGCGGCAGTGCCAGGGCCTGGAGCAGGCCGCCGGGCTGCTGGCGATGGCCTGCCACTACAACGGCACCGACCTCAACCCGCCCGGCACGCCCAAGGAGGTGCCGCCGGTACCGCCGCCGCCCGCCACCGCCCCGAGCATGGTCTTCGCCGCCCTCGAACTGGCCAAGGCCATCCCCGACAGCGGGCACACCCCGGAGGAATGGCAGGCCATCTTCATCGAGATCGGCATGGAGGTGGCCCAGGGCCTGCGCACCTGGGACCGCCTGCTGGGCGAGCGCGAGCACGAGGAGCGCCCGTGGGCCGGGCGCTCCGGCTTCGGCCGCACCCACGCCAAGCCCGATGATCCGCCCACCTGGGCGATCCGCCGGCCGCCCCCCCCGTAACCCGGACTTCGTTCCCAGGTCATTTATTAACAAGGGCTTGAACAGGACCGAACAATCCCCTGCCAGGAACAGTGCAGCCCCCATTCGCAAGCACCGGTTGCCTCCGGGATCCGGCCTTGCTACGTAGGGGGCCCCTGGATGTCCCACCGGTGGGATGATGCAATGCCATCGCAGTCCGGAAACGGACCGCCGGACCGGGCATGATCCTGCCATCAGCGGTACCCCACCGCCGAACCACCAACCCACCCCCGCCCCGCGCGGGTTTCCCGAA